>WQVK01000014.1 GCA_009784025.1 Defluviitaleaceae bacterium
CTACTTCCCATGACTTTGGCGATTACAATGCCCTCGTCTATTTGCAAGTCCACCACAAATCCATTGCGTACATATGACCGCCTACGCCCTATGCGATTGCTGAAATCGGCGTAAGATTCAAGGTTTTTGCACCAAGCAGAACCCCACCAAGTTGTTGCGATTTTTCGTCCTTCGATGATAACGGGGGCAAGGTCTTTATTCTTTTTTCGTAATTTTTCCATTTGCTTTTCGGCTTTCTTGCGCTTTTCCGCAACGGAAACATATTCGCCGTAACCAAACCACGACATGGCTATACCCCCAATCTCAACATATTAAACAGTTCATCGTTTGTCATTTCGGTTATCCAGTTCTCGCCGTTTTTCGCGCCGATAACATCCCCGGCTAACTTTTGTTTTTCTTCGATGATAGCGTCTATTTTTTCTTCAATTGTGCCTGTTGTCACGAATTTATGCACAATCACATTTTTTTGCTGACCTATACGGAAAGCACGGTCAGTAGCTTGATTTTCAATAGCCGGATTCCACCATCTGTCAAAATGAATTACATGGTTTGCGGCGGTTAAATTCAACCCCACGCCACCCGCTTTTAACGACAGCACCATAAACGGCACATATTCCGCGCCGTTAAACTGTTCCACAAGCTCGCCACGCTTTTTTACGGTCGTGCCACCGTGAAGGATTAGACCTTCGCGCTCAAATATTTTTGTCAAATATGCGGCAATAGGCGCAGTCATTTCCTTAAACTGCGTAAACACTAGCACCCGCTCTCGCTTGTCCCGTATGGTTTCGCAAATGTCGTTTAACGTGTCGAACTTGCCGCTGTGTTTTGGAGCAAACTCTTTATTATCCAGATACTGGTCGGGATGATTACATATTTGCTTAAACTTCATAATGCTGGTTAAAATTATACCCTTACGCTGTATGCCCGACATTTCCAGCGTCATGGCTTTTTCAAGCTCCTGCACAAGTTGATTATAAAGCGCGATTTGCTTTTTCGTAAGGGTGGTGTACTGCTTGATTTCTGCTTTGTCGGGCAAGTCGCTTATGATGGTTTTGTCTGTTTTAAGCCGTCGCAGAATAAATGGACTTACAGCATTTCGCAGTTTCTCGTAGCCCTGCCTGTCGCCCGTTAATCCCTTGGTGAAATTATTAAATTCTTTTTGCGAACCAAGCAAGCCTTTGTTAAGAAAATCGAAAATTGACCATAAATCCGACAATCTGTTTTCCACAGGAGTACCCGTCATGGCGATTTTGCTTTTTGCTTGCAGATTTTTTACCGCCGTTGTTTGTTTGTTGCTATGATTTTTTATAGCTTGAGCTTCGTCTAAGACCAGTAAATCCCAAGTTGTTTCCGTAAGTTGTTCCAACCGCTGGGTCATGCCATATGTGGTGATAAATAAATCCGCATCGTCTATGTTGAAGTCCTTTTCCGCGCCGTGCAGAATTTTCAGTTTCAATTTCGGCGCGAATTTTTCCGATTCCTTTTGCCAATTGGAAATAAGGGATGCAGGGATAATCAACAAAGTCTTCACCTTGTCTTTTCGCAAAAAATCCAACAGCGCAAGAATCTGTATGGTTTTTCCCAGTCCCATATCATCTGCCAAAAGCGCACCAAATTTTGCGCTACGCATAAAATGAAGCCAATTAAATCCTGCGTTCTGGTATTCGCGCAAGGTCGCTTTGAAAGTTTTTTTCACGGATTGTTTTTTTATTTCGCTGGGGTTTAACATTTTTGATTTAAATTCTTCCAGCCACTGCCCGTTTGTGACTTCAATTTCATCAGCGGCTTCGCCATCCAAAGTAATCAAGCCGGACTGCATCCGTATTGCCTCGGCAAGTGTAAGCTCTGTGCCGTCAATTTCATCAAATGCTTTTAACAATGCCTGTAATTTCTCCGGGTCAACTTCAACCCATTTGCCCTTTAAGAACGCAAGCCCCCGGCTTTCTGCTAAAAGTTGTTTTATTTCGTCTTTGGTAAATTCCTCATCACCCAAGTAAATGGAAGGCGAAAACGCCATAAGTGAATCCAAACCCAGCACGGCGGGTTCTTTGCTTCCCACACTTGCTTTCAATCGCGCTCCCGGTCTTGCTTTCCAAAAATTCGGAATACGGCAAACCACACCGCACTCTTCGTAAACGGGGGTTTCTCGTAAAAAAGTGTATGCCTCCTCCGGCTTAAAGCGCAGTGGCGAAAATAATTCTCCGCTTTCGATTAGCTCCGACAAAAATTCGCTTCTGTCGGCGGCGCGGCTTACGGCAGAAAGAAGCCCAAGTAAATTTTCCTGTAGATTTTCTTTTTTTGTGGTTTCCATCGCATTTTTTAGCGGAACGTGTTTCACATTTTCTTTGTCGCCATCAAAATATGTAGCAAGAAATGCAAAGGGGTAATTTTCATCTTTGTTTTCTACCAAATGAAAATACACGCGCCCTGCCACATTAAGCCGGTCATTTTTTGATTTGAAATAGTCTTCTAAACTACCCGCATAATCTGCAAAGTCGGCATTGAAAACAGCGGCTATTTCGGAATATACCGCCATTAGCCAGTTTGTGTTTACAAATTCACAGCCTGTTACATAAGGCATTTGTCGTAGCAACGGAAATAATTTCTCGGTGTTGGGCATGGGGGCAATGCGAGTGATATTAACATCCGGGTTGCCGGAAATATCACGTATCGTAGCTTTTGCAATGTCCAGCAAAAATTGCACACAGGGTTCATGACCACTTCTGTCCAAAAATGCGTGTTCGTACAGGGCTTTGCTTGGATGCGCTGTAAAATCTTTATAAAATCCCTCATGATAGGCTTCATCTATATTTTTTTCGGGCTTCAATATAATGCGGTCAACGGTGTACCCGGTTTCGTTAAATATTGCTACTGCTTTTATGTTCATGCCGCAAACTCCTTTACTTGCCCTTTATTTAACTCGTCAACAAAAGCAGGTTTGCGCTTGTATTTCTGCATAAACTCCCAAATAATTTCATTTGCTTGTTCAAGATATCCGGCTTCGGAGAATAGTCGAATATTTGAACAAACTCTGCTGTATGATTTGCGGTCATTTGCAGATTCGGCTTCTTGTCAAATGGTCTGCCAACATACCGGGCATGAAGCGCAAGCCGCCTTTTTCGGTGATTTCGTACCAAGAAGGGAATTCCTCACCTTGTCGGTTCAGTTTGGACTGTTGGTTTTTGAAGAACGCGCTGTATGCTTCTTTTTGGCAGGAAATGAGAGGCTTAACATCAGCGGTTTTCAATCCGAATTTTGCTTTCAGTTCGTGATTTATAAAAGCATCGGCAAAGTTGGTGTCGATATTGTACAAATAATCGTTTATAAACTGCCGCGCCGTGTCTATATCATCAAGCGGATTATTTGAAACACTGCAAGCATCGAGGCGTTTGCGAATTTCCTCTTTAGTGAGCGGAAAGTACGCCAACCCAGCAGGGGATTTGCTTTTGCACGTTCCGTCTTTGTGTCTTGGGCAGACAAAACCGTTTTGTGCGATAGTCGCACACATCATGGGCTTTGTACCGGATTTGTGAAAGTGGTTAATCTTGGTTTGGGTTTGTTGGAACGAATATTTCGGGTAAGGCTTTGACAGTTTATGGATAGCCACATCGCCGCCTTCAAACAGTGCGAGGTTCGTTATCATCGCGTACCAATCCGGCTCACTCAGTGTTTTTGCATTTTTCTTGCAATGCTTAATGAAGTTACAGCGCAAGCCGCAAAGCATCAACCCTTTTTGTGTGCCACGCTCCTGCACTGCGGAAATAACGGTCGGTGCATTTTCTTCCACAACAACGGGAAGATGCTTTTCCAACTCCTCTTGGGAATATCTCAATTCGGGATTGTATTTTAAACATTCTACCAAATAAGGCTCATCCTTACAATGGTTAAAACCGGGCAATCTGAACACTCGGCTCTCGTTTATGCATTTCGGGTCGGCATCAAATTGTGCAACCAGCCCTTGCTGGATATGCCGAAAGTCAGAAACTTTACCATCCTTTATGAGTCAGTAGGTATGCAGAGAATTTTTGCTTTTTACGACCAGCGAAGGTTCGAGGGGGAACGCCTTAATCACAGCGAGTTGTTCTTCCAGCGAAAGTTTATCGTTCTCCATGAATTGGACATTTATTCGTCTGATGTTGGCATCTGCATGACCACCAAAATTAATCACAAAGAAGATGCCACGATTTTGCTCGTTATGCTTATGTAAGCTGTCGGCAAGCTTATCAAAATGCCCCTGTGTTGTATCCAGATTCAGCCCGGAAAAAGCACTACCTGGTTTGTCGCTGAACACGCGAAAGCAAACATTGTCCCCGGCATCGAAAAACGCGCCAAGGAATTCATCTGTGGAAATTTTGATTGGTTCGAGTGAATAATTACTCATAGAAATCATCCATCATTTTTATTATGCCAAGCTGTGCCGCCTTGGATGGCTTGGCTACGAGCGGCATGGAATTTTCACGAAAATAGCGTGTCCGTCTGACCTTTTTATGAAAATTAACGGCGTATTGCGAAAAAATATCGCTGTTTTTTAGCTTGTTCGCCTGTACATTTTTGGGTATTTGACCGTAATTTCGTATAAATCAGCGATGTTGAAATTGGTTGTGCAGTTTGTACCAAGCGGATTTTTTACAATCCACAGCTTGGCTCTCGAATCGCAAAAATGGATTTATTGGACACGTAATCTCTCCTCATTAGGCGCAAAAAAAGCCCTGTTGCATAAATGATATGCACGGGCTTGTAAGTAAAAATGTTGTCCATTCAGTTTTTTGCACGTGTTTTCCGCTTGGTGTTTGAATATCCATCTCTTTGTGAATTGTATCGCTTCATAATATTATGCCAGAATCATTAACTTGAAATAAGCCCATTTCTACGGTAAGGTGGAGCAGTGCTTACAACTTAATATTCCGCAAAATCATGTGGACACGCAAAGAACAGGAAGCCCATGCATAAGCATTAGTTACCATAATAATGATTGGGGCTTTCGCTATGAAAACCGCCGGGAGACCGAGAACTATTGATGTTTCGGTTAAACTCCACTTTAAACAAAAAGGTGAACACATAGAAAAAATCTTGCGTGAAGCAGTTGTACAGTACATCCGAAGCGAAACAATAAAAAATGGATGGTCGCAAAATTTAGGAGGTACAATATGTATCCAAAAATAAGCGACCCGCACAACTGGAACGTTGCGTTATATGCGAGACTGTCAAAAGAAGATAAAAAGGAGGAAAAGAACGGCAATTCCGGCTTGGATAACTCTGAAAGTATTGCAAACCAACTTTCACTCTTAAAGGAATATGCAAGGCGAGAAAGGTTGAGGGTGGTTGGAGAGTATATCGACGACGGCTTCTCTGGAGGAAATTACAAACGACCGGGTTTTGAGAGCATGATAGTCGATATTGAGTCCGGCAAGATAAATTTTGTCGTGACGAAGGATATGTCAAGGCTTGGAAGGGACTATATCAGCACGGGACATTATATGGAACGCTACTTCCCGGAAATGGGTGTACGCTATATTTCCCTGCTGGACGGCATTGATACAGGTACGGATAACAGTAATAATGATATCACGCCGTTCAAGGCAATTTTAAACGACCTCTACGCGAAAGACATATCAAAAAAAATAAAGGCAACCAAACACGCCAAACAAGAAAAAGGCTTATTCATCGGCTGGCGAGCCCCTTACGGCTATATGCAGTCCAAGGAAAATAAAAACATCCTCGAGATTGACCCGGCAGCGGCTGACAACGTGCGTTATATGTTTGAGCTTGCGGCGCAGGGGAAATCAATACGTGAAATTGCCACCATGTTTAATGCGGCAAAAATCCCCACTCCGGCAACGTATAAACGTGTGAAACTTTCAGAGGAACGGGTAAGCCCGTACCGAGGATTGTGGTCAACAGAACGAATCTCTGCAATGTTGCAACATGAGGTGTACATCGGCAACATGGTACAGCGGCGCATGAAAAAGGTAAACTACAAATCCAAAAAATGCGTTCGCTTGCCAAAGGAAGATTGGCTGATTGTGGAAGGCACACATGAAGCCCTTGTTGAACGAAACACCTTCAAAAAAGTGGGTCTGCTCATAAAAAGCCGTGACAGACTTAGGCAACGCACCCATGAATATCTGCTAAAGGGGCTAGTGTATTGCCATGAATGCGACAAGCAACTGGCGGTAATCATGCGTAAACTTGCAGGCGACCGTGAAACCCTGTACTTCGTATGCCGCACGTATCAGCGGTTTACAAAGCAAGATGTATGTACCTGCCATTGCATACGGGTGGAAACGGTGACGGATGCCGTTGTGGAAAAAGTAAAAGAAATTTGCCGCCGATATATTACCCTCTTAGACATGGATGACATTACTGCGGAAGTAAACCAAGCCATACTTACACAACAAAAACGGCAAAAAGACAGCCTTGCAAATATCAAGGTCAGCATTGAGGGAATCAAATCCAAAATTGACCGCGCTTATGATGACAGACTTGACAATTTAATTGCGGAAGATGATTACCAACGGATTTACAAGCGATTAAAAGCCGAAGAAGCCGAATTGCAAAACAAGTTGGCAGAATTCGATGAGCCAGATGAAGCGGCAAAGGATAACGGTTTCGGAAAAAAAGAAGTGGAAGCACTTGTGCGTAAATTCTTGGAAGCCGAAGAAATAAGCCGTGACCTTGCCGTCAGCATGATTGAAAAAATCACGCTGTCCGAAGACAAAGAAGTAAACGTCCACTTCCGCTTTTCGGAGCTGGAAATAGCCGAAACCCTGCACGAATCTACCGCGGGCGAAGACACAGAAGTCGCAAACGAAGAAGTGGCATCCTTGCATTTACAATAAGCAAGATGCTATCTGCAAAAATCGGCACAAGGCAATAACCGCACAAACCGAAGCAAAGCGGGCTTTCATTTATAATAAGCCAGCATCTATGTATCCAGAATCGAAAAGAAGGCATTAAGCAAATTGAACAAGGAAATGTGTGTTTAGTATCAAGGCCATCGGTGATTTTCGGCTCAACTTACTGTAGTTTCGCTTCGTATTTTCGCAAATGGGAAATGGAAAAACCAGTTATAGTGAAACAATTTGAAATCAGTCTCGCCTGTGGCGGCAAAAACGCCTGAAACGCCTTCTCTCGGCGTTTCAGGCGTCGCTTTGGCGAGACTGTTTCTCATTTATTTTGCTATAAAGCCGCTAGGGGCTATACCCAGGCAGCCTCACGCTACCGCAGCCGCGCGCCTTTCTATTACGTCCCATGGAATGTTTGCTATAAAGCGGGCAATATACGTTGCCTTATCTGTGCCATAGTCAGTGAAATAGGCATGTTCATACATATCCAGCACTATAATCGGGTAGGCGGTGGCTATTTGGCCATCATCGTGGCTGTCTAGCAGGATGTTTCGGCAGGTGCTGGTGCGCTGTTCGTAGGCCAGTATGCACCAGCCACGGGCAGATGTGGCGCAGGCTATAAAGTCTTTTTGCCAGTTGTCTTTGCCGCCAAAATATTTGTCCATTAGGGCTAGGGTGTGCGGGCCTGGTTGGGATGGTTCTGCGCCTAGGTTTTGGAAGTATAACTCGTGCAGAATCATGCCGTTTATGGCGTAGGTTTCGCCCTTTTTCCAGCCGCGATAATGGCCTGCTGTGGCATTGGCTGTGTCGTATTCTGGCTGGGTGGTTAGTACCTTTGTTATCTCGTTGGTTTTGGATACATATCCTTTGTAAAGCGTCATATGCTGGTCAAATTGCTGGCGGCTTACTACGCTGTTGTTGAAGGGGAAGGTCATTGGGCTAACATTTTCCATGGGCTGCCTCCTATGGTTATATAGTGAAATGATTCGAAATCGGTCTCGCCTGTCGCGACAAAACGCGTGAGACGCCTTGTCTCGGCGTTTCAGATGCCGCTCTGGCGAGACTGTTTCTCGTTTATTTCACTAGAGTAATTCCGTACAGTCTATGGAAATGCTTGCGATTACGTGCATGTCTTCACCTATCGTACCACCAACCGCAAACCGCCGCCGTTAGCGGAATCGCAAATAACATACCCATACTGCCCACTAGCGCTCGCAGCAGCTCTACTATCACAAGCTCTGCATTAAACAGCAATGTGAACGACGTAGAATGGGCCGAAATTAAAATGATCCAAGATAACGAGCTGCCAATATACGCCAGTATAAGCGTGTTAAGCATAGTCCCCATCATATCTTGGCCGATGGTCATGCCAGAGGCAAACAACCGCCGGAAGCCTAGCTTTTCTCCTGCTTGGCGCACTTCCCATAGGCTTGAAGATATGCTTAAAGCCACATCCATAATCGCCCCAAGCGCCCCTAACACAACCCCGGCAAATAGGATTCCACGTAGATCTATGGGGTTGTCCAGCATGGTTAGCCAGGTGGCGTCGTGGTCTACAAAGCCTGTAAGCTGGGCAATATGCGCCATGGTAAAAAACAGTATTGCTGCCAAAGCCACGCCACCGGCGCAGCCCAGCATGGCAGCGTAGGCCTTTTTGTTAAGGCCAATCACCATGGGTAGCGTAGAAAGTATGGCATAGGCGCATATTATCAGCGTAATCACATAAATATTCCGGCCAGCAAGAACCGCCGGAACCATAACGAAAAAAATCGCCGCGCATATAAACCCAAGGGCAAGCATAGCATTAAGCCCCTTGGCCCTGGCAAAAAGCAGCATTAGCCCAAAGAAAACCAGCCCCAGCATAACCACAAAATGCAGCCTAACATGCCCGCTATACATAAACTGTCCGTTGAAATCATCATGATAAAGCATGATTCGGTCGCCAATTTCCACTGCGTTGTCCTGGAAAACAAGCTGCCCGATAAAGGTTTGCGTGGCGGCCACAACCTGCCCGCGCCTGCTGCCCCGGCCGGTTATTTCTGCCCGGAATATTACGGTGATAGTATCATCGAAGGGGTTTTCTTCGTTCCATGTCACATCCACAATCTCTATCACCCGGGCAGTGTACACATGCATGGCATGGGCGTCGTCGTGGCCTGCACGCGGTTCACGGCTGGCAAAGCTATTGCCAACCACGAGAAAAATAATGCATAATATAGGAATCAAGATTCTAACCATTGTCATTTTATTCAAAGGAGGCCTCCATGAGCTTATACGAAGGAAAAACTCGCATAAATTATTATGATTTAGACTACCGCGGCCAGCTAAAACTTTCCGCACTTTTGAAAATGGTACACATAGCCGCAGAACATAACATCAACGACTTAAACCTGGGCTACAATGTGCTGCACCCGCTAAACATGAGCTTTGTAGTCCAGCGCTTTGGCCTGGCCGCCCATAAAATGCCAACCCATGGCCAGGAAGTAACAATACGCACATGGCCGGCAGAAATCTCCCGCGGCACATTTATTCGCAAAGGGGATATGTACGCCACCAGCGGCGAAAAACTTATGGAATGGGCCAGCCTATGGGTACTTTTCGACATAGCCGCCCGCAAAGTGCTAAAGCCCAGCGCCCTGCCCGCCCAGCTGCCGCCCTTCACAGAAATTGATGTAAGTGTCCAGCCAGAAAAAGTTAACCTGCCCGAAAATTTTGGCCATGAATTCTCCCGCCACGTACACACCGCCCGCTATGCAGACATAGACACAAACCTACACATGAACAACAGCATATACGGGGACCTTATAGGCAACGCCCTATACCCCCTAACCGGCGAACCAGCCCCCACCATAACCCGCCTCCAACTAAACTTCCTACGAGAAACCCAACCCGGCGAACAAATAACCATAACCGCTCGCCAAGAAAACGGAATATACCTAATAAAAGGTGAATCCCCAGGGAAGGTAGCGTTCTTGGCTAGGGTCGAGTCTTGATAGTGTAAAACCGTAGGGGCCTTGCCCCTACAATTCCACTTTTTTTCATAAGGTTCGCTTCGCGAACCCGGCACGACCTGCCGCCTGATTTCTTTCGGGTTGCATTTGAAAAAAGAAGCAAAAAACTTTATTTTTTTATTTTTGTGGTACCATACGGTACCATTTTGACCTGATTATGGTACCGTATGGTACCATTTTTTGTGCAAAAAACCCGTTTTTGCACATGTACACAGCCATAAAACCCTTGTATAATCACGTTTTTGTAATTTTCGTTAAAATTTTTTTACGAAACTCTAATACATATCCAAAAAATTAGTCTCTACTCCGTCCTTTTTATACCCAATCACAGTCTCTAAATTCACCATGTGGATACTTTTGAAAATATTATTTTCAACATCTTTATTGTCGCGTTTTAGCTGCTTCAGCAAGGCCTTTGTCTCTTGCCGTTTAGATGCGCCACCAGATGCATCTAGGATATTACAATTCTCAGACAGCGGGCAGGCGCATTGTATGAAAGTGAGTTCATTATAGTTCTTCCAGGCTAGTATTTGTTCCTCTGGCACGCAATACATGGGGCGGATTAGCTCCATGCCTGGGAAGTTTTTGGATTTTAGCTTTGGCATCATAGTTTGAATCTGCGCGCCAAACAGCATCCCCATTAGCGTAGTCTCCACCACATCGCTAAAATGATGGCCTAGGGCTATCTTGTTGCAGCCTGTTTTCTTGGCATGGGCATACAAAAAGCCCCTGCGCATGCGGGCGCAAAGGTAACATGGCGAGCGGTCTGTAGCAGTTACCACATCAAATATATTGGAATTGAATATTTCTATTGGTATTTCCAGCAGTGCCGCATTGGATATTACTTTCTGGCGGTTTATTTCGTTGTAACCAGGATCCATTACTATAAATTTTAGCTCGAATTCAAACTGGCTATGGCGGTGCAGCTGCTGCATCAGCTTAGCCAGCAGCATAGAATCCTTCCCGCCAGAAATGCATACCGCAATTTTGTCACCAGGGTTTATAAGCTGGTAGCGCTTCACCCCAGCAATAAACGGCCGCCATATAGTTTTACGAAATTTTTTGTGTACGCTGCGCTCTATGTTTTGGATTTGTGATAATTCCTTCATTTTCGCCTCCGTGAAGGTTTTAATCTACGGTGATTTTTATTACAACAGGCATATTATCATGGCTTGGGCGGCCTTTCACATGCAGCCCCGCGTCGTCTCTTGCCCATGTGGGGCTGCCCTGCCCCAAAATGGAAACATCTTTGATAATCCCATGGAATATCGGCAGATTATGCGAATCATGCTTGCCCAGGGATTTTATGGTTACATGGCCATCGGCAGGCCATTCCAGCACGGTGGAATACAGGCTGCCGCCCTTTACGGTAAAGCGAATATCCTGGGCTGTAAAGGCCGTACTTTCCCCGTCTGTAAACTGCCCTTCCTTTTGCAGGGTTGGCCCTTCACCAAATTTGCGCCATATGCCTGTGCCGTAAATCGCCTCGCCGTTTATCTCCAGCCATTTTCCCATGCCGCGCAGCACATTGGCATCCTGGTCAGATATGCTGCCGTCTGGTTTTGGCCCCACATTCAGCAGCAGCACGCCATTTTTGCTGACTATGTCAACTAGCTCGCATATTAGCTCTTTTGCGGGTTTGAAGCTATTATTCTCCGTCCAGCACCAAGAATTACGGGCGATGGGCGTGTCTGTTTGCCAGCGGAAAGGCTGCATCTCTGCAAATTTCCCACGCTCGATATCAACAGTTGCCGTGCCCAGGGGGAATGCATCATGCTTGTAGCAGATAGTAACCTCTTCGCCCCATTCTTCTGCGCGATTATAATAGTATGCCGCGAATTTCTTCAGGTAAGGCTTTACCGCGCTATGCTGAATCCACCAGTCGAAATAAAATTGTTTTGGCTGGTATTTATCCACCAGCTCGCAGCAGCGGGCAAGCCAATCTTCCATAAACTCCGCGCTGGGCGCGGGGCTAAATAAATCATGGTGATGCGGCTCTGGCATTGCAGGCCAGTAAAAATCCCCACATGCCATGGGTTCTTTTACATCGCTGTCAAACTGCTTGCCATGCCCCATAAAAAACCAATGCTCTACACGATGGTTGGATAGCCCATTTATTATGCCCTTAGCATTTAGCGCGGCGTTCAGTTCACCCAACACATCACGCCTTGGCCCCATTTCATAAGCATTCCAGCCAGACAGCTCGCTTTTGTACATTTGGAAGCCATCGTGATGCTCTGCCACGGGTATGCAATACTTTGCCCCCGCGTTGGCAAATAAATTAGCCCATTCTTCCGGGTCAAATTTTGGCGCGGTGAACATGGGTATAAAATCTTTAAAACCGAAATCTTTATGGGGGCCGTAGGTTTTTATATGATGCTTGTACTCGGGCGTTCCTTGAATGTACATGTTTCGGGAGTACCATTCATTGGCAAAAGCAGGGATTGAATATAACCCCCAATGAATAAAAATGCCGAACTTGCCATCATACATCCAGCTTGGCATCTGGCGGCCATGCATAGAATCCCAGGAATCCTTGTACTTTCCCTGCTGGTTGGTTTTTTCCAGCTGCGCCAGGTAATCTGCTGTTTTCATTTAGTCGCCTCCGCCAATTCCTCATAACATGCGTCAAATGCACACAAAAAACCCTCAATTTCTGCCATGGTGGTTTGGCCGCTTAGGCTAACCCGCCAGGAAGATAGGGCGTTTTTCTTTTTTAGGCTGCTGTCGGGCGTTACGGCCATCACTGGGCGGGAGGGGAGGTTGTCTGTGGCGCAGGCAGATTTTGTGGAAACCATCACGCCATGGTTATTTAGCGCGGCCTGGAAGGCTTGAGCCTTCACGCCGCTTACGCTTATGTTCAATATATATGGGCTACCGCCTGGAGGGCTATTTATACGGGCAAGGGGATACTTAGCCATGGCGGCGGTTATGTGGCTTTTTAAGGCGGCTACTTTTTGATAATCTTCGGCCATGTTGGCGTAGGCGATTTCTAGGGCTGTATGTGTGGCGGCGGCCAGGCCCACGGCGGGCGTGCCGCTGCGGTATATGCTGCTGCTTCTGCCGCCGTGGATTAACGGGGCAAGCACTACGCCCTCGCGTTTGTACAAGATGCCAGCCCCGGCAAGCCCGTGGAATTTATGTGCAGATATGCTGGCTGTAGCCGCAGCGGTTAAATCCAATGGGATTTTCCCGGCAGCCTGGGCCGCATCTATATGAAGATGGCAATTAGGGTGGCTTTGCAAAATCTTGCAGATAGCGTCTATAGGCTGAATTACGCCAAGCTCACTGTCTACGGCGCTTACGCACAGCAAAACAGTGTCTGGCCGGATGGCGGCTTCTAGGGCGGCTAGGTCTATCTGGCCTGTGGGCAGGATTTTTACAAGCTCGATTTCGCAGCCATCTTCCTGCAATGCCGCCAACACCCCGCTTACAGAGGGATGTTCTAGGCAGGTAGAAAGAATATGGCGGCCAATATGCTTGTACGCCTGGGTTATGCCCTTGATAGCTAGGTTGTTGGCCTCGCTTGCGCCAGAAGTGTGGATTATCCCTGCCGGGGCGATGTTTAGCAAGCTGGCGATGCCATCTGTGGCGCGGGCAAGCAAATCGGCAGCCTCACGCCCCGCATCATGTGCAGACAGCGGGTTGGCCGGGATTGTGGATTCCACACGAGCAAACTCGGCTAAAGCTGCCGGGTTTGCCAATGTGGCAGAGGCATGGTCTAGGTATATCATTGTCAAATACCTCCTTTGCTTGCCTATAACACAAATATATGTATCCATAGCGTACAAAGACTTTAGCATTGGAATAAAACTTCCATTCCAATGCCAAAGTTTTTGCCACGCTTTTTCAAATGTAACCCGATGAAACCGGGTGGCAGGTCGTGCCGGGCGGTATTATTCTTAATACAGCGGGAAACCAGCAACGATATCTTTCACTAGGTCGCTTGCTTTTTCCATGTCTTTATCTTTTATTACTAGGGCTATTGCGTCTGCGATGCGTTGCATTTCGGGCTCTTTCATGCCGCGGGTGGTCATAGCTGGGGTGCCTAGGCGGATTCCGCTGGTGATGAATGGGCTTTTGGGGTCGAATGGGATTGTGTTTTTGTTGCAGGTTATGCCAATTTCATCTAGTAGGCGTTCGGCTTTTTTGCCAGACATACCCATGTTTTGTAGGTCTACTAGCATCAGGTGGTTGTCTGTGCCGCCGGAAACTAGGTTAAAGCCATGTTCCATAAGGGCTGCGGCTAGGGCTTTTGCGTTGGCAAGCACTTGACCCATGTACACCTTGAAATCGCCTTGCAGGGCTTCTTTGAATGCCACTGCCTTGGCGGCGATTACATGCATAAGTGGCCCGCCCTGGATGCCTGGGAACAGCGCTTTGTCTAGCATTGGTGCTAGTTCTTCATTGCATAGGATTAGGCCGCCGCGTGGGCCGCGTAGGGTTTTGTGTGTAGTGGAGGTAGTAAAATGCGCGTATGGCACAGAGTTTTGGTGGTAGCCGGTAACAATTAGCCCTGCAATATGCGCTACGTCTGCCATTACATATGCGCCAATCTCGTCTGCTATTTCGCGGATTTTGGCAAAGTCTATCATTCTTGGGAAGGCACTTGCGCCGCATACAATCATTTTGGGGCGGTTCTTTAGGGCGATGTCGCGCATTTCGTCGTAGTCAATTAGCCCTGTGTCTTGGCGCACGCCATAGGGTACAACTTTATAATACGTGCCAGAAATAGTAACAGGGCTGCCATGTGTCAAATGCCCGCCATGTGATAAGTTCATGCCCATGATAGTGTCATGAGGCTGCAAACATGCATAATAAACCGCCAGATTGGCCTGGGCGCCAGAATGCGCCTGTACATTAGCATGTTCTGCGCTAAACATCTCCTTAGCCCTATCAATGGCCAGCTGCTCTGCCAAGTCCACCTTTTCGCAACCGCCATAATAACGCTTGCCAGGGTAACCCTCTGCATACTTATTGGTAAGATAAGACCCCATAGCAGCCATAACCGCAGGGCTAACAAAGTTCTCACTAGCGATAAGTTCAATATTTGCTCGCTGCCTGGCAAGCTCTTGCATAATAACATCGGCCAGCGCCGGGTCTGCCTGTTGCACAGTATTGAAATCGTACATAAAATACCTCCCTTTGCGTTTTCCTGTGATTATAGCATAAGTGGATTGGAATTAAAACCGTGGGCTTCGCCCACACCCACCCTCTTTTTTGAAAAAAAGAGGGGCAAAAAACTTTATCCTTGTTGGCTTTACTGCATCTTGGCTGGGGGCAAAGCAATAGGCCGCAAGAATGAAAACCACATTCTTACGGCCTATAGCTTTGCCAAAGCTTCGCTTAATAAATTTCAATGTTAAAGTTTTTTTGCTTCTTTTTTTTCAAAAAAAGAAGTGGGTGTGGGCGAAGCCCACGGTCCTATCTTTATTCAAAATCACCTTCGCCGTCGAAATCGCAGCCTTCTTCGCAGCAGTCGTCATCTACGAAGTCGTCTTCTAGCATGCTGCAGCAGCCAAAATGGGTTTTTATCCATTTCATTTTTATGATTACTATTGCGATAATTAGGCATACTAAGGCTGCTATCGCTAGGCCTACTATTATGCCGCGCCTGCCGCTTGCTTGCAGTTTTCTTGCCAGTCTCCATTCGGATATTTTGTTCATTTTTTTCATCCCTTCTTCTGTTTTTTCTCAGAATGTCTCATTCTGTCACGTTCTATAAACGCAGCGCGCATCATGCGCCGTTCGTCGTCGTATTTTAATAGATATTGGGCCTCGTGCTGCTTGTAGAAGCCCGCATCTGCAAAAAATTCTTCTGCCTGGGGCTTGCAATGGAAGGAATCTGCGCCCATTAGGTACCAATGCACGGTTTTTGTTACTATGCCGGTTTGCCCCGGTATATCTTTGAATGAATATTGCGTTTTGCCTAAATATTTTTGAAGTTGGGCTTCTACTCCGCCCTCTTCCTTAACTTCCCGTAATGCGGCTTCTTCTAGTGTTTCACCGGGTTCTAGGCTGCCCTTTGGCAGCACCCACCCTTTGTACCGCCCGTTTCGGTTCTTAAATAAAAGCAGCACCTTATTCCGATGTATAACCAGCCCACCGCAACTTACCAGGGCTGTATCTGACATTATAAACCTCCATTGAAGTAGGGGCGCTGCCCCCACACCCTGCCGTTACGCTTGGCGAAGCCAAGCTCCATTTCCTTGATTAAAGTAGGGGCGCTGCCCCTACACCCCGCCATTACGCTTGGCGAAGCCAAGCTCCATTTCCTCACTGCGTTGCGGGTGCGCGCTGTGCGCGCATGCTGTAGTTCTAGGGGCAACTTCCCCTATGGTTTTCTCGCTTTGCTTTTTTCAAAAAGCCTATGCGCCTTCCATCGACATTCCGCCCTGAACGTAACCATGGTAGTTGGCTCGAGCCAAGCTGCCCCGCGGCACATGAACGGGCTTGCTTAGTGCTGCTTCATTCCTGACCTGACACGGTTCACAAGTGTCCATTGCGCAGGACTTGGCTGTCAACACTACTTTCCATGGGCAGGCTTCAAAACAGAGGAGCCTCCGGAAGGCATCATTCTTGCTATAGCGGATTGCAAGTTACAAGGAGCCGCTACTTCCCCAACTAGCACAGGCTTTGGTTAGTATAGCTAGATAAAAAGCCAGTGTCAAGGCGTTTATGGTTAAATGTGGCAGATGTTTCATGGATAAATACTAACTTCCCACAAAATTCAAGGGCTGTGGGCGGCTTGTATAAATATAGCCGCTCCGCCAAAAAAATCCCATATAGAACACGGGAAATTTTCTCGCAAGACGAGAATCTAAAAACCGCCGTGTTTTAGCGGCTCACAAGGGTTTTAGGTGGTGGCTATGTATAGCCCCGCGAAGGGTTTTCTGGCCGGTTTTATTTTCAGTTGGTCGGAAATTCCGACCAACTGAAAATAAAACTCGCCATCGCCAAATTTCTCAGCTGGCCAAAAAGTCGAGTTAGTTAAACTCAAAAGCCATCTTCACAAAAAATGAACCCATTTTAATCTCGCGACAATATACAATAGACTTCTTCCGAAATCCCCGTAGTGGATTTCGGAAAAGTTACATTTTCAATCCCTTGCAATTTCAGAAGAACTCTAATGTCATCAAACTTTCTGCCGCAGCCACCGTATATTACAGTGGAGGCAAAGCGCATTTATGCTTTTCCCACAAAATAGCTGCATTAAAAATATAGACATTAACCCGCACATAATATAGAATAGCTGGGTTAGTCTGCAATTCATAGGAGGCAAAAAATGCAAAAAAAGAAAAGAAAATGGCTGACGCCTTTAATCATAACCGTTTTGTTGGTGGGTGCGGGCTTGTTTTTGGCGCAAACATTTATAGGCGGCGGCGATAGCACAGTCACGGCTTTCTCGCCACAGATGGTTACATTGGAACATACAGAGCTTTCTCGCATGTTATCTGCATCTGGGGTGGTTCGCAGCGCAGAGACTCAGCATGTGTTTTCTACCCAAACCCGCCCGGTGCAAGAGATTCTTGTAGATGTAGGCGACAGGGTGGAAGCCGGGGATTTAATCATTAGGCTAGACATGTCGCATATAGAAAACGACATAGTGCAAACCGAGCTTAGCCTTATAAACGCCCAGCGCACCACCTCTGAAGAAGAGCGCAACAACGCCAACGCCATCACCAACGCCCGCACCAATGTGGAATCTGCCCGGGCCACTTTAGAGCGCAACAACCTAGCCCTATCCAACGCTAGGGCAGACCTGGCAGATGCAATAGAAGAACTAAATACCCCTTTCGACACCTATATGCTAGAGCGCGTGGTGGCAGACACCGAGCTTAACCTGGCCAGAAGAACCGAAGATTTTCAAACTGCTGAGGCAGATTTATTCGAGGCAATATACGACTTCGACGATTATGACTTTCAAAATAGAATCAACGACAGTAGAATCAACCTACAGCGCCGCCAATCAGACCTGGCAGACGCCGCAGAAGACCTAGACGAAGAACGCCGCAACGCCGCAGACCGCCTAGACGAAACCGCCCTGCAAAACGCCATAACAGACGCAGAAACCAACCTGGACCGCCGCCGCAACGATGAGGCCACAGCCTCACATCGATACTTCGAGGCCTGGCATCAATGGAACCTTAGCTTTGCCTCGCCAGAAACCCAGCAGGCCGCACAAACAGCCATAGACACCGCCCGCACCCAGCATGAAAATGCCCGCCGTGCAACAGAAGATGCCGAGGCCGCCCTAGAGCGCGCCCGCAACAACCTTACCACCGCAAGGCGCAACCATATAGACAACGCCGAAGACCTCCGCAGCCGCGCAATCACCGCGGCAGAAACCCGCTATAATAACGCCCAAAACGCAGTAGAAGACGCACAGCGCAACTACGACCGCGCCCATAGCGACCTGGCCCGCGCCCGCCGCAATGCAGAAACCCTAGCCAGCGATCGCCTTACATTAGCCTCCAACAACCTGCAAGACGCCCGTCGCGCCAGCGAGCGCGCCGCCAGCGACCTATACCGCGCCAGCGAAGATTACACCACAGCCCGGCAAGATATAGTAACTGCCTTAGAGCGCAGCATCACAGATATACAAGCTCAAATAGCTACGGCAGAAATAGGCCTGCGCAGCGCACAAGAAACCCTAGCTCAGGCCGAAGCACGCCCGGCTACATCTGGTACAAATATACAGATGCAAACCGCCAACCTGCAGCGCCTGCAAAACATGCTGCCAGAAGGCCAAATTAAAGCCCCAATCAGCGGCGTTGTTACCCAAATTAACACATCCGTTGGCGCGGCTGCCAGCGGTGTGCTGCTAATCATAGAAGATGTGGATAACCTGTACGTAGCAGCCAACATCCGTGAACACAGCCTTAGTGAGGTTAGCCTTGGCCTGCCCGCCCTCATTACCACAGAGGTAACAGGGGACCGTGTTTATGGCGCAGAAATCACCTTTATCTCACCCCGTGCCGTATCCCCAGCAGGCTCCACCAGCGTAGAATTTGAAATCCGTGCCGCCATAGACACCGCAGATCAAGACGTTCGCATTGGCATGAATGCCTTCATAAATGTAGTTACAGACTACAGGCATGATGTTTTCAGTGTGCCACTTTCCGCCATTTCCCCCGCTGGCAATGTATACACCCGCATCCCCGGGGAATATGAATACGAAATCCTGCCCATCCCGGTTTCCGTTGGCCTACGCACCTCCACCCATGCAGAAGTCTATGGCAGCGGCCTAAACCCGGGGCTAAACATCTTCGCCAGGGCGGCAGATGCTAGGGGGTAAACATGCTAGAGCTAACCAATATCGTAAAAAAATACTTCATAGGCGAGCCAAACGAACTAACCGTGCTTAAAGGCTTAAATATAAAAATAGCCGAGGGCGAATTTGTGGCCATAGTAGGCCAATCCGGCAGCGGCAAAAGCACCCTTATGAACATCATGGGCGCATTAGACCGCCCCACAGAAGGCGACTACACCCTAGCCGGCGTAGAAGTAGCCAAAATGAAAGATGGCCAGCTATCCGAAATACGCAACCAGAAGATAGGTTTCGTATTCCAAACCTTTAACTTAATCCCGCGCACTACGGCTTTGTCAAACGTAGCTCTGCCACTGTTTTACATGGGTGTCTCCAAGCGCAAGCGCTACAAAAAAGCCAAAGAGCTGCTAAAGCTAGTAGAAATGGACGACCGCATGGACCATATGCCCAACGAACTCTCCGGCGGCCAAAAGCAGCGCGTAGCCATAGCCCGTAGCCTTATAAACGACCCCGCCATCATACTAGCAGACGAACCCACCGGCGCATTAGACAGCAAAACAGGCGACCTGGTTATGGACATCTTCACCAAAATAAACCGCCAACAAAAAAAGACCGTAATAATAATCACCCACAACCCCGAACTAGCCCAACAAACAGACCGCATAATAACCCTAAGCGACGGCCAAATAATCTCAGATACGCCCTCGCCGGGCGGGCAATCCCGCGAAAATGCAGGAGAAGCTTCCATGCACGCCTCGCGGCCGGATACTGCTGCGGAGGTGTGCGTATGATACTTGAGAATATCGGCCTGGCATTGCAATCTCTAGTGGCCAATAAAATGCGCGCGCTGCTTACTATGCTTGGCATTATCATTGGTATCATGTCTATCATCGCTATCATGATAATAGGTGATGCGCTATCTGCCACTGTTTCAGACGAATTGGCCATGCTTGGCGCAGACAATATAATGGTGGGCATCACAGAGCGCGACCCAGACAATGACGAGCAAGACGAGTTTGCCCTCATGGGCTCGTGGTCTATCACAGGCCGCCGCCCAACCCCAGAAGATTTAATATCGGACCAAATGATAGAAGACATGCGCCATTATTTTGGCGAAGATATTCTTGGCATTGCCCTTAGCCGCACCTTGGCCAATAGCGTACAAGTGCGCGACCTAGAGCTTTACGCAAATGTACATGCAATAGGCGCAAATCCAGATTATTTCGCATCTGGCGGCGGCATGATGGGCATGGGCAATATGATACTAACCGACGGCCGCCTTATAGACAACGAAGACCTTGCACAAAACGCAATGGTAGCCGTGGTTTCAGACAGCCTTGTAGCGCGTATGTTCCCAGATTATGTAGACCCCATTGGCCAGCAGGTGCGGCTGTTTTTGCACAATTCTATTGAAATATACACCATCATAGGGGTGTACACCATTGCCCAGCAATCTGGCTTTGTGCAAGTAGGCCCGCCCGGCCACGATAACGCCCCCACAAACTTATACATCCCGCTCACCACTGCCAGCCATGGTATCCTTCACCGCGACCGCTGGCAATCTATCACCATAGTTGCTGCGCCACACCGCAACGTACACGACCTCACAGACGAAATCCAAGCCTTCTTCGATATCTTGTACGAAAACAACGAGTTCTGGCGCGCCAGCAGTATGAACATGGCCTCGCTGCTAGACACCATAGCCGTGATGATGAGCTCTATATCCCTAGCTATCGCCTTCATAGCTGGCATATCCTTACTGGTGGGCGGCATAGGCGTTATGAACATCATGCTAGTAAGCGTGACAGAACGCACCCGCGAAATAGGCACAAGAAAAGCCCTTGGTGCTAAAAACTACCATATTCGCTTCCAGTTTGTAATAGAATCACTAATTGTAGCTCTTTGCGGCGGCATTATCGGCATGATACTAGGGGTGGTAATTGGTGGCCTGGCAGCCAATCTCTTTGGCGTACCGCTGGTGATTTCACCTGGAGTGATTGTGGGTAGCATGTTGTTCTCCATGGCCATAGGCGTTTTCTTTGGCATATATCCCGCCAACCGGGCTGCGAAGCTAGACCCTATTGAAGCGCTGCGGTATGAGTGATGTAATTTTCAAAATCCAGTTGGTCGGAAAATCCGACCAACTGGATTTTTTATTTCTGGATTATGGTAGCCGGTCAGATTACATAATGAAATAAATGAGAAACGGTCTCGCCCAAACTGCACCTGAACTGCCTTATCTCGGCGTTTCAAATGCTGCTTGGGTGAGACCGTTTTTCATTTGTTTCACTATACACAATCCATTTTGTAGGTTTTACTTCCGCCCTATCCAACCACGCATTTCAGCACAACCACACCCAGCGGAGGTAGCTTTATTGGCGCGCTCAGTTCGCGGCCGTCGCATAGATGCTCTTGGGCTGTTAGTTTGTCGGGGTTGATTATGCCGCTGCCGCCGTATTTTTCGTTGTCGCTGTTCAGAATTTCTACATATTCGCCTTGTACTGGCAGGCCTATACGGTAGTCTAGGTGCGGGCAGGGGGTGAAGTTGCAGGCAAAAACCAGGTATTCGTATTTGCTGCCTTTTTCGGCTTGGTCTGCTTTGCTACGGCGTTTTTTCTCGGCCACCCGGTAGAAGCTTACTATGCTGCGCTGGTTGTCTTGGCTGCTTATCCATTGGAAGCCATCGCTGGCAAAGTCTTTTTGCCATAGGGCGGCTTCGTTTAGGTACAGGTGGTTTAGGTCCTTTACGAAGGCTTGCATTTGGCGGTGATGCTCGTATTCGTCTAGCAGATGCCATTCTATGGTGCGGGCCTCGCTCCATTCTTCAAACTGGGCAAACTCGCCACCCATAAACAGCAACTTTTTGCCTGGGTGGCCCATCATGAAGCCGTATGCGGCACGTAGGTTGGCTAATTTTTGCCAGGTATCGCCGGGCATTTTGTTAACCAACGAGCCTTTGCCATGCACTACTTCGTCGTGGCTTAGCACCAAAATGTACCGCTCGGAATAGGCGTATATCATGCTAAATGTGAGGTCGTGGTGGTGATGCTTGCGGTAGATACTGTCTTTGGCCATGTATGATAGGAAGTCGTTCATCCAGCCCATGTTCCATTTTAGGCTAAAGCCCAGGCCGCCGTGTTCGGCGGGGCTGGTCACGCCCGCCCAGGCTGTGGATTCCTCTGCAATCATAAGCACATTGGGGTGCTTGCCATTTACTATGGAGTTCATATGTTTCATGAACTCTACTGCGTCTAGGTTTTCCCGGCCGCCGTACTTGTTGGGAACCCACTGGCCATGCTTTTTGCCGTAATCTAGGTACAGCATAGATGCCACTGCATCTACCCGCAGGCCGTCTAGGTGATATTTTTCTATCCAGAAAAGAGCATTGGCTATCAGGAAGTTTTTCACTTCGCTGCGGCCATAATTGAAAATAAGCGTGCCCCAGTCTGGGTGTTCGCCAAGGCGTGGGTCTTGATGTTCGTATAAATGCGTGCCGTCAAAACTGGCCAGGCCATGGGCATCTTTGGGGAAATGGGCAGGCACCCAGTCCATTATCACACCTATGCCGTTTTGATGGCAGGCATCCACAAATGCCATAAATTCATGAGGGTTGCCAAAGCGGCTGGTGGCGGCATAATAACCAGTAACTTGATACCCCCAAGAGCCGTCGAATGGGAACTCTGCAATGGGCATCAGCTCTATATGCGTGTAGCCCATTTCCTTTACATATGGAATCAGCTCTGCGGTAAGCTCTGGCCAGCTTTGGAAGCGGTAGCCTTCTTCTGCCACGCGCCGCCAGCTGCCTGGGTGTAGCTCGTAGATATTTACAGGGCCGTCTAGTGGGCTCTTTTTGTCCCGCGATTTCATCCATTTGCTGTCGTTCCATTCATAACCCTCGATATCAAACACCATGGACGAGGTGCTTGGGCGAAGCTCTGCGAAAAACGCATATGGGTCTGATTTTGAGAAAAACTGCCCCGTATGTGATTTTATCTCGAATTTATATTTATCATAATTCTGCAAGCCCGGCACAAAAATTTCCCAAATGCCAGATGTGCCAAGGTGGCGCATGGGGTGGCGCAAGCCGTTCCAGCCGTTAAAATCCCCCACCACGCTTATGCGCGCCGCATTTGGCGCCCACACCGCAAAAAGAACCCCTTCAATGCCGTCTATGGCCATAGGGGTCGCGCCAAGCTTATTATAAATTTCGTAATGTGTACCCTGGCCAAACAGATGCAAGTCCAGCTCGCTTAGCACAGGTGCAAAGGTATAAGAATCCCAAGCCTCCCAAACTGCACCATCATGCCCAGTAAAACGCAATTTGTACCGATAATGTGCCTGCTTAGGCATCACTACTGTAAAAAATCCCATACTATGTTCCAGCTGCATTTCATGCGACTTGGCCTTGGCTTTACCCTTTGCCGGGGCAAGCACCTCCACCTTAGCCGCATCAGGATTAAACACGCGAACCACCGTATGCACACCCTTGTCTAGCTCAACATCGTGCATACCAAGCACAAAATGCGGGTCAGCATGTTCACCATTAACAATCTTGTAAAGCTCGTGCATGTTAGTAGTAATCACATGTATCATCTCCTTTTGTTTAAGACCGTCAGAGATTTTGCTCACGACACCCCCACTAACCTTATGAAATGTTTGTGGAGTGGGAGAGGCCCCCAATGCCCTAGTATTCCCTATCTGGCCGTAATTTCTTTAGAGCGTCACCTATCTTTTTTTCCACGCCGTTTTCTGTAGGGCGGTAGTAGGTTCGGTGTTTTAATTCGTCTGGCAGGTACTGTTGGGTTACGTAGTGGCCGGGGTGGTCATGTGGGTATTTGTAGCCTAGGCCGCGGCCTAGTTTTTTTGCGCCTTTGTAGCTGGAATCTTGTAGGTAGGGTGGGATGGTTTTTATTGTTATGCTGGCGGCGTCGTTTAGGGCTTCGCCTATGGCTAGATAGGCGGCGTTGCTTTTGGGGGCGCATGCGATGTAGGTTACTGCTTGGGCTAGGGCTATGCGGCCTTCTGGCAGGCCTATAAATTTTACGGCTTCTGCGGCGGCCACGGCCACTTGCAGGGCGTGTGGGTCTGCATTGCCTACGTCTTCAGAGGCACTTATTATTATGCGCCGGGCTATAAATTTTGGGTCTTCGCCGGCTTGTAGCATCCTGGCTAGGTAGTATAGGGCGGCGTCTGGGTCTGACCCGCGCATGCTTTTTATGAAGGCGGAGATTGTGTCGTAATGCTTGTCGCCGTTTTTGTCGTATAGGATTGTCTTTTTTTGGATACATTCTGCCACTACTTCTGGGGTTAGTTTTATTATGTTTGTGACGGGTTCTGGTGCAGTGGTTTGGGCGGCTAGTTCTAGGGCGTTTAGGGCGGCGCGGGCGTCGCCCCCGGCCATATCTGCCAGGAAGTCTAGGGCGCTTGGGTCTGCTTCTATTTGCAGGTAACCCAGCCCCCGGTCTTTGTCTGCTATCGCACGGTTTAGTAGGGTTGTTATGTTTTCAATGGAAAGCTGGCGCAGCTCGAACACCATAGAACGGGATGTGAGGGCGTTGTTTACCTCAAAGTACGGGTTCTCTGTTGTTGCGCCTATTAGAATTACCGTGCCGTCTTCCACATGTGGCAGCAGCGCGTCTTGCTGAGATTTATTGAAACGGTGGATTTCATCCACAAATAGTATCGTCTGTTTGCTGTAGAAGGACATGCCCGTTTTTGCCTCTTCTATGGCGCTGTGGATGTCTTTTATGCCGGCCTTGGTGGCGTTTATTTGGGTGAAAATTGATTCTGTCGCGCCGGCAATTATTTTGGCTAGGCTGGTTTTGCCCGTACCAGGCGGCCCATAGAATATTAGCGATGTGATTTTATCCGCCTTTATTGCCCGGGAAAGTAGCGTGTTTTTGCCTATTATATGCTCTTGGCCAACCCATTCGTCTAGGTTGGTGGGGCGCATCCTGGCGGCCAGGGGTGCTATCCGCCCATCAAAAGCGGCTGGTTTATCTGTCACTTGTTGCCCTCTGCCTGGGTCATTTTCTTTTGAATGCTTTGCAAGAAGCCGCATATCCAGCGGTTTATAGCCGGGTTAACAGTGGTCTCGTTGCCATTTACCCCAAAGGTGGTGCGTACATCTGTCATATCGTAGAAATACAGCATATCAACAAGCCTTAGCACCCCAAGCAAAAAGGAGGTGAACACAACTTCGCTATCATTGTTGCCGTCTAGGGTTATGATATCAAATAAATCTGGCCTGGTGCGCAACTCTTCCATTACTGCTGGGTGTAGGTTTTTGTGGTCTGTATGTCGTTTATACACGATATTCAAATTGTCGTCTGCACGCTGGCGCGCCAGCAGCCGCTGGATAATGCGCTCTATGCTGCATTGCAAATCCACAACAAGCACACGCCAGCCGTTATCTTTTACAAAACGTATCAAATCTATTGCCTGCTCGCGCCTGCGCGGGAAGCCATCTATAAGCCCCGGCGTGTGGTCCAGGGCAAATTCCCTAAACACGCGGCATGTGATTTCGTCGTCTACAAGCACGCCTTTTTCTGTAAGCTCTTTTATAACAGGGTCAACGGCGGCTTTCTTGCGAAAAACATCGCCCATGCTTGCGGTATGCAATTCCGGAAGCCAATACTTTAATATATTTTGCACAAGAGTGCCTTTGCCGCCGCCAGATTCACCCAGCAACACAATAAAATCCCACTTTTCCAACAATAATGGCTTCCTCATTTATATCCTCCAGTTGGCAGTTTTGCTGCCTTAATTTGCTACCTTAATTGTATGACATTTTGCTGGGATATTCAAGTTTTATTTAAACTGCCAGGGGCTTCGTCTCTGGCAGCTTCACTTGCTTTTTATAAAAGCTGGGCAAAAACTTTAACTTATGGATTATATGATGGAATGGCATTGGGATATTCCCGATTTCAATTTCAACTAATTACATATTGTAATTAGTTGATTCTCGCGTAGAGGGGCTGGTTTGGGGAGGGGTTTTACCCTAAACAGTTGCCGACCATCGCTGCGGGCGGTTTTTCCGCGGCGATTAGTGGCCTTAGTGCAGGGTAAACACCCCTCCCCAAGCCAGCCCCCCGGCTACCCACAACGCAACAAACTATGCTATACTATGAAAAAAGCCTAGGAGGATGTCAAATATGGATTTCTTTGAAGCCTTAAACGCCCGATATTCCCACAAAGAGGAGTTTCTGCCAGACGCCGTACCACTAGAAGTGCTGGAAAAAATATGCCAGGCCGGGATTAACGCGCCAAATGGCGTTAACCGCCAGGTGGTAAGGTTTATCATATTACCAAACCGGGCAAGCATAGACCCACTAGCCGCCGTTAGCAGCACGGCGGGGCTGGCCACTGCACCTGCGGCCATTGCGGTGCTTACAGATACCACCATCACCCCGGTGCAGCCGGGCGTGTTTAACTTCGAGAAAGAAGATTATTCTGCGGCTGTTACGCAAATGTTGCTGGCTGCCACTGCCCAGGGGTATTCGTCACTGTGGTTAGACAGCCCTTATTTTGACGCGGCCAACAGGGCGAAGGCCACCCAAGTGCTGGGCGCGCCGGATACTATGTACCTTTGGGCGGTTTTGCCAGTGGGCAAACCTAAGGGCGAAGGCTCGCGCCGTGGGCGCATGGCTTTTGAAGACAGGGTTTCTTACGGGAAGTTTGGGCATGGGAAATAGTTTGCATATAGTTGCTTTGGCTGCGGTAATAAAGTTTTCTACAAGACGCATGTTTGGCCATATCCAGCGCTAAAGTTTTTTTCTGCTTTTCCAGAGACAACCCGGAAGAAACCGGCTGGCCAAGCGTCCCGGAGCGAAACCCACGGTTTTAATATAAGGAGCAACCTATGACCCTATACGTAGTGGCAACACCCATCGGCAACCTTGAGGATATCACGGCCAGGGCGCTGCGGGTGCTGCGGGAAGTTGATATTATTGCGGCAGAAGATACCCGGCATAGCCGGGCGCTTTTGGCGCATTTTGGGATTAGCGGCGTGCCGGTTTATTCCTGCCATAAATTTAATGAAGAAAAGCGCGGAGATTTTTTTGTGCAGCAGATGCTGGATGGCAAGCGGGTTGCGCTGGTTTCGGATGCTGGTACGCCTGCTATTTCGGACCCTGGGCATAGGCTGGTGCGCATGGCAGCGGCGGCAGGGGTGGAAGTTGTGGCGGTTTGCGGGGCTTCTGCGGTGGTAGCGGCACTTTCTGTTTCTGGGTTTGACTTGGATGGGTTTCGTTTTATGGGGTTTTTGCCGCGGAAAAAGCGCGAGATTGCCCAAGCACTGGCGGGGCAACGTGGTGCGGTGGTTTTTTATGAATCACCGCGGCGCATAGTGGCCACCCTTGGGGTGGTTGCGGAGGTATTCCCAGGGGCAGAGGTTTGCATTTGTAACGACTTAACCAAGAAATTCGAGCGGGTTTACCGGGGTGTGGTGGCAGCGGTTCTGGAAGAATTACCCCAAAACCCAGACCACGAAAAAGGCGAGTACACCTGCGTGGTGAATTTACCAGAAGCCGCACCAGAAGCCGCCAGCGAAGAAACCACAAGCCTAGAATCACAACTGGTGGATATCATGGTGAAGCACGGCTGCAACCTAAAAGACGCCAGCGCCAAACTGCGCAGCATGAACGAGAAACTGCCAAAAAAGGAAATATACAACGCTATGCTTAGGCTGAAAGGCTTGTTGCAGCAGGTGGAATAACCTCATGCCGTTATTCCGCCGTCAGTTAAAACGCAGTCGGTCGCAATTTGCGACCAACTGCATTTGCAAAATCCAACCAAAATCCCGGAGGCCAAAATGTCTAAACCTCAACTAACCACAGCCCACGGCAAAGTTATCCTCCCATCGTTTTTCCCAGATGGCACACGCGGCGTGGTGCGCTGTGTAGATGCCAGCGACCTTGCGGCCTGCGGCGTGCAAGGTGTGGTAATGAACACCTATCATCTAATGACCAAGCCTGGCGCAGCCACGGTAAAAGCCATGGGTGGGCTGCATCGCTTTAGCGGCTGGGATGGTACAATAATTACAGATTCTGGCGGTTTCCAGGTGTTCTCGCTGCTGCGGGAAAACTCATCCCTTGGCGAAATCCGCCCAAACGAGATAATCTTCCGGCGCGATGGGAAAAAAACCGTGCTTTCGCCGGAAAAATGTATACAATCCCAGCTAGCCTATGGGGCAGATATCCTAATGGCGCTAGACTACTGCACCCACCCAGACGACCCTCCAGAACTGCAAAAAAAAGCCGTGGATGTAACCATCCGCTGGGGCAAAAAATGCATGGATACCTTCAAAAGCATGAGGGGCGAAGGCCAGCTATTTGGTATAATCCAAGGGGGCAACCACAACGACCTGCGCCAAGAATGCGCTCAGGCCCTGCTAGACATGGGCTACAGCGGTTTCGGCTTTGGGGGCTGGCCCCTAGACGGCGATGGCCGCCTTACCGAAGAGATTTTGGCCCATACCGCGCAGCTAATCCCCCCCGGGCATGTTAAATACGCCATGGGCATAGGCCGGCCAGAAAATATCGTGGCCTGTGTGAAAATGGGCTGGCAGCTATTCGACTGCGTGATACCCACCCGTGAGGCGCGGCATAACCGCCTGTACATCTTCAATGAAGACTACCAAAGCCCCACGGATATAGATACCAGCAACAACTTCTACAAACATATGTACATTCTGGATGACATTTACAGGCGCGATGGCGCCCCAATATCAAAAATCTGCGACTGCCACACTTGCCGCAACTATTCTCGCGGTTATCTGCGGCATCTACTAAGCATTGGCGACGGCCTGGGGCTGCGGCTGGCTACCATCCATAACCTGCGCTTTTTCACCATGCTAATGGAGGCCCTGCAATGATAATAAGCGGGAAATACGACATGCTGCACCCAGCCCTGGTGGAACGAATATACAAAGAAGAATCAGTCAAGCATAAGAAACCACAGGATGCCTTAAAAGCCACCAAAACCAGGCTGCATCAAATGTACGGCGCATACAGCAGCGGCAGTAGCCACAAAAAAGCCGCCGCATTGCTGGCCAGCCCAGGGGATATAAAAGCCACCGCCACCCAAATAATGCAGCTGCATGCCTCCACCCGAGAGCGCCTGCCCCATATAGAAGAGTTCCACGCATTTGTGGCAGCCCATGCTGGCCCGGCAGAAACAATACTAGACCTGGGCTGCGGCTTCAACCCATTCTCCTTGCTGCATATGCCAGCGCCGCCCAAAACATACTATGCCTACGATATAGACATACGCACGGCAGCCCTACTTAATCAATTCTTCGCCATAACCGGCCTGCCCCAAGCCGCTGCATGCACAGACCTAGCCATCCAAACCCCCGCCCACCAGGTAGATATCGCCTACATGCAAAAGCTTCTGCCGGTGCTGGAAGCTCAAGCCCCGGGCCGTGGCTTTGCCCTAGCCCGAGAAGTTAACGCAAAACATCTGGTAATTACCTACCCATTAAAAAGCCTGGGCGGCCGGGAAAAAGGCATGGGCAAAAACTACGCCGCCCGCTTCGAGGCAGCCATTGTCAGCGGCGAAATGCAGGGCGAAATAATTGCCCAAGAAAATATCGGCAGCGAGCTTGTATATGTTATACTACAGTGAAATAAATCTGGCCTAATCTGTGAGGTATCTGAAACGCCGGGACAAGGCGTTTCGGGCGTTTTTGCCGCGGCAGGTGAGATCGATTTAGAATTATATCACTATAAACCAAAAAGATAAGGATGGTGCTACATGATTTATCGCGATTTTGGCAAAACAGGCAAAAAAATCTCCGCTTTGGGTTTCGGCTGTATGAGGCTGCCAGAAATTAAAATAGCAGAGATGACCGAGGAAGAAAAACGCGCCAGGGAAGGCATGTCCTGGTACGAATCCCAAAACGACCACACCTTCATTGTAGACGAAGAAAAAGCCATCCCCATGTTAAAAGCTGCCTACGACGCAGGCGTAAACTACTTCGACACCGCGCAATTTTACTGCCATTTTAAAAGCCAGGCAGCCCTTGGCAAAGCCGTAAAGCTAATGGAACGGGAAAAAGTAATGGTAGCTACGAAAATCCCCATGGACGAAGTGCATAGCACCGCAGACTTCCGCCGCATGTTAGAGCTACAGCTAGGCCTGCTAGACATGGATTACATCGACTTCTACCACATGCACGGCATAAGCAAAGACCGCTACGACAATAAAATCATAAAATTCGGCCTAAAAAAGGAAGTAGAAAAAGCCATAAACGGAGGCCTAATCAAGCATATTTCATTCTCTTACCACGGCGACGTAAAAGATATCCCCTATATAGTGGAGGATTTCGAAATATTTGCATCTGTGCTGCTACAATACAATTTGCTAGATCGTTCCCACGAAAAAAACATAGACTACTTGGCCAGCAAAGGCCTGGGTGTGGTAGCCATGGGGCCAGTGGCGGGCGGCCGCCTATCCGTGCCATCTGTGCTGGCAGAAAAACTACTTGGCGAAAATTTCTCCACACCAGAGCTGGCGTTGCGCTTTGTGCTGGGTAATAAAAACGTATCATGTGCCCTGTCTGGCATGGGCAACATGGACATGTTAGAGGGTAACCTAAAAGTAGCCAACCTACAAACCCCCATGACAGAAGACACCTTCAACAAAGCCGCAATAATGATGGAAGAACTGAAAAAATTATCTGACCTATACTGCCCCGGCTGCAACTACTGCATGCCATGCCCCAAAGACATAAACATACCACATATCTTTAACGCCTACACCTACCACAATGTATACGGCCTAACCAGCCACGCCAAAAATATGTGGAACAACCAACGGGGCGCACCAATAACCGAATGCACCGAATGCGGCATATGTAACGAAAAATGCCCGCAGGGCATAAATGTAGTGGAAAAGCTAAAAGAGGTTGGCGAGGTGCTAAGGGCATTGTAACGCTGCCAAAGGCTTCGCCTTCAGCACCTCCGAAGAATTTTTCATAAGGTTTGCTTTGTGTTTCGGGTTACATTTGAAAAAATTTTTTTATAAAGAACTTTAATTTTTTCAAACAAACGGCTTAAATAGCGGATTTTTCATGTTGGGTTTGCTTCGAAAAGTCGTTTTTGGGCAAAAAAATGGTACCATACGGTACCATAATCATGGAAAAATGGTACCGTATGGTACCATTTTTTATATGCTGGGAAACCAAAGGCGGCAAAGCCGCATTATTCTTTTCGCGTTATCGCCATTAGATTTCATATGATTTTTATAGCCGCTCCACCTAAAAACATTCGCACAGAGCGCAGTAAATTTTTTGCAAGGCAAGGAGCTGAAAACCGCCGCGCACTAGCGGTGCGCAAGGTTTTTAGCGACGAAGGCTTGTGGGGAATTTACAAGCTCTGTGCGAATGTTTTTAGGTGGAGCGGCTATAAGCACATGACAATTTCGCCATCGTCTACTTCGCCCGTCCGCTGGAAGCCTGCGCTGGCGTATAGCTTTTCAGCAATACTGTTGTTAGGCTCAAAAGATAAGGAGATTTCGCCTGCGTTATGTTCTTCCTTGAGATATTTAATGGCTAAAGCAAGTGCGGCCTTGCCATATCCTTTGCCCTGGAAGCGCTTATCTATCATAAACCGCCAGATATCGTATACGCCTTTAGGTTTGAAGTAGCTCATCATAACAAACCCTACCATTACATCACCGGCATAAATGGCGAAGGGGTATGCCGTGTTGTAAAACACCCAGGCCTGAGCCAGTGAATACGCATTAGAAGCTACGAAGTTGCTTTGATTATCTGATACTTTCAAAGCTAAGCAGTCTTCATAATTCTCTTCCGTTATCGCTTTCAATTTCACCATATGATATAGCCTCCCATTTGCAACAGTAAAAACCATACGATGATATCATACTTGCGATAGAATCAAAAGTAAAACAGGCCTTACCATCCTTTCAAAGATGGCCAGGCCTGTTTTTTTTATTTACCTGCGCAATGGGCTGATGTGTATTTGAGTCTCGTTCATGCCGGTTTTGCGTTTGATTATATCCATTATTTGGGCCATTTCGGCTTCGGTTAGGGTTTCGCGGCTTACTATTACATCTACGGCGCTGTCGGAAATACGGACGTAGGTTTCTGCGAAGCCTTTGGATTCTATCAGGGATTCTGCGGCGGTTTCGCGCTCGATTCTGCGTTGGATTTCTAGCATTGCGTCTGCGGCGCGGGCCCGCTGGTCTGCTTCAATGTTGTTGTTGTTTATTAGATCGTTTAGGATTGCGCGCTCGCTGCTGCGGAATTGTTCGCGGTTAAGGCGCGCCTGCACAAAGAAGGACGAGCCTGCGTTTGTGTTCACAAAAATTGCTTCCCCTGCCTCGGTTAGGTTTTCTTGCGGCGTGGTGTCTGTGCCATTAAGGTCTATTTCTGCCAGCACAGGCCAGGCTTGGTTGTCGTCCATTGCTATATTTGTGTTGTGGGTGGTGAACCATGGCTCACCAAGTTCTACTAGGCTGTCGTCTGCAAATAGGCTAACCCATGTGGTGTCGTCGTGGATTAAGGCCTGGATTTCGCCCTGGTCGTTTAACCAGTAGCCGGCTGTTTCTGCAGTTCGCCCTTCAGACCAGCTCAAATACCCGGCCACGCCTATCATTACTACAAGTGCGGTGATAATCACCTGATTCCTTTTTAAAACAAACATTTTCATGCCCCTTTCATATTTGTAAGGCTTAGCCTCAAAATTACAAGTTTAAAGTTTGTGGATATGCCAGAAGCTGGTCGGTTGCTGCGCAACCTGCTCGCTCAAGCATCCAGAAGCGAAGCTCCTGACGGTTTTAATTCATCACCAGCACCCGTATCATATGCGCGTCCAGCCCCAGCAAGGCTCGGGCGGCGTTTGTTATGGCTTCTTGAACTATTGGATTTGCGCCGCCTTCGGCTATTATTGCTATGCCGGATATGCGGGGTTCTATTTCTTGGGTGATTAGGGGGGCGTTGCCGCCCGGGCTGGAGACTATTACAGTGGTGTCTATGGTGGATTGTTGGCGGCTTTCGCTTGTGCCACCCTGGGCGTCTTGCATTGTGGAGTAGCTGCGGGTTTCATTTGTGTCTGTGTGGAATATTGTTTCGCGGCCGCTGGCCGGGCTTACCATAACGCGCACGCGGCCTGCGCCTTCTATCATAGAGAAGAATTCCTCCAGGCGCTGCTCTAGGGCGCGCTCGTAGGCGAAATCTGCTGCATGGGCGGGGATTTCAGGCAGCGCGTAAACTTGGGCGTATTGTTGCGGCGATGGCCGCGGTGGCGGGGCTGCCAGCCTGTTTAGCATAAGCAGCATCGCGCCAAGCGCCGCCAGCACCAGCAGGTAAAGCGGCATTTTCTTATTGCCCGCAAAGAATTTTTGCAAGGCCTTTTGTGGTTTTTCTGCCATTAGTGTCTCACCTCAACATGTATATGTGCCTTATCCAGATTGTAGAATTGGGAAATTAAACTTTTTATTTCTGTAGCGGTTTCGCAATGGTTATCTGCTTGGGGCGCGCCCACTTGCACCGGCTGAATACGGATAAACGGCTGGCGCGGGCGGTTTTCTTCTTCCCTGCTGGCGGCCACTGTTACGCTGGTGAGCCTGCTAAAATCATCCGCGTAGGTGAAGGAGGCGCTGTGCACCTGGAAACCCTGCTGCCCAAGCATGCCGGCAAGCTGCGCCTCTAGCTGCTGGGTAAACGCCTGGCTAAGGTAGCTGCTGCGCCAGGTAGCATAGGCAGAATCTGGCGAAACGCCCTCCGGCACAACCCCCGAGAACCACTGCGTAACAGGGATGTCGCCACTAAACCGCGCCAGCGGCGCAAGCATAGCCGCCAAAAGAATAAACCCCATAACCAACGAAACAAACTTACGATACTTGCCAGCAGGTGCAACCATGGTGGCCACCGTAGCAAACATCAGATAGTATGTTATATTCCGAAGGTATTCAAAAAATGCTTGCATATGTTGTCTCCTTTGTTTAAAGCTGTCAAAACGTGAGCAATATCACCACGGTGTACACGCACATCACGCCCAGCAATGCCGCGGCGCTAAACATCATTAGCATGTATTTGCCCGTGCCGTTCATCAGAGATATTAGGCGTTTGTCTGCTATGGGTTGCAGGAATGCAGCGGTTAGCTTGTAGATTGTGGACAGGACTAGAATTTTTACCAGTGGGGCTATTAGGGCGGCGCATAGAATTAGCACTAGGGCTACCAGCACGCCGCTTCTGGCGGCTTGGCTGAAGTTTATCACTGTGTCCATTGCGGCGGTGAAGGCATCGCCCACTATGGGTACTGCACCCACTACGCTGCGGGAGGTGCGTAGGGTTACATTGCTTATTATTGGTGCGGTTATGCGCTGTAGCGTTAGCAGGAACATGAACACGGCTATTATGCCTTTTAGCCCCCAGTCGGCCACTTTGCCTACTATTTCTGCCAGCATGTCCAGCTTTGCGCCGTCTGGGGATAGTTTGCTGGCAATCTCCAGCCCCGCCGCGCCCAGCACTAGCGGCACAAAGAAACCTGACACAAACCAGGCCACAATCTGCAAGGCCATAAACAAAAGCGGATGAAACGCCGCGGCCCCCACAAAATTCCCACCCATGCTCATAAGCCCGGCCATCATGGGGATGGACACCCGCATTATGTTGCTAACTGTATCCACAAGCCCTGTAAGCACCCCCACCACCAGATAAAAAGATGAAACTGCCAGCAGCACCGCCATCAAATAAGTTACATAAAAACCAGCCTCGCTTGCGCCCTTATGGGAAAAAGCCTCTGTAAGTACGCTCATAAGCGCCCCCAAAATAGCCACAACAAGCAACTGCCGCACAAGCTGCCCGTTGGCCAAAAATTCTTGAAAAATAACCCCCAAGAACAAATTTAAAACCCCCGGCAGCGACAAATCCAACTGCCCAGCAATCGCATCTTGCACAATCTCTAAAAAACCAGGCATACCCGGCATGTTAAGGGCGCCAGTTTCGTAGCGCTCTAGCTGCATTATGCCCATCATATCCGCAGGGCTGGCCGCCTTCATGGCAGCAGCCCCATCACAATCCGCAAAATATCCACTATCACAGGCATTGCCATCACCAAAATTATCACCCGCCCGGCCAAATCAAGCTTAGCCGCAATCGCAGTTTCCCCTGCGTCGCTGCAAACACTCGCACCAAGCTCTGTCATATAAGCCACCCCAATCACCCTAATGCCAATTCCAATATAAGCCGCATCCCCGCCGGCCATCTCCCCAAGCCGCGTAAGCAGCCCCACAGTCTCTGTAAGCATGGGCAGCACCATAAGGAAAATAATCACACAGGCCATAATCCCAACCAAAAGCGCAACCTGCGGCACCTGCTTCTTCAAAGTAATGCTAAGAACCGCAGCCATAATACCCACTGCAATTATTTGGAAGATGGTCATTTTGGGGTTGCCTCCTTTATTTAAACCGTCAGAGGCTTCGCCTCCGACACCTCCACTTCTTTTTTTGAAAAAAAAGAAGCAAAAAAACTTTGATGTTGGTTTGGGGGGGCATATCGGGGGATTGCGTTGCTGGTACGTGGTGTTTGTGAAATTTTCAGTTGGTCGGAAAATCCGACCAACTGGATTTTTTGCATGGGCTGTGTTTGCTTGTCCCATTGTTTGCAATCTAGCTTGTACGATTTTGGGCCAACTGGACTTCTTTGCCATCTGCTTCTAATCTATGTACAAGCCCAACAACTTAGAACAACTTGACATCCACCGCCCCAGCCAATACTATTGGTGCAAATACAAACGACAAGAGGAACCCCATGTTTACAGAAACTATAAACGGCATCAACTTAACTTTCGAAACCAACAGCACAGTATTTTCCCCCACCTGTGTAGACAAAGGCACCCTGGCCATGTTGGCAGAGGTAACCCTCTCCCCTGGCGATAAGCTGCTGGATTTGGGCTGCGGCTACGGGCCGGTAGGCATCTACGCCGCCAAAGTGATAGGCGTGGAAAACATTTACATGACAGATTCCAACAAAAACGCAATAACCCTAGCCACCAAAAATGCCGCAAAAAACGCCACCCCAGGCATAACAATCACCCAAAGCGACGGCTTCAAAAACATCCAAGAAAAAGACTTCACCCTAATCCTATCCAACCCGCCATACCACGCAGATTTCAGTGTACCTAAACATTTTATAGAAAAAGGCTTTAACCGCTTGGCCCTAGGCGGCAAAATGTACATGGTAACAAAGCGCAAAGACTGGTACAAAAACAAGCTAACCGCAATCTTCGGCGGCGTGAGAATAACCGAGGCCGATGGATATTACATCTTCTGCGCAGAAAAGCGCAGCGCAAAATACGCGAATAAGTAGAAAGGGCGCTAATCATGCGACTATTTCACGTAAGCGAAGACCCAGCTATCGAAGTGTTTCACCCAAGGCTTCCCCGTCGCCCAGAGCTTGACCCAAACACTGGGCTTGTATGGTCTCTTACCCAGCCCGCGCTGCCAAACTGGCTATTCCCTAGGGATTGCCCCCGCGTAGGCTATCGCATTTGCGATAATGTGACCCCGGGCGACATGACAAAGTTCTTCACATCTGGCGCGCATCATGTTGTCGCCATAGAAAACGCCTGGCATCAGCGGCAGCTAGACGCAACCCTATACATCTACGAACTCGACCCAGCAAATTTCTATTTTGACGAAACCGCGGGCTTCTATGTAAGCCAAAAATCCGAAACACCTATCGACATGATAACCTACACCAACCTCTACGCAGAACTATTCAACCGCGGCGCAGAAGTACGGCTGGTAGACAATCTTTGGCCACTGCGCGATGCAGTAGTTGCATCATCCCTCACCTCATGGTCATTCTGCAAAATGGCGAACGCAAAGCCGCGGCCGTAGTTTGTTGTGATAATTCCGCGTTTTAGCAGTGCAAACCAAAAGCACAACATTCTGCAACACGAAGATGCTTTGCGTTGCATCCAAGTGGGTGAGAATATTACACAACATGCCTTGACATAATATAGCAATAATGATACAATCACTTGCAGAGGGAGGATGACTTTTGGCTGCACAATTGTTGTTAATATATAGGCCTAGGCCTGGGCGGAAGGAGTTTGAATATGAAAAAAAATAAACTATCGGTTCTGCTATTGATGTTAGTAATGTCCCTTGGCCTTGCAACGGCAGTTAATGCTGTTCAGCCGTTTGAATTTTTACAACCTGGCATTCAATTTGAAATGGTTGGCCCTAGCGGTGAAGTTACAACACTTGAGCTTCAATATGACCATTTAGGTGCGCCTGTCCTTAACGTACAAACAGATTATGTGTGCATATCACCATTTCAAATAGCATGTTGCGATGTAAACAGGCCCATGCAGTATCCCGTGAGAATCTATCGGTACGGTCAACATGTCGGGTACGGATGGATTCAAATATGTGCAGGATGCAGGAGATCGTGGCCGTTATAATCTCATGTTTTTGCATATAAACATGAAGCAACGCCATTATCGTTTTATGCCAACTATTTAAAATGCAGTCATATCTAACCTCAAAGAAAGATGCTGTAGTCATCATAACAGATGACAAGCAGCATCTCTTTTTTATGCGTAGTCATTTCATCACTCGCTACCCAGCAAGCAGGCAGTTTTTTGTGCAGCGGCTATATAACCATAAAATCTCATCAAAATTTATTAATTTTTAAGATGGTATTTGGGCAATAAAGACCCGCCAAGGAGCTTGCCTGTGGCGTGTTTTTATTGCCTAAGCCCATCTTGTGCCAACCTTAATTAAAATCGCCTTGTTCTGGCGCTTCAGTGTATCGCTCCAATTTGCTGTTTTAACTTGAGACCTATATTACCTGCCAACCATATTAGAATAGACACTCTGCTCTGGCAGGGAATCCTCTATTATCGTCGCGCCTGCGATTTTTTCGTAGAATGCTGTGGCGTTGGTGCTGTAGCCTATTATTGCGTAGCCGTAGCCCTTTTCCTTCATGGATTCTAGGCAGCGGGCCAGCAGGGCTTTGCCAATGCCAAGGCCTTGGGCTTCTGGGTGTACCCCTGTTGGGCCAAAGAAGCCCAGTGCGGTGGCATCGTAGCAGCCGAAGCCTATTATTTTGGCGTCTTTTTCGGCAATGTAGCAACTGGAGGGGGAGTTGAATAGGGCACGTTCGCATTCATGCTCCCAGAGGGGGTTAAAGTTGGATTTTACGAATTCTAGTATCTGTTTTTTGTCTAGCGCCATAGCTCGTTTTATTTTTACGCCATGGGCGGCCATGTTGGCCTCGTATTCGATTTTTGGCATGTTGTATAGCTTTACTAGTAAATCTGGCATGGTTGTCACCTTTCTATTTTACCCAAAATGCAGCACGCCTCGCATGGTGCGGCCGATTACATCTGTAAAGTATTTTGTGTCGAAAAGATGATGGATATCAGGTTCTGCCTGGCTGGCATAGGCTACCACTTGCTGCCATTTTGCTTCTGCCTCTGCTTGCTGGCCTTTTGCTTTTAGCTCTAGGGCTTGGGCTAGGGATAGGCAGATGCTGGCGTGATGGGTTAGGGTCTGGCTTTGGGTTAGTTTTGGCTGCATTTCGCGTATTAGCTCTTGGGCTTTGGCGAATTTTGCGGCGCTTTCCTCGTTTACATATGGCTGTTCGCCGCGCATGTATGATGGCTGGAAAAGCAAAGACAGGCTAGCGAAATATTGCTGCATTTCTGCGGCGGCCTCGCCAAACATATCTGCGTAGAAGGCCGCGGCTACATTTGAGAAATCTTGATTTTTGTTCCACAGCGCGGCAGCCATTGCGTACATCGCCAAGCCTGTGGGGAAGGCGGCGCGTTGCACCTGGCAGCTTATCATGCCGTTTAGGCCAATTTTGTCTAGGTTTTTCATGTCCTCAAAGAGGATTCTTGCGGATTCATGGCCGCCTGGGTCGTGATAATGGTCCCATATTAGATGATAGTCGAAGTCGAAACTGTCGCCGGTTAGGTGGCTTTGCCAGGTTTTAAGATGCGCCAGGTTGTCGTCTATGCTTTTTGGCATTTTCAGCTTGTTGCGCTGGAATGGCGGTATTTGCCCGGTGGCGCTGCCACTGGCCGTAAAAGGATGAGTGTAGGTGCGGGTGATGGGCGCAAACATTAGGGTGAAGCGATCCTGGTTGATTATTTTTTGGCTTTCTGGCGGCCAAAGCAGGTCGAAATAAATTAGGGTTACTATTTTTGTGGGGATGTTTTCGGCGGTTAGTATGCGGTCTATTTCGTTTAGCATCATTATATAGAAATCTGATGGCGGGGTGTGGCGGCAGCTTTCGCATTCGCAATGGTTGTTGGGGGCATCTGCCAGCCAAAAATGCAGATAATCTACCTGAGGGTGGCTGCGGCAATAATCTGTGATTGCGGTTACGATTTTGCCCTGGGCGGCGGGATTAGAGTAGCAGAGGTTTGTGTTCAGGGCTATGCCTCGGTATACCTCGCGCTTGCCATCCACTTCGGCCAGTAGCTGGCGCTGCTGGTCTGTTATGGTAAATTCTTCTTTCTCCCAGCCGTTGCCAGGTATGCCAATAGGGTCGCATGTCCAGCCGTGGCCGGTGGCGTGGTACAGCAGGCCGCGTTTTTTTATGCCTTCGGTGAGGGCCTCTACCATGGCAGTAACTTCTGCGTAGCTGGCAGGGTCGTTTTGGCTTTTGTACCAGTAGTTGAAGAAGGCGAATGGGGTGAAAAACTGGTTGAAATAGGCGTTCATACCCACCTTTGGCATCCAATCTATCATATCCTGCACATGGGCGAACGAACAGCTGCCCTCTATACAAACACCACGATGCCGGTAGGATGGCCGGTCTGTAAGGCTGACAGAATGGGAGGCGGGGCTTGTGCTTGGGATTGTTTCGCCGCCTTGGCCGGGATGCAGCCAGCGGCAGCCTAGGCTATGCAGGAAGCGATACACACCAAACAGCACACTGCGCGGGTTGCTGCCCATGATGCTGCCTTTGCCGCCACTTATGTTAATGCTGTAGGCATCGTCTAGCTGAGGGTTGTGGGTTAGGCTGTTGTTTACGGCCAGTAGTAGGTGATTTTCTAGCGGAAGGTTTGGGTTAGATTTTAGTAAGGCTATTTGGGTGGTGGGGTCGATTTTTTGCAGGTATTTTGCTAGTTCTTCGGCTGCAAATGTTAGGGTTTGGCAGCTAGAATCGCGCTGAATTCTCCATTCCATGGGGTGGCCTCCTTTTTTGTAGGGCATTTGAACTAATTACATATTGTAATTAGTTGTTCTTGTGATTGCATTCCAGATAAATCTTTAAAATGCACGGCTTCACCATAGCGCTTTTTCAATTGATAACCTAGGCTTGGTTCTTCGCCAAAATACACCGCGGATATATGCATATACCCGTAAATTCCCATGACACTTTCGCCATTTAACTTTTCAAACTCGCGTATAAAATTTTTAACCATATTCGTTTCCCGGTATCCGTCATCCCATTCGCCGCCATATTTTTTATAAAGCTTTTTACCCTTTTCTAATAGCTCTTGCACTAGAAAGTATTCATCGGAACCTTTTTTATTTGTAGCCTCAAGATATTGCACATATTTTTCGCCTATGGGCGGATACACGGGCGTTGTGCCGCAAAAAACCGTTTCAGGGCAGTCTTTTTTTATCGCTTGATAAAAATCTTTAACATAAGGAAAATCCGGCGCCAAAGCAGTTTCGTACAACATTTCCAAAACATCATCACTGGCCGAACGCATCCAAATATTCAAAAATGCTGTAGTGCAGTAGCAATGTTCGTGAAACAGATAACGTAGCTTTTCATCATGGTAATGCTTGCGCCATAACGCAAGCTGCATTTGCATTATTTCTTCATCACAATGCAGCTCACCATATAAATAAATTTGACCTCTGGTGGTTGCCATTTTGCTATCTCCTCATGTTTAATCATGGCTGTGCAATTGCCTTCAAGATACAAAACCGGAATCAAAACAATATCCTCCACAAAGCAGCGGCGCTGGGTTATTTCGCATACGCCGCCGTATATGGGCATGAGATCATGCAGCTATGGCATAGAATACAGGTTTTACGTAGCATCATTTGGTCGCGGGTTGCGTTGGCATCCCATGTTTTGCCGTGGAGGGTGTTTGTGGGGCAGGCATCCACGCAAATGCTGCAATCGCCGCATTCTGGGGTGGTGGGGGCTTTGCTTGTGGCTGCGAATGGTGCCGTGGTTAGCACCTTGCCAAGCACCACCGCGCAGCCATATTGCTGGGTCACCAGCAGATTGTTTTTGCCAATGAAACCTAGCCCGGCTTTTAATGCGATAGTTTTATGGGGTAGCAGCCCAAACTTCAGCTTTGCCACGGCTTTATGGCCTTCAGCTTCTAGCTTGGCGGCTAATTTCGCGGCAAGAACATCCATCTTGCGTTCGCTGTTGATAACTTCCTTGGTTTTTGGTGGCCGGCCGGCTTGCAGCGCGCGGATATATTCCTTCGATATCGCCCTGCCGAACAGCAAAGCACAGCTATACTCGCCATCCACCAGCCCAGCAATATCCACAAAATGCACAAAATCCGCGCCATTATTTTTTAGCCACAACTCCCAGCTGGCGTTAATTCCCACGCAGTAGCCCTTCAATAACAGGCATATAAGGCGCAAAATCTAATACGGGGCGTGGGTCCAGCGCAATGTATAGCTCTACAAAACCCGCAGAGGTTTTCCGCTGCAGGCGATGTTGCATCAAATTCTCTATGATTATGCCCTGTGAGGCGTATTCTCGTAGCGCCCCATGTATATGCTGCTCTACGGCAGGGGGGCTAATTATGGCGCGGTTGGCGCGGATGCCCGGGTCTGCGCCGTGTACGAGGGCATCTTCGGGGGAAAAATCTGCCCATACGGAATATTGCAGGTAAGACTTCACCTGCTGAAGCTGCCGCCCGCAATCGCTAACCACAGAATCCCCGGCCTGTACGATATCCGCCATGCAAATGTCATATGCGGCGGTATGGTCTGAATGTTCCCGGTAGCCGTTGGGGATAAATACCCGGGTTATGCCGTAATCCCGTATAAATTGGATAATCTTCAGCAGCGAGCCATCGCCGCCGTTTTGCAACTGCTTGCCCTTAAATTGCAGCAGGCTAAAATCTGGGTATTCCAGCCGGATGATATTTTCCTTTTTCATGCCAAATTTAACGAAGGCATTTTCATTTTCCACACGGCGGGTTTCTACGATTGTATCCTTTTGGGCAGGGCTGCTATATCCACAATCCCCCTGGCAAAAAATAACCGCAAAAACCTCCGCACCCTGTTGCATGGCGGCATACATGGCATACCCCGCCCCCAGCAAAGGGTCATCATCATGAGCCCCAAATACGGCAACGCGCTCGTTACCGGCATCCCAACCAGGAAAAAGCAGGCTAATATCGCCAGATACCTCACGGCTGCGCAAATTGATATACATAAATTCCTCCTACAAAAAACCGCAGGAAACCTCGCATCCCCGCACCCCAAAAACATGTTTGCGGGGTGCGGGGGCAAGGCCCTGCGGCTATAAATTATTCTATCCTCATAAACTGGCGCAGTATCGCCTCTGTGTCCACCAGTGCGTGGAATGATTCTTTCGCAGATAGGTCCGAGTTGAAAATTAGAGGGAAGCGATTGGCACGCCAGCTTGTGCCGTCGTCTAATCCCCATAGGGTTACACGGTACACGGCATGGCTGTATTCTTTGAACAGGTGGAAGAGTTCTGCGTAGTGGAGGGCTTGCACCAGTTCTTGGGTTGGGGTTAGCTGGGCGTTGCCTAGGGAATCTGGTACGGTTACGTCTAGTTCTGTAATGTGGATTTGTATGCCCAGTTCTGCAAAGCGGCTTATAGATGCCCGCACCTCTGCTATGGAAGTGCCGGTGCTGTAATGGCCTTGCATGCCTACGCCATGGATTGGCACATCGTTTTCAAGGAATTCGTATATCATATGGAAAACAGCCTCGCGCTTGTTGCGCTGGTTTAGGTTGTAATCGTTGTAGATTAGTATGGCGTAGGGGTCCGCAGCGTGGGCGGCTCGGAAGGCAATTTCAATGTATTCTGGGCCTATTGCGCGCAGCCACGGGGTATCACGCATGGCAGAACGCCAATCCGTAGGGTCGCCGTGTACAGAGCTTGGGAAAGCTTCGTTTACCACATCCCAAACCGCCACGCGGCCGCCAAAATGGCTGGCTACAGTGGTGACATGATGCACGAGATTTTCTATGGCTTCGTCGCGGTCTATGCCGTCTGGGTTAAGGAAACCGGGGGATTGTGCATGCCATACCAGGGTGTGGCCAATCATTTGCATACCGTTGGCCAAAGTTGTATCCACTATATGGTCTGCTGTTTCCCAGAAAAACTCACCTGGGCGCACTTGCAAATGGTCTGGCTTCATATGATTGCCGGCGGTGATGGCTGCATAATGGTGGCGTATGAAGTCGAAACGAGTACCAATGAAATCCCGCGGCTCGATGGCAGTGCCAACAATGAAATAGTCCTCAAAAACTTCAAATAACCGCGGCAGAGTAGGGTCAAAATTGTAACGCACATTAGCGTCTATAATGGAAATATCGTCTATATAGAACGAAACTTCTGGCGCGCCCACGGTTTCTACATGGATTACCACTCGTTCGAAATCGTAGAATGGGCGGTAGGCTAGTAGTTGTGTCCATTCGCCGGGTTGGGCTGTTTTGGTAAAGGTTACGGCTGGGTCTGGGGCGAGGGGCAGCGCTTCCCAAAGGGTGCGGCCCTGGCTTGAACCCTGGACAGTAAATTCTACAGAAAAGCGGAAGGTAGCTTCTTGGTCAATTGGCTTAACCCACGCACCAAAACCATGGGGCAGCATAGGGTTGGCAAATTCAGAAACATCCACCGTAATACCGTTAGAATCTGCAGAGCGGCCAGAAACCAGCAAAGAATAGCTGCCAGTATGGGCTTCGCTGCTGGTAAGCTCTATAGCCGCGCCGCCACGTGGGGCAACATTTTCGTGATTATCCTCGAAGGATGTCTCCCACAGTACTCTGGTGGGGTCTTCACGCATGCCAAGTGGCGCAGGGGCTTCTGGCGTTGGAGTAGGGGCTGGTTCTGGCACTTGAGCCGGAGTTGGGCTTGGAACATCAACCACATCTACTATAGGTGCAGGGGTTTCTTCTTGCGCTTCCTGGGCTGTATCGTTGTTTCCGCAGGCCGCAAAAGCCGCAACCAGAACAGTTAGTGGCAACAGGTATAGCAATTTTTTCATTTTTTGTTTCCTCCTTGTATTTAAGACCGTGGGACTTTGCCCCACACCCCCTTCTTTTTTTGGAAAAAAAGAAGCAAAAAAACTTTAACATTGGATTGGGGTGGGATGGCTTTAATTATGGCGTTAATATAGTGAAATAATTCGAAATCGGTCTCGCCTGTCGCGGCAAAAACGCCTATAACGCCTTACCTCGGCGTTTCAGGTGCCGCTCGGCCGAGACCGTTTCTCATTTATTTCACCATAATATTCATTTTGTAGATGGTAACATAATTGTAACATAGAATCAATAAAATATTTTTTGCGGGGGAAATAGAAATCGCCCTTGGTTAAATCCTATGTTTGAGGGGGATTTTTGCCTTGGGCAATATGTGATTTTTGAATGCGATTGTTTATGTGGAAAAATGTTACAGTGATTTTTGTTGACATATTTTCCGATGCCTGCTGGAAAAAATACAGGATTATTGGTGGTTCACTTTTTCTATTACTGCCCTTGCGGCCATATCTACTGTTAGGCTGCTTGTGTCAATTAGAGTGCAGTTTTTATGCTTGCTGAATTTCTCCAACAAGTCTAGTGCAGTGGTTAGATTTTTGTCTGTGCGCCAGTCATTTATTTTGTCGTTTTTCCATCTTTCGGTTAATGCTTCTTTGCTGCTGGTTAGCATAAAATGATGCACTTGGAAGCCTAGTTTTGCCAGCTTTATAATTAGACTTGTGGCGTTGCTTTCCCCCATTATCCAGCTTAGTACAACATTGTCGCATTTGCCAAAGTTATAGTAGTTTTTAGACATATGCAGGATGTTGTCTGCTTGCATGGCTTGGGTTTCTTGGTAACCTACATATGGGTGCATGTCTACTACAAAATCCCCTTCAATAAAAGCCGCGCGGCCAAGCAGCTCTGCTATTCGCCTGCCTGTGGCAGATTTGCCCGCGCCCATACCACCGTTTATTATGATGTATTTTTTCATATGCATATCCTATCTCTCCCTGCCGCAGCCCTTGCATGTGCGAGAGGTGGCTAAATTAGCATCCTCACATGCGGCGCAAATCCAGCCGCTACTATTTGCCCCAGCGTGTTTTGCTGCCAGGGATGATAAGCTGGTTTTTTTTGCATTGTCACGGAAGCCGCAATGGGGGCAATGGCCAAAGGTCATGTCATATATCTGCTGGCATTTTGTGCAGGTGGTGGAAGGCTTGGTGGATACGGCCGGCTTATTCTGCCGCTCAAGATGCTCTAGTATTTTTAAATTAGTTTGCGCCGTGGCCTCAGTGTTTGTGGCAATTTCCGCAAACACCATAACCACAATAACAGAAACCACTACCCCAAGCGCCATCGCAATAAACACAACCAAAAATAAAATAGGATTAACCTCATACGCCCCCGTATCCCAATTATGTTCCCGGGCAACAAACACGGCAATAAACCCAGAACCAATAACCCCGATCACCAAAAAGACCTTAGCCAAAACACGCAACGCAGCTACCCATCCACTTTCATACATAACTAACCCTCCAAAAATAGGGGTCAAGGGGACATGTCCCCTTGCCGGGGTTTGGGGCGGGTAGCCCCAAGGTTTAAAAAAATCCAGTTGGTCGCAATTTGCGACCAACTGGATTTTTATCACTGCGCCATTACCAGATTGTAATAATCGCCTTTTAGCGCCATCAATTCGTCATGGTTGCCTTTTTCGGCTATATCGCCCTTGTCTACTACCATAATCATGTCTGCATGTTGGATGGTAGACAGACGGTGGGCTATTATAAAGGATGTGCGGCCTTTAAGTAGGCGGTGCAGGCCTTCTTGCAAGGCTTTTTCTGTGCGGGTGTCTATGTTGCTGGTGGCCTCGTCTAGTATTAGTATGCGAGGGTCTGCCAGCAGGGCCCGGGCGAAGGAAATCAGCTGGCGCTGGCCTACGCTCAGGCGGCTGCCGCGCTCGTTTACTTCGGTTTCGTAGCCTTTTTCCATTTCAATTATAAAATCGTGGGCGCATACGGCTTTTGCGGCGTTGATTACTTCTTCATCTGTGGCGTCTAGGCGGCTGTAGCGGATATTGTCCATGATTGTGCCAGAAAAAAGGAAGCTATCTTGTAGCATTATGCCCATTTGGCTGCGCAACGAGGCAAGCTTTGCATCTGCAATGTCGAAGCCGTCTACCAGCACCCGGCCGCTCTGGATTTCGTAAAAGCGGCTTATTAGGTTAACTATTGTGGTTTTGCCGGCGCCGGTTGGGCCAACTAGGGCAATGCTATCGCCTGGGTTACAGGTGAAGTTTACATTGTTAAGAATTTGCACCCCTTCGTCGTAGGAGAAGCATACATTTTGAAACTCTACTTTGCCTTGGATTTCTGGCATTTCTTTGGCGCCTGGGCGGTCCTTAACCAGCACAGGTTCGTCTAGGGTTTCGAAAATAAGCTCTAGGTAGCTCATGTTGGTAACTAGGGTGTTGTAAAAACCTGCGATATTGTTTATTGGCATCCAGAAGCGCCATATATAGCCGATAAACGCCATAAGCACACCAATGGTCAGCATTTCGCCAGCAATAAGGCTCACTCCCATAATATATAGGAAGGCCACCGCCAGCGAGCCGATATTCTCCACACTTGGCCATAGCAAAAACTGCACGCGTATGCCGTTCATCCAAGCCCGCCACACATTGCGCGAAACTTCGGCGAACACTTTCTGGTTTTCTTCTTCCCGGGTGAAGGATTGTGTGATTTTCACCCCAGCGATGGATTCATGAATATACGCATTCAAATTAGATTGCTTGGCGCTAAAAATCACCCATGCCCTACGGTTTTTGACACGTATAACAAACACTGCCAGCATCAAAAACGGGATGCCTGCCATGGCGTACAGGGTAAGCCGCACGTCTATAATCAGCATCATACCCACGATAATACCTAGGGAAAACAGGTCTGTAACAAGGTTCATAAGCCCGCCAGACATCATTTCGCTTAGTGAGTTGATATAGTTAACCACTCGCACCAAAATCTTCCCATGGGGGCGGCTATCGAAGAAACTAAACGGCAGGCTTTGCAAATGCACAAATAAATCGTAGCGCAAATCTTTGATAATCCCCTGGCCAACCCTGGCCATGGCATCCATACGATAGCGCATAAAAAATGTGTTTAGGCAAATGGTAAACAGCATAAACGCCGCAATAATAAGCACCATGGGCACATTGCGGTCTGGTATGGCGTAGTCCAGTATCAGCATAGTAAGGTATGGCGCAAGCAGCCCCAATGTGCTAGAAAGCAACGTAAACAGTAGCGTTGTAATAAACAAACGCCTATGCGCCCTAATATACTTGCCAAGCCGCCTAAACCTGGCGAGGTTAAACTTATTCTCCTGTGCTACAATCTCGTCTTCTTTAAAAGTATTACGCGCCACGCTGCACCCCCTGTTGTTCGGCATACATATTGGCATAGTATCCGCCCTGTGCCAGCAGCGAATCATGGTTGCCCCGCTCTATAATCTGGCCGCTATCCATCACCAGTATTAAATCCGCCTCTTTCACGGAAGATAACCTATGGGCTACTATAAATGTAGTACGCTTTTCGCCACTTTTTATTACTTTATCCTTCAAGGCTTCTTGTATGCGCTGCTCGGTCTCCATGTCTACGGCGCTGGTTACATCGTCTAGCACCAAAATTGCCGGGTTGGTAGCCACTGCCCGCGCCAGGGAAATACGCTGTTTCTGCCCGCCAGACAGCCCAACGCCCCGCTCGCCAACCACGGTATCATAACCCTCTGCCATTTCAGATATAAAATTATGGGCATCTGCAATGCCGGCGGCGTCGTACACCACATCCATTGGTGCATCTGGCACGCCAAACGCCACGTTACCCTCCACAGTATCTGAATACAAAAACACATCTTGCATGGCGTAAGATATGCCGCTGCGCAGGCTTTGCAGGGAATATTCCTTAACATTGACCCCGTCCACCAGCACCTCGCCCTTAGAGGTGTCATAAAAGCGGCTTATTAATGCGGTTAGGGTGGTTTTGCCTGCCCCTGTGCCGCCCACTATACCTATGGTCTGCCCTGCCTCTGCTTTAAAGCTGATATTCTTCAGGGTTTGGGGGCTGCCAGACTCATAGCTTTCGTATTTAAAGCTTACATCTCGGAATTCTACGCTGCCTTCTACTTTGGCTACTTCCACTGGCTTTGCAGGGTCCTTCACCCTAATTTCCTGGCTCATCATGTCATATACTTTGTCCAGTGAAGTGGCGGCGTTTTGCAGGTCGTTGGCCCCCATGGCGAACATCCTGGTGGGCATGTTAAGCATCCACAGGTAACCGTTGAACATAATCATTTCCCAAAGCTCTAGCCGCTCGTAAATTACCAGCAGGCCGCCCACCAGCAGCAAAATCCACGGCATAAGGGCTGCGCAAGTTTCCATGACGGGGAAGTATTTAATACGCACCCTTGCCGCCGCCAAGTTACTATTGTAAAAAGCCTGGTTAACCTCGTTAAACTTCTCTATTTCGTGGGCTTCCTTGGTAAATGCCTTCACCACACGGTTGCCGCCAATATTTTCGCCGCAAATGGAATTCAAATTGGAGAACTGCTCTCGCACTTGCCTAAACGCCGGGCGCATCTCACGGTACTGGTTATATGCTGCGTACACCACCACAGGAGTGGTAAGCACAAGCGCCACCGTTAAAATTGGGCTAATAAACGCCATAACAATAATAGCCGCGATAAACAGCAGCATATTCTCTGGCAGCGTATACAACGTAAACGCCGTAAAATGCCTAATTGCGTCCAAATCTCCCGTCATGCGGGACATAATATCCCCCACACGATTCTTGTCAAACCAGGCAAAATTCTGGTTATGTAGCTTTTGGTAAACATCCCGGCGCAGCTCGAACAAAATCCGCTGGGATGTGCTTTCAAAAATCATCTGAAAGCCATACCTAGATACACTTCTGTACAGCGTAAGCCCCACCATTATCCCCAGATAACCGTACAAAAGCTCATGCTGCCCACCCTGGATAACATTCTGCACAATTAGCCCCGCAATAAACGGGTTAATAAGCCCAATCAAAATATTGGTAAAGCTAACAGTGATAGCAAAAATCAGCCGCCACTTATACTTAGAAAGGTACGGCAACCCCCACCGGAACGCTGGCATTATTCACCTGGCTTTCAATAGATTCACACCCCGCCAGCTTTTCATAAGGTTCACTTCTTTCGGGTTACCTTTGAAAAAGCTGGGCAAAAACTTTAAAATTTTTGGACAGGGTATTGGAATATGTCATATTTAAGTGTATGCTGATTGTAGAGTGATGTCAAGGTTTTAATGCCCGTATTGCATTAAAATCTTTGGTTATGTAATTAGTATAATAGGGAGGATATTATGAAGATTGCAGAAAATATTGCTGTATTGCCAATTCTACGCGAAGGGATGGGGGCGCTTAATTTGGTTTTGGCCTGGGATAGCAACAGCCTTGTTCTGGTGGATGCTGGCTTGCCTGGGCAGGCAGATGAAATCAAGGCTGCCATTGCCGCCGAAGGCTTCGGGGCAGAGGATTTGACACATATTATCATCACCCATCAAGACTGGGACCATATTGGCTGCGTAAACGAGCTTGCCCCGCCTGCCAAGGTTGTGGCCCATGCAGAAGAAGCGCCATATATAGACGGCCGCACCATGCCCATTAAGCTGGCGGCGCGGCTTGCCCAGTACCACAGCACACCAGAGGCCATGCGCCCAAACATAGACCGCTGGAAGAATATGTTTGAAAACAACCCCATCACCGTGGCGCAAGAAGTGACAGACGGTCAAGTCCTACCCATCTGTGGTGGGATAGAAATAATCCATGTGCCGGGGCATACTCCCGGGCATATTGCCGTCCACATGCAAGCCAGCGGGATAATAATCTGCGGCGACGCCGCCAATATCACAGATGGCAAAATCACAGGCTCTAACCCAATCCACACCCACAACATGCCCCAAGCAGAAGCATCTCTGGAGAAAATAAAAAACCGCAACCCAAAAGGGATAGTAGCGTATCATACCGGCTTCTTGCCGCTCTGTTAAAGCACTGGGGGTTTTTGCAATAGACTTTTTCTGAAACCGCAAAAAGCGTGATTTCGGAAGAAGTAAAAATCAACTAATTACAATCTGTAATTAGTTGAAAAAATAAACATCAAAACTTTTGCCCCGCTTTTTTTGAAGATGACCCGAAAAATCGGGTGACACGACGCGCCTGGTTCGCGAAGCGAGCCTTATGAAAAGCGGGTAGAGGTGCCGGAGGCTGGTCGGTTGCTGCGCAACATGCTCGCCCAAGCATCCAGGGCGAAGCCTCTGACGGTTTTAAAAGGAGAGCATATGAAAAACATTAAGCTAGTAATATTTGATATGGACGGCACTATGCTGGATACAGAGAGGGCATCCATGCAGGCCTGGCAGGATGCTATTATTGAGATGAATTATCCCATTACCCCAGCGGAGTTTGAGCCTATTGCCCTTAAAATCATTGGTACCAACGCGGCCAATTGCAAGGCGCAGGTTAAGGCGGCCGTGGGTGATGATTTTGATTCAGACATGGCATACGAGAGGCATTTGTTCCATTTAGATGAAACTTTCAAGAAGCATGGCATACCAGTAAAGGCTGGGCTACTAGAACTGCTGGATAAGCTAGAAGCCCTTGGCATAAAGAAATGCGTGGCCACTTCTACCGCCAAAGAGCGGGCAACACAGAAGCTTGCTTCGGTTAATGTGGCCCATCGTTTTGAAGTGATAGTAGGTGGCGACCAGGTTGTAAACTCTAAGCCAGACCCAGAGATTTTCCTTATGGCTGCGGCCCATTGTGGCGTAGCCCCAGAGAATTGCCTAGTGCTGGAGGATTCCACCCTGGGCACGCTAGGCGGATACCGCGCCGGGATGAAGGTGATAAATATCCCAGACCTGTTGCCGCCTACGGAAGAGATTCTGGGGATGGCTACCGTGGTGGATAGTTTGTTTGATGTGGTGGAGATGTTCTAGGGAGGAGTTTTGGCATATGGGAAAATGTATCTTTTCCGCTTTTGATAGCAAGTTTATTTCTTTCAAGCTTTGAGGGGATCCTTTTGTGGGCTAGTGCAACAAATAGCAACCTAGGTCAAGAATTTTCACAAAACCTCCCATATAATCTCCCATGGAGTTGAGATAAATGCCCGAAGAAAACAAAGCCACCGTGGCAATATTAAAGCAGTACATCGCATCCCATCTACAAGAGCCAATCACAGCCCGCGATTTAGCCAGGGCGGCAGGATATTCGCAATATCATATGATGCGTATGTTCAAGGAGGAAACTGGCCAATCTCCCTTCGAATATATTCGCCAGCTACGGTTAACCGCCGCCGCCCATGCCTTGCGTGGCGGGGGCTGCAAAGTGGTAGATGTTGCGTTAGACTTTGTTTTTGGCAGCCACGAAGGCTTCACAAGAGCCTTTGCCAATGGTTTTGGCATTTCGCCAAAAAAATACGCCAGCCACCCAATGCCAGAAGGATGGCTTATTCCGCGGCATTATCTTAATCGCTCCAAATTAAATTCGGAGGTAGATAAAATGGACAAAACAGCAGTAATTTTCACACAGGTAGTAGAGCGCCCGGCGCGAAAGCTAATATTAAAACGAAGCGTAAACGCAGCAGACTACTTTGCATATTGCGAAGAAGTTGGCAGCGGCAATGAAGATAACTCTGCCGCATGGGATATCCTATGCGGCATAAAGGAAGCCCTGTACGAGCCGGTTGGCCTATGGCTTCCAGAAAACATGCGCCCAGCAGGCACAGGCATTTACGCCCATGGCGTAGAAGTAGCCGCAGATTATACAGGCTCAATCCCAGAAGGCTTCGATGTGATAGACCTAGCCCCTTGTAAGTTGTTAGTATTCCAAGGCGAACCCTACGATGATGAGTTTTTCATGGATGCAGTAGGCCAATGCATGAGCAGAATAAAAAAATTCAACCCAGAGGTGTACGGTTACAAATACGCACCAGAACTGGCGCCAAAAATGCAACTAGCACCAATGGGCTGGCGTGGGTATATAGAAATGTACCCGGTAGTTTAAGGAGGAAAGCATGAGTTACCTAACGGTTAAACATCTGCAACATTGGCTATATAGCATCCACGACCCTAAAGGGTCGTTTTGCTATCTGGTTGTGGGCAATGCAAAGGCATTGCTGTACGATGCAGGGTACGGCATAGCTTCGCTTCAAGAAACCATAGCCACCATAACAGACAAACCCGTAGAAGTAGTGCTTGGCCACGGGCATGTTGACCATGCCAACGGCGCATACCAATTTAACGAAGTATGGCTGCATGAGGCAGATTTCGATTTGTTTCACGAACATACATCTACAGAATGGCGAAAAAATATCACAGAGGAACAGGACGAAAAACCAAAAAGCTTCCAGCCAGAGGCCTATATAAACGCAATAGCCCCCAAGCTGAAAAAACTAACAGTAGGCCAAATATTTGACCTAGGCGGCCTGCATGTTGAAGTTGTAAACATGGCAGGGCATACGCCAGGTTCTATGGGCTTGCTGGCAAAGGAACATCGTGTTTTACTAAACAGCGATGCCGCAAGCGACCATGTGTGGATGCACCTGCCTGGCTCGTCTACAATTAGCCAGTATATCTCAATGCTAAAGCGTGTTTTAACTCTAGGCTTTGATACGTTTTACACAGGCCATTCTAACAGGGCACGGCCAAAAGCCGAGATGGATAAATATATCCAAGTTGCCCGCAACGCAACCATAGAAAAAGCCGCGCCATACGAAGCATTTAACGGTCTTATCTACCAAGAAGACGGCGTGGCAATAGTGTTTAACCAGGATACCTTGCAGTGAATATCACCAACAATATACTGCCGAGTTCGGCAGATGCGATTGTTGCCGCGATAGCGCTTGCCCGCTTGTAGGGTAAAATCAGTTATAGCGAAATACTTCGAAATCGGTCTCGCCTGTCGCAGAAAAACGCCTGGAACACCTTACTCAGCGTTTCAGGTGCCACCTGGGCAAGACCGTTTCTCATTTATTTCACTATAGCCAAACACAGTAGCATATTGGCAAACGCGGAGTGAGCCTATGCCTCATGTAGCCTAGCGCGTGTATTACGCTCCGCGAGAGTATAGCAAAGCGATGAGTGGAGCGTATACACGCGCTAGGCGCGCAATACGGTAAAGGCAAACTCACATACATATATGCAAACCCAGCCCACAGGCAGCTTTAACTCACACAAAGTCGCCATCCAAAAAAAACTTTCACGCCACCTATTGACAATCTGCCGCAGCCATATTACAATACATACATCCTGAATGTATGGAGCTGATAAATCTTGCCAAGAAACAAATACCCAGAAGAAACAAGGCAAAAAATCATTCAAGCCGCCATCAAAACTTTTAACGAAAAAGGCTACGAGCAATCTACCGTCCTGGATATTGTAGATAATATGGAAGGCCTTACCCGGGGGGCGTTTTACCATCACTTTAAGTCTAAAGAAGAGCTGCTGATTTTAATATCCGATATGATTTTCGCAGAGACGAATCCTTTTGAAGCCACATTAAAAGAAAAAGGCCTAACCGGCCTAGAAAAGCTGCGCAAGTCGCTAAAAATCAACATTGCAAGCCTGGATGACGAATACAAACACATAAGGCTGGCAAGCGCATCTTTGCTGGCAAGCCCGCATTTTTTGGGAGAGCAGATTCATTTTAACAATGTTGTAAGCCGCCAATATATCCAGCCCATGCTGGAAGAAGGCATAAAAGACGGCTCTATAACGGTAGAAAACCCGCGGCTTGTGGCAGAGCTTATGACGATATTTTTCAACTTTTGGATGCTACCCATGGTATTCAGCGGCGATGCCGAGTATATAGAGCAAAAAGCCGAACTCTCGCTAAAAATCCTATCTAGCCTTGGTTTGCCCCTGTTCGAGGGAGATGAAACCTTGCAGGAATTAGGCGATAAATACGTAAGCACCCTAAACGAGATTTGCAACAATGCAGATGCGGCGCTGCTAGTACAGTAGGCATGTATATGTGACTATTGGTGCATTTTGCGGACAGATATTGTTCTCGATGGCAAAGCGGCTATGCGGTCTTTGTTTACTGGCATTCCGCTGGAGAAGCGCGTAGCTATTTCCTGGCCGAAAAAACTTACCCCTATGGGTAAAATTTTTTACTCATTTTTCATACATTCAGCATGTATTATGCGTATATCATAATATCATACTAATCTCAATTAAAATCGCCTCATTATTCGCGGCAAGTTCGCCCTAAAACGCCTTATCTCGGCGTTTCAGGGTGCCGCTCCAATTCGTTGTTTTAATTTGAGATTAATATCACCTTATAGGAGGCAACAAATGGAGAATATAATTGTAGTAAAGGATTTAAAAAAATCCTTCAAGAAACAGCAAGTGTTAAAAGGCGTTAACTTTCATGTTCGCAAGGGCAGCATTTTTGCGCTGCTTGGCTCAAATGGCGCAGGCAAAACCACTTGTGTGAGAATCCTTAGTACTCTAACCAAGGCCGATGGCGGCAACGCAACTATCTGCGGGTTTGATGTGTTTCGCCAGGCGGATAATGTGCGCAGCAATATTAGCCTCACTGGGCAATACGCCGCCGTGGATGAAACCCTAACAGGCCGCGAAAACCTGCAACTTATAGGCGGCCTAAAGCATCTGCCGGATTCTCACCAGCAGGCAGAGGCTATGCTGGTAGCAGTGGGCCTGGAAGACGCAGCAAGCAAACAGGCTAGCCAATATTCTGGCGGGATGCGCCGCAGGCTAGATATTGCCATGAGCCTAATGGGCAACCCACCTGTCATTTTTTTAGACGAACCCACCACCGGGCTAGACCCCCAAAACCGCATAGCCATGTGGGATATGGTGGCAAAACTGGCCGAGGGCGGCACCACAATATTCCTAACTACACAGTACCTTGAAGAGGCCGAATACCTGGCAGACCATATTGCTATCTTGCACAACGGCATAATAACCGCAGAAGGCTCGCCAGAAGAGCTTAAAAAAATCCTTCCTATAGGCGAAATCAAGCTAGAGTTTGCCAAAACAACAGACAGGGAAGCCGCCGAAGCCCTACTTGCCGGCTTCCAAATAACCGCCGGGTGCAAATACCTAGAAATCTCTACAGACGGCACAACCAAACAAGTGGCCGAAATACTAAACCGCCTTAACGGCAGCGTACCCGTAGCTCGCTTCACCCAAAACCAGCCATCCCTAGAGGATGTATTCCTTACATTGATTGGAGAAAAACAATGACAAGCTCAAGCCCAAAATTTTTTACAGATTCATATATTATGTTCAAACGCTGCGTGACAAAAAACCTACGCAGCCCAGAGGCCGTTTTTATGGCATTTATTGTACCTGTTGTGCTTATGGTGCTGTTTGGCTTCGTTTTTGGCGGCATTGTGGACCTTGGCGAAATCAGCTACATCAACTTTATAGTGCCAGGCATAATTGTGCAATGCGTAACCAACGCATCTGCCACCACTTCTTTTAGCATCCACAATGATATGTCTACCGGCATAATAGACCGATTTCGCAGCATGGCTATCGCAAAATCTGCCGTGATGTCTGGTCATGTTTGGGTGTCTGTAATCCGCAGCATAGTTATAACCACCGTGGTAATACTAACGGCCTTTGCCATAGGCTTCCGCCCCACTGCCGGCCTTGTAGAATGGCTTCAAGTAGCCGCCCTGCTAACCCTATTTATGATAGCCGTCACCTGGGTAGTGGTAATCTTTGGCCTTATAGCCAAAGACGCCGAAAGCATAAGCGGCACCAGCTTCTTGCTAACTATACTCGTGTTCCTAAGCTCGGCCTTTGCCCCCACAGAAACCCTGCCCACAGCCCTACGCATATTCGCAGAAAACCAACCAATGACCCATGTAATAAACGCCCTGCGAAACCTCTTGCTTGGTTTCCCAATGGATGGCGAATTCCTAACCGCAATAGTATGGTGCGTGGGGATAACAGTTGTAGCCTTTACTGTTTCTGTACAGATATATAAGGCTAAGTTGACTAGGTAGGCTAAAACCGTCAGGGCTTCGCCCCGACACCCCGACCGCTTTTCATAAGATTCGTTTCGCCCAATTTCTTTTGGGTTGCACTTGAAAAAAGCTTGGCAAAAACTCATATATAATCTTTGACTATCCTCTTATAAATCCCCAAATGCCGTCAAGTCCTGTATATACAGGCTTTTCGGCATTTTTTGTTTTAGGAGAAACTCACGTATACCCTTAAAACCTCTCACATTTCCGCTCTGAA
>WQVK01000015.1 GCA_009784025.1 Defluviitaleaceae bacterium
GGGTGGGGTTTTTCCCCCCCCCCCCCCCCGGTAAGTTGAGAAGTAAATCTTCCATTGATTTCCTGCCAAAGAGTACGGTTTCGTCGTTTATTATCAAGGCGGGTACGCTCATTATATCGAATTTATCCCGTAGCTCTGCGAAATATTGCATGTCTATCATTTCTGCCTTTATATTTTTGTTGATTATGGCTATGCGCTGGCAGTTCTGCACCAGTTCTGAACAGAGTGTGCAGGTTAGAGATACGCCTACTTTTAGCCTTGTGCCGCTTTGTAAATTTTCTATTTGTTCTTTCATGGATGCTGGGGTGGCCTGGCCTGGGCCTGCGGCGTTGTATATTGCCAAAATAAAGGATTCTAGCTCGTGACCGCCGGGTACGCCTAGGAAGCCCACACCAGTATACTGGCCGGCGCTGTCTAACAGAGCGATTATTGGAAATACATCTGTGCCTATGTTGGCCTCTATGGCAGGGTCATCGCCTTTTTGGGTTATTTTTATTGGCATCCGCTCTGTTACATCACGATATTCTTCCAAGAATTCTTTTATATTGGCCGATATGGTGCAATCTGGCAGCAGCACCGCGTGGATTGTCACATCGTTTTCGCATCTTTCCATTACATGCCTTATTTGGCTTGATATGCTTTCGTCTGATAGGCCGTAGGTTGTATGTTTGGCTTCTTTGGCATGGGCAAAATCCTCTACCCCTAGTCGCGCCTTAATTTCTGCAACATATCGTACCGCCGCTTCAGACGATACCGCACCGTCGGATGCTGCTATTACTAGCTGCCGCCGCCGCTGTGGGCTCATTTCATTAGAGCCTGTGATTTCTGGCACGGCGGTTTGTGTGTAGATGTCATCTAGGTTGTCGAAATCTTCGTCGTTTTCTGTTTCATAACCGGCCATGATAAAAACGCCAAAAGTTCCCTCGTCTACTTTATGTTCCCATTCTTCGCCGGTTTTAATATCCTTAAACTTGGCTTCTTTCACTACATTTGCGCCGCGAACATGGACTATTTCGGTGTTGTATTTTATTTCAATTTTCTCGTGATTAAGCACCCTATCTGCCACATCTTGCTCGCAGGTTAGCTTTGGCCCTTTTACTATCACGGTTACCTTCCGGGCGAAGCGGGTAAGGTAAATGGATTCTTCTGCGGCAGAAAAACCCGAGCCTATAACAAAAACGTCGCGCCCGGTAAAAAATTCGCCGTCACAAGTGGCACTGTAGGCCACGCCTCGGCCGGTGAATTCTTCTTCGCCCTCAAAGCCTAGGGTCTTGGGCTTTGAGCCCATGGCAATTATCACACCCCAAGATGATTGGGAGCCTTTTCCCTCTGTGGGGTTCTTGCTAAAGCTTACTTGTGACAGGTCGGCCGTAACAAAATCCACCCCAACGCTGGCGCGGCTGGCCATGATCAACCCCCAGGACGTGTAAATATTGCCTGTATCAATTTTTACCGATTTTATATCAGATTTGAAATCCACTTTTTGTACATTGGCTGCAACAAAGTCTACACCAAAATTAACCGCCTCTTTTTTCATATCGGCGGCTATTTCAACTTCCCCGGCGGTGAAAGCATCCGGGTTACTTACCTCTGCTGCTAATTTTAGCTTGCCACCTTCGCCGGTGTTTTCCACCACTAGCACATGAAGCCTAGCGCGCCCGGCAAAGATGGCGGCGCTGAGGCCCGCAGCCCCAGCGCCGATTACAATAAGGTCGTACATAACACTCATGCCATCTACTCCCTTTAAATTTTACAATTTGCCAACTAAATCTAAACCTGGTTTAAGAGTTTCTGCACCTGGGGACCATTTTGCCGGGCAAACTTGGTCACCATGTTTTGTTATAAACTGGGCGGCCTGCACCTTACGCAGCAACTCGTCAGAATTACGGCCTATGCCATCGGGGTTAATCTCGTAGGCAACAACTTCGCCCTCTGGGTTGATTATAAACGTGCCACGAAGCGTAACGCCTTTATCTGGAATAAGCACGCCAAAATCCTTAGAAATCTCATGTGTAGGGTCTGCCAGCATTGGGTAATTAATCTTCCTTATAGTGGCGGAAGCATCATACCAAGCCTTATGCGTGAAATGTGTGTCTGTAGAGATTGCATAAACCTCGCAGCCAATCTTTTGAAATTCTGCATAAGAATCTGCCAAATCCCCAAGTTCTGTGGGGCATACAAAAGTAAAGTCTGCAGGATAGAAGAAAAATACCGACCATTTGCCATGCATATCATCCCTACAAACTTCCTTAAAACTGCCATTAACAAACGCTTGAACCTTAAAATCCTTTACCTTCTTGCCAATCAAAGACATAGGTATCCTCCCATTAACTTGTGATACACAAACGATAACAAATGAAACTGCCTAAGTCAACCCTTTTTTAGGGAAAATTGAAGATGGCTGTCGAACGAGGAAACCGCCTGAAGCTTCGCCGGCCACACCCCCACCGCTTTTTCGGGAAAAACTTAGCAAAATTTTAACTTTAGACTGTCAAATGGTATCGCATGGTACCATTTTCTCGTGACGGTGGTACCATACGGTACCATTTTTTCGTGATTGTGGTACCGTATGGTACCATTTTTTCGCAAAAACTAGCCAAAAATCAGAACCGCAAAATAAAAAAAGCCCAGAAACAAGGGCTTTTTTCAAAAATTCAAATTCAAAAATCAAAGTTTTACTAAAAAACTTTTTTCAAATATAATCTGAGAGAAGCCGGGCGATGCGAACCTTATGAAAAGTTTTGGAGATGCGGCCGGCGAAGCATTTGACAATTTTGGCTCTCTCACCCAGCCTCATACCACTTAGCCTGCGCCCTATACATCTCTGCATAATGCGCGTTCTTGGCCATTAGTTCGTTATGGTTGCCGGTTTCTACTATGCGGCCATCTTTTATGACTATTATTCGGTCCACTATTGCGGTTATGCCTAAGCGGTGGGAGATTAGTATTGTGGTTTTACCGTGGGTTAGGTTGGCAAAATTGTGATAGAGTTCGGCTTCAGCGATAGGGTCTAGAGCAGAGGTTGGCTCGTCTAATATCATGATTTTTGCGTCAGATTTATAGGCGGCACGGGCTATGGATATTTTTTGCCATTGGCCGCCAGATAGGTTGTTGGCCTTTGCGCCAAATGTGCCAACCTGGGTGGCCAGGCCGTCTGGTTGCTGGTCTACTAGGTTGCGGGCGTTTATTTTTTCTAGCAGGTCGAGAATTTCTGCATCTGTGGATTGGCGGGCCTTGTCAGATACTGTAATGTTTTCCCGGATGCTAGTTTCGTAATGGGCAAAGTCTTGAAACACGACAGACATAGAGCCGCGTAGGCTTGCGGGGTTATTTATAACATCGCAGCCGCCCACGTTTATTTTGCCGTCTCTGGGGCTGTGCATTCCGCATAGGAGATTGATTAGGGTGGATTTACCGCTACCGTTTTCGCCCACTATGGCTATTTTTTCGCCGTCTTTTATATGAAGGGTGATGTCGTTTAGGGCGTCCCGTTCGGCATTTGGGTAGGCAAAGTTTACATTTTCGAAGGTTATATCACCGTTAGGCAGTTTTTCGCCATTGTATTTTGGTTCACGTTCTAGCTCATCTAGTTTGAAAAACTCTTGCATGTATGGGATATCCTGGGCCAAGGACATTATGCTAACCAGGGTGCTGGCCGCCACCCGTTGCAAGTTGCCAGAAAGCGAATACACTAGCACAAACACACCTATGCCAAGGGCTGGGTTAAGGTAGATTTCCCTTGCGGCTATCAGCAAGATAGCCAGGTACACACCGCTTCGCAGGATATCTGCCACGGCATTGTATTTTACATGCTTGGCCATTAACCTGTTCTTTTTGCCAAGGTAATGGTCAACTATTGCGCGCCAGCGGGCTTTTAAATAATCGAAAAGACCCCCGTGACGGATTTCTTGCTGGCCGTTAAACAGATAGTTCGCACCCGCCAGCATATTGTAATAATGTATGGCCAGGCTGCCTTCTTCCATCCATTTTGCCCGGCCATGGAATGTTTCGTCCTGCTGCAAATAGGCCAAAATAGCCGCGGGTATGCTGGTTACATATAACACAATTACAATCACCCAGCTTACTTCCCAAAGCGCCAGCGATGCCGCCACAAAGGCCAACATCAGCTGCAAAATGGAGATTATGCTACTCATGCTTTGCCCCATTGTGCCGCCTGCATGTTCCTTGGCGAAGGCTATCCGTTTCTGGAAATCATCGTAGTTTTCTATATATTTGTAGCGCACCTGGCATTTATGTTCCATTATCCTACGGTTGATGTAGGTTTGTAGCCTTATGCTGCTGCGTAGGCCGGTAAATTGGCTTAGCATGTCAATTACCATGCTAGTTACGTATAGACCCACAACCGCACCCAGGGCGGCCATGGCATAGCTTATATCTGTTTGTGCGCCCATTAAATCTTGCAGATGATCTGCAAGCAGGCGCATTTGATTTGCCAGAAACACCGGGATTAATGCCGCCGGGAAACCAAGCAGGCTCATAAGTAAATCCAGCGGGCCTTTTATTTTTATGCTCACACAAAGGGCGCGGGCTAGGGTTTTTAGCTTATTCAACTGCCTCACCGCCTTTCTGATACCATTCGGCTTGGGTGTTAAAGAAATTCGCGTAAATGCCATCTTTTTGCATCAATGTTTCATGTGTGCCGTCCTCGGCCAGGCGGCCGTCTTGCAGCACTATTATCCTGTCTGCCAGCCGGGCAAAGCCCACCCTATGGCTTATTAGAATAGCCGTGCGCCCCTGTATTTTCTCGCGTATTGCTTGGAACTGGTTCATCTCTGCAACAGGGTCTAGCGCAGAAGCCGGCTCGTCGAAGATTAGCACATCTTTGTCGCTCATATGGGTGCGTGATACGGCCACGCGCTGGCTTTCGCCGCCAGACAGCCATATGCCGTCGCTTTTTACATGCTTGGTTAGCCATTGCTCTAGACCATTGCTTAGGTTGTCCAGGATTTTCTTGGCATCGCCTTTTTCTATTGCCTTCATTATTTGGGCTTCGTCATTTAGGTTTTTCAGGTCGCCAAAACCCACATTCTCCCTAAATGTCGCGTGGAAAATATGAAAATCTTGAAAAAACATCCCCACCCGCTTTATCACGCCGCCACGGGTTTTGTCATCATATTCCTTGCCATAGAAGCGCAGGTCACCCTTGGTTGGCGAAAACAGGCCAATAAGCAGCTTAACCAGCGTAGACTTGCCGCTGCCGTTTAGCCCCACCAATGCCACGGTTTCGCCTTTTTTTATGCTAAATGTCAAATCATGCAGCACTTGTTTTTCATCATCGTAGGAAAAGCATAGATTCTTTGCCTGGAAGATATTTTCATGGTCTGCCGGCTCGAAGCCATCCCGCCAGTCTTGGGCGGCCCTTGGCACTGCGCCCGTGAACTTGCGCTGTATATTTAGGAAGTACATGGCATTATCTGCCCGCACAAAGCTGTTGGATATGCTGCCAATCATCTCGCTAATGCTTACCCCCAGCGCAAAAACCATGAGGAAAACATCCACGGTCATGCTGCCAGCCGCCACCTGGAAAATCCCATAAGCCATCATGCCCACAATAAATAAATAGAACCCAATGCGGCTTATTGCCGTGGAAGCAGGATAAAATCTTGAATGATGGTATATGAAATCTTCCACTTCCTTATATGCATCCGCCCATTTGTCTACAGTTTCCTTAGAAGTATCATATATCCGCATCTCCTTGGCCACACCCGGCTGCATGGAAGAATTCTCATAATACGCCGCAAGCCTGCGGGCCTCGTCGTATTCTAGGTGGTTCCAGCGCAGCTTATCCACCATTACATAATTAAGCAGCATGATGGCCGCAATATAACCCGCCGCTGCCAAAAAAATCACCAGCGACACCTGAGCAGCCACCACAAGTAACGACGCTGCCCCAATAGACTTAGCCAGCAGCACACAGCTATTGCTCATAAAATCTGACAAGGACCCACCCCGCCCCAGCGCAGAATAATGCTCGTCTAAATATCGCTTATCCATCAGCGTTTTCAGCTCTACATCCTGCACTGTGTCCATATAAAACTCCAAAAAGCCAAAATAATAAGTATCATGCATCTGCATATTCAAAAAATCCCCATTAACACGGTTAGAAAGCCCAATCGCCGTTAAAATCACCCCCAGCGCCACAATGGAAGGCAGCACATCCCCAAAGCTCCCCTGCCCTGTAGCCACAAACCCAGACAAAACAGCCAAGGCCTCCCTATTAAAATGCAGCGAAACAGCCGGCAAAACAGCCAGCAAAATACTAATAGAACTCCACCACAAATAAACCCTAATATTGATACGACGGGCAAGCTTAAACGCCCACTTGATGGATAAAAAATTATCTTTTAATTTTTGCATGGTTTGCTCCTTTTTGAGATTTGATGCCGTGAAAAGCTTCACCCGCCACACCCACATTATTTTTCATACGCATTCCCATGGGGTCAGCCCCCTCGCAGTGGGAGGTTCATTATTTGGGTTATTACTTCTTTTTTGCGCTGGCGGCTTACTGGGATGCGTTCGCCGGTGGTTAGGATTATGTCATTGCCTTCCATTTTTTCGAAGAAGAGTAGATTTACTATAAAGCCCGTGTGGCAGCGTATAAAATGTGGTTCGTATAGGGTTTGTTGGTGGGTTTTCATGGGTTTGTAGCTTATTATGCCTTCGTTTTCGGTGTAAATTTTTGTGTTGCGGCCGTCGGTTTCTATATAGCGTAGGGTTTTGGTGTAGATTTTGTACATGCCGCTATCGTTGCTTTCTATAAAAAATCGATTTTGGCCGCGTTTTGCCCTTGCGGCCTCTACTTCTTTTAGGAAACGGGTGTACTTTAGCGGCTTTAGCAGGTAGTTGTTTGCCCGTACGTCGTATGCTTCAAATACATGTGACAGTACAGATGTGAGGAAGACTATCGCCACATTTTGGTCAACTGCTCTAATTTGCCGGGCTATTTCTATGCCTGTCATCTTAGCGAATGGGATTTCTAAGAACACCAAATCTAGCTCGAAGAGATAATGCCGCAGGAGTTTTTCCCCGCTATTGTAGGCCAGAATCTGCACATTTATCCCGATTTCTTCCTTGTATCGCCTTGCGAAATCTCCAATAGCCGCCCGGACGGCGGTATCGCTATCGCATATTCCTATAAATAACACTGCCGCCCTCCTTCTATGGGGATTATGGCCACCACCCCATCTCCTATTATAACTGGCACAGGGCTAATGTAAATGCAATTTGTGAGGAGGCCGGGGAAGTTTTTAGCTTATCCCCGGCGGTTTATTATTCGAAATCGACTGTGGTCTAATTGTAATTATACGGCTGGCAAAACATATTCCAAGGGTTTTGTGGCAACTGGTTATCTACAATGCCTAAATAGCATAGTGAAATAAATGAGAAACGGCCTCGCCAGGGCAGCACCTTTACCACCAGGATAAGGCGTTTCAGGCGTTTTTGCCGCGACAGGCGAGACCGTTCTCGAATTATTTCACTATAGGTGGAATATTTCCCCAATACATGTTACAATTTGCCAAACCAGAACAAATATTTGCATCCACAGAAAGGAGAAGCAAAAAATGAACAATCCCTTTACAAACAAAAACCTGCGCTCGTTTTTCGACCATGGAGAAAAGAAATGGTGGTTTTCTGCCGTGGATATTTGCGCCATATTAATCGAGAGTGATTACGACACCGCCCGCGAATATTGGAAAAAATTTAAGTACGACTACACCCAGCAAAAATTTCAGTTGGTCGGATTTTCCGACCAACTGAAATTTCCCTCGCCAGACGGAAAATACTACTTTACAGATGCCATCGGCATAACAGAAGCAATATACCTGATACAAATAATCCCAAGCCCAAAAGCAGAACCATACCGCCTATGGCTTGCAAATTTTGTAGCAAGCGACACAAATATAGAGGAAATTTTGGCGGCAGCAGGTGAAGAACGTAGGCAGCAAATAAAAGAAGCTTACAAAAACAATCCAGAAAAACTAGCACAGCGGCAAGTTATTAAAAAAGAGAGATTGGTATAAAATGAGCGAGCATCATGATAAAAATATAAAATTGCAGCCCATTGAAGCCGTGGCGCAGTTTTACAAAAGTTTAATCCCCGCAAATATCCCGGGAGAATATGAATTAAACCCTAAGCTAAATAGGTTTACAAGCGAAGAGAATATACGCGCTGGCGTTATTGCATTTAGAGATTTTCTCAATCTTTTTTGCAGCCGTCTTATATCCCACGGCAATGAATACGCCCTGCCACCCAAAACCCCAAAAAACATAGACGATTATCCATTTTTAAGCCATGTTACAAACTTGCTTGTAGATATTGGCTACCATGGTCAGCTATCTGAAAATGGAGATTCTATGCTGCTTACGGCAATACCATCCTTCACCGCAAAGCCAAAAACCCCGGCCAATGGGCAGATGCAATGCCTGCGTTTTTTAGCCATTTGCGGCTTTAGCTTCCCAGATATTGATTTAAACGCAAAATCATTCAAGGGAACAGAAATAGAGATTTTTTATCCCAGCAATCCCTTGGTGCTGGCAGGGCTAAAAGCTATGGCCATTGCAGATATAGAACTGAGAACCACCAAAAGATATGCCAACGACAAAAGCCTCCTGCGTTGTGAATATAGATTATTGAAGGCAAAAGAGCCGGATATTCTCGATATTTTAAAAGACGCAATACAATCACTACCGGCAGAAACTCAAAGCTTTATAATAAAATTGCACCAGAAGCATATAGACAAAGGTCTAACCTGCGCCATTACAATATTGGGCGATATACATTTCGCTTATGCATATGTAAAAAGCAGCAAAAAAGAACTAACTCCAAGAGATATATACTCCCGCAGAACTTGGGGCATTTCCATATCTTTGAAGCGCGGGTTTTGCCTGGTTGTAAAGGCTAAAAAGACAGATAACCCTGCTAGCAATATCGAGTATTTTCATCCCAGCCTAAGGCAAATAATAGAAAAAGGCTACGGCTGCGACCGATTATTCAATGAAAGATGCAACTGGGGCTGCCAGGGCATTCGCATACCATTGGATGAAAATATTCTCAATTTTCGCGACGATATCGAAACATGGCTAGACAGCCAGCTACCAAAATCCATTAGCGTTCGTCTACATTAATTCCACATATAAACAGACCACAAAGGTGGATACTTTGGCTATAATACGAGTAAACGACAGCGCCACACACTTAGATATTCGCAAAAAGCTAGGCCGTAAAAAATCGAGTGAGTACAGGCAAAGTCCGCGGCCTCACCAACATCGCAATTTTTATCAACTGTAATGGCTTGCATAATGTTATAATCTGGACATGGACTATAGAAATCATATCGCAAGGGCAATTGAATATATTGAGGCAAACCTGAAAGCAGAGCTTCCTCTTGGCGAGGTAGCGCTGGCGGCGGGTTATTCAGAATACCATTTTGTGCGAGTGTTTAGGCTGGTTATAGGGCTTACACCGGCGGATTATATTCGCAAGCGGCGGCTTTCGGAGATTGTGCGTGAAATGATGGAACAGCCGCGGGCAGTTTCGGATATCGCGTTCGAATATGGGTTTAATTCGAAAGAGAATTTTTCTCGCGCCTTCAAAACAGAACATAACATTTTGCCAACGGAGTTTAAACAAACGAGAAACAGCTTGCGGCTGTTCGACCCCTTCCAGCTTGATGTTACGCCATTTAAACTGGAACCAAAAATCGAGACTTTGGCCAGCTTTAACCTAACCGTTCTCCCAAACACAGAAAAAACTCCACCTATGTTTTGGAATATATATAACTGCAAAAAATTATCGATAAAACTATCCGACGGCACAGCAGTAGCAGATTACGGCGTAGGCCACTGGAATATCGAAAAAAACCAGTTGGATTATTTTATAGGAATACCATCAAACCAAGCTAAAGGTGATACTATCGGCACATTACAGCTAAATATCCCAGGCGGGCTTTACGCAATATTTACCACGCCGCCATCATCTCACTTCAATTTCATTAACATCATCCACAAGTCTTGGCAATATATCACCGAAACATGGCTACCCAAATCCGGCTACACCCACGCAAATACCTACGACTTTGAAACCTACGTAGAATCCAGCTGCACCTTCAGCGAAAAAATCTATATTCCATTAAAAAATTGAGTTTTTGTCAAACTTTTTCAAAAAGTTTGTGGTGGTGTCGGAGGCGAAGCCTCTGACGGTTTTAATATAAAGGAGGCAATAAAATGAAAAATCTCGATATTACATGGGAAGTTGTCCACGACCCTACAGGTTATCTGTTTTCTTTTGCTAAAGCTCTATCTTGTGCGGTAAAGAATAGCCCATGGCAGGCCTATGGGGATGATATTATCGCCACTAGCGGCTTTGCGTTTCGTATGTGGGTTGCAGAAGACCTTTGCGCATCGGCCACCAGCATTTGGGCATTTGATGAGCAAAAGCCTTGGGTGGAGAGTGGTGGCATTAGCTGTGGATATGCGGGGCGCTACTGGGGGCAAGAGGATATAGAAGAAGTAAAGCGCTTGGAGGCAATCTCGATTATTAAAACATCAATTGATGCGGGCATCCCTGCTGTGGCCTGGGATATCGGTGTGCCGGAATGGGGACTGATTACCGGCTACAACGACGACAAGCAAACCTTCACCACCCTGGCGGTTAACGGCCAAGGCCAAATGAGCTACTGCCAGCTTGGCCAGCGGGAAATCCCCATATTATCTGTGCTGACAATAACCGGGGAAACAGCCAAGCCAAAAGAAGCCATACTGGCAGATACATTAAAACTGGCAGCAGCCCATCTAACAGGCCAGGAATGGTGTGATAACGCCAAAGGGCTGAAAGCCTATCCGGCGCTAATTAAGCATTTTGAGGGCGAGCCAAACCCCGAGGCCTCATGGAACCTGGAATATTTTCTTGGCACATATGGTGCGCTAAAATACTACGCCTGGCAATATCTAAAAAAAGCCGAAGCTGGCCAGCTTGCAGAGCTGTACGAGGCTGTATACAAAGCATGGCAAGAAGCATTTAGCATTAAAACCAGCGAAGATTTTTGCCAGCCAGCTGTATGCAAAAAAATAGCCGAGTTGCTAAAATCTGCTTATAAAAACGAAAAAATCGCCGTGGAGCTGATGGTATGAAGCAAAAAATGATAGACTTTCTGCTGGAAAATGCTAACCCTTCTATAAGGAAGCGCATTAAGAGTGAAATTTTTGGAGAACTCACAAACGCAAAATCTGCGCGCTATCAGCAGCAGATTCTTTCCGAAGCCACAATCCAGGGGATAATCGCCGCCCAGCAGCCAGATGGGTGGATTGGCGAAACATACAATAATGGCGGCATCTTCAGGGGGCATCAATGCGCATTGCAGCATCTTACCCAAAAGGCCTTGAACAAAAACACACCCATACTCGCCCGGGCGCTGGAGGCCCTTGACATCACGCCGCCAAGCCACTCACGTTACGGCCGCGGCTTCGATTATGACGAGTTCAAATATCCAGGCATGGGCGCAAAGCTTAGTAATTCTGCCATTATTGCCGCCGCGGGGTATGCCGATATTTACGATATCACCCAGCATATTCAGCTATCGCTCGACTCGATAAAACGCATAACCGAGGTTGAATCGGTGTTCGATATTCTGCACGAGAAAAGGAAAAACGGCCGCACCATGCAAGTTTTCAATGATTATGAAAAATGGCCATGCACCGTGCATTTTCAAATTCTCGCGTATACGCAATCCTGGCGAAACGAGGCTACAATCAAGGCCGTAGCCCAAGCCGTAAACCAAACGATGCGCACAGATGACCCTCATCTTGTATCATTCATCCCAGGCAGCCAAGTGGGCTGCTTCGGCGGCGGCTTCCCAGCCCAAGGCATGACCGTAAAAGGCTCAGGACTGTACCCAAGCCCGATAATGTGTCCCATCGGCGAAGACGGCAAAGACCACAACGGCCTATACCATTTCGCCCATCTGGAAACCTTCGCCCGCTGCGGAATCATCCCCCAGGTACCTGAACTAAAAAAGCTAACAGACGAAATAGCAAGCTCCATAGACACCGATGGCATCTGCCGCCTAGAAAATATTTGTGAACGCTTATTCAAAACAGGAAAATACTACGGCATGCAACTAGAAACAGACTGGCGAACAAAAACCAGAAAAGCCTGCGACATCACATTTAGAGCGCTTTTGATATTGCATTATGCTGGGTATTAATACCGCCAAGGGCTTGGGGTTAAACTATCTGAGGCTTTGCCTGTCACATCTCCACTTCTTTTTTTGAAAAAAGACGCGAAAAAACTTAAATTTTAGGTGTTTTTAAAGGGGAAGCGATTTATATCGCCTCCCCTTTTTTTGCGAGATTTTTAAAATGTTTTTTCTCTTTTAGAAAGAACAGCCTATTTAGAGGCTTTGCAAGTCTATTTACTGGATTAAATTGGCAACAGTATCGTTATTTCGCAAAAAAATGGTACCACACGGTACCATTTACCCCCTTCACGCTACTTAAAAAAACTGGCTGTGATATTTTTGCATTGAAATGTCTGGGCGGTTCTGCTGGGTATGGGTTTCGCCCCGGGGCCGATTTGCTCAGGGGCATTAGCCTTCACTAAGGTCGCTAATCGCCGCGGGGAAAGCACCCGCACCGATGATCGACAATCGTTCAGTCTAAAGCCCCTGGGCAAATCGGCCCCTACATATTTCACAGGCTTTCGGTTAAAATTCTACGGATTCAAACTTGATGGACTCCAGCCGGCACGAAGCGAAACCTTCTGAAAAGTGAATTTATTGGCATCGCTAAAGCCTCTGACGGTTTTATTTTTTTATGTTATAATCGTCATAATATTACAATCGTTTAAAGGAGTTTCAAATGGAATTTGATAGCAAAGTGAAAAAGCAGGCGTTTTTTCTCGTTCTGGTGGCTTCGGCGTTTACGGCGCTTGCTGCGGGGCTTTCTGAAGGGGTTTATAGCAACTTTTATATGGAAGTTTACAATGTTACGGCCTCGCAGCGTGGGTTTATCGAGTTCCCGCGGGAAATGCCTGGGCTTATTGCTGTGTTTGTTATTTCGCTGATGTCGTTTATGGGCGAGATTCGGCTGGCTATTGTGGCGCAATTGCTGGCTATTATTGGGCTTATTTTGCTTGGGGTGTTCACGCCGCCGTTTGCTATTATGCTTGCGTTTTTGTTTATAAATTCTATGGGCATACACCTTTACATGCCGCTTAAAGATAGCCTTTGCCTTAATATTATTGGCTCAGAAAACACCGGGCGGCAGTTTGGTATTTTAAATGGCGTGCGCACCGGGGCTGGTTTTTTGGCCAGTTTGGTGGTTTTTATTGGTTTCCGCAGGGGGATATTTAGCTTTGAACATACAGTGGTTCGCAATTTTCTTATTGCTACGCTGTTTTTTGCGGCGGTTGTGCTTATTTTAATCAAACTACGCAGGATGATTGGCGACCCGCCCATAAATACTGGCAAAAAACTGCTACTCTTCCGCCGAGAATATAAATTTTATTATTTGCTTGCATCGCTTCATGGCGCCCATAAGCAGATTGCTTTGGTTTTTGGGCCTTGGGTGCTTATCTCAATTTTGTTGCGCCAGGCCGATACTATGGCTTTTCTTTCTATGGTTGGCATGTTTTTGGGGATATTTTTTATACCCATGGCGGGCAAATTTTCAGACCGCTTTGGCCTTAAAAGAATGATGTTTGTAGAAGGGTATGCCTTCATTGGGATATACATATTGTTTGGTATACTTAGCGCAGGGCTGATGTCTGGCCGCATTGCGGCCGTTGGCGTGCCTGTGATAATCGTGTACGTACTGTTCATATTAGACCGCATGACAATGCAAATGGGAATGCTGCGCGCCCTTTACCTGCGCTCTATCGCCCTGGATAAATCTGAAATATCGCCCACCCTATCCACCGGCATGAGCATAGACCACGCAATCTCGATAATTTGCGCCCTTTTAGGCGGTTTTGTTTGGGATACCTGGGGCCCGCAATACGTTTTCTTTATAGCGGCGGCACTATCCCTTGGGAATGTGATTGTAGCTTATATGCTGCCAAAACCAGCAGAGGCTTAGCTTATTACAATTCTATAAATCTTAATTTTAGGGTGATTTTATGTACAAAAAAATCGAGAAATATCTACAGCAAAACATCTATCCATTTCATATGCCGGGGCATAAACGCAACCCGGCTTTTTTGCCGCAAAACCTTCTTGGGTTGGATTTAACAGAGATTCCTTCTATGGATGTGTTGTCTGCGCCCACCGACATGATTAAGGAATTGCAGGGCAAAATTGCTTCGTTTTATGGGGCAGATGAAAGTTTTTTGTTGGTAAATGGGGCTTCTGCTGGGGTAATGGCGGCGGTTTGTTATGCCGGGGAAAAGATTGTGCTGGCGCGAAACGCCCATGTTAGCGCGTACCGTGGGCTGACGTTTTCTGGGGCACGGCCAAAGTATATTCTGCCGCAGATTATGCCCGGTGGGCTGGCCGGTGGCGTGGTGTTGGAGAATTTCCCAGAAGGCCATGCGCTGCTGGTGGTTAGCCCTACATATGAAGGGTTCACGTCACATATCGCGACTATTGCCAAGGAAGTCCATGCCAAGGGCGGGATTCTTATCGTAGACGAGGCCCATGGGGCGCATTTTCCGTTTCATAAGAACTTTCCGGCCCACGCACTAGCTTGCGGCGCAGATATTGTGGTAAATAGCTTCCACAAGACCCTGCCTGCGCTGTCGCAAACGGCAGTTATCCACGCAAACCGGGCGCGTATAGATATAGAAAAATTGAGATTCTATGTAAATGCGTTCCAAACCACCAGCCCTTCTTACATGCTGATGGCAGCTACGGATTTTATGCTAGAGAAGCTATGGGGAGAATCTCGATTTTTTGATGAATATGTATCGCGGCTAAAGCGGCTGCGAAGTGAATTGAAGTCGGATGTTTTGCGGCTGACGGATAGGTTTCCTACATTTAATATGAATCCAGCACCAGGTGCAGAGCGCTGCGCCTTCGGCGAGCCATCCCTTTTCGGGGTGCATGATAAGGATGAGGGGAAGCTGAATTTCACCGCCCATACCGAAGAAACTGCCGAAGAGATTTCGCGATTATTGGCCAACGAATACGGAGTGCAGATGGAAATGGCCAACGGACAGCATCTTCTGGCCATGACTTCGGTAGCTGATACAGATGAGGGGTTTGACAGGCTGCAGCTTGCGATGGAGGATATCAGCAAGAAGCTAACCCCAACAAGACTGCCGCTTGACAAAAAACCTATGCCGCAACTTGAGGCAAAGCCTATTTTGCCAGAGGTTTTGATGTCGCCACGGGAGGCGTTGGCATTGCCTTCGCGGCGAGTCTCTGTTAAAGAGGCCGTGGGGCAGGTTTCCGCAGAGCTGGTGGCCAAGTACCCGCCAGGCGTGGCAGCGATTGTGCCTGGCGAGAGGGTTATGAATGGGGCTTGTGAGAATATTATCGAGATGATTAGCATTATATAGAAGCGATTGAAAAGGCCTCCATGCGGAGGCCTTTTGTGCTGTTATTGCTAGCGCCAAGTTACATACACGCTATACCCGCCTATTCCGGCAGCTGCAAGCACTACATTTATCAGCTCTGTCACGGCTCTTTCAGTGTAGGCATAGGATTCTTCGTACAGCTCTTGCAATGCCAACAATTCCATTTCTAGCTGCGCTTGCCGCAACAATTCATTGAACTCTTCTGGGGCTAAAGTAATCGTTCCCCAGCCAAAAAAACTTGTTGCAACATCATCGATAATAGTGTTCTCGAAATCTACTATCACACCGTAAAACACAGGGCGCTCAAGAGCAACCCAAATGCGCTCCCGGAATGAATCTATTATAAGATGGTCGGAGTGAAACCCACTTAAATCTGTAGTAAATAACCCATCCCCAACAAAAGTAAATGATTGCTCCCTTGTTCCTAGCCGGAACAATCCGGCTCTTTCTGCAATATCTATAGAATGCTGCAGCTGGGCTTCCATTGTTATTAGGTTCTGAGCCTCTGTAAATCCTGTGATTATTGTTTCTGTTACAATTACTTGCCGCTCTGCCATGCGAGAGAAATTTAACATGCTCCCCCTGTCTCTATTAAAAATAGATACAACTATAACCGCAACCGCCACAACAATAATCGCCATAATTATTAGCTTTTTCACTTCTAAAATATGCCCGATCATACTGTTGCCTCCCCTACCAGAAAAAGTTACATTGATTGGCGGCGTGTTGTTTTGCTGGTTGCGTTGCAAGTCATTTTGTTGGTTTTCTTCCGATTGCAAATTATTGTTTTCCATGAAATCTCCCTCTCTAGGCTACTATTAGCCATGCACTGCAAAAAGGCCTACTTTTTTATAGTTATCACTATGAATCTCTGCATTGCACCATATTTAGACAAATTTTCTATATTTCTATATTTACTATTGTTGTTTGACAATTTCTATGCTAATATTTAATAAACTTGCAGATACAAAAAGGTAGACCTTTTTGCACTCACTCGCTTACACTGCGCAATTCCCGCAACCGGTTATAAAACGTACCGCGCTTCAATCCCGTTGCCTTTAACGCATTATCAAAACATATTATGCCGTCCTCCCATTGTTTTACTATTTTGGCAAAGTTCCTGGGAGGCTTTTTTATTGGGCGGCCTAAATGCGCGCCTACGGCCTTTGCTGCGGCTATACCTTCGGCCTGACGTTGCAAAATAAATTCGTGTTCTAGCTGCGATACCGCAGCAAACACAGTTAACATGAATCGTCCGGTGGGCGTGGTGGTATCAATATGTTCTTTTAAGCTGATGAAATTTACGCCATTAGCAGCCAACCTTTCCACAAGCACGAGAAGATCTTTTGTGTTGCGAGCAAAGCGGCTTATAGATTCAACTATTATGGTGTCGCCTGGCTGTACAGCCTCCATCAAAGCCTGCAGTGCATGGCGGTTAGCATCCTTTCCGCTTAGTTTTTCGCAAAACACCTGTCCTGGTGGGATGCCTTGCGCTTCCATAGCCAGCAACTGGCGGCGGGGATTTTGTTCTTTAGTAGAAACACGGCAGTATCCATATTTTTTCATACAATCTCTCCTTTGCAATATTGAACCGCAAAAGGATAACCCAACAAAACGGCCAGCCGTATAAGCATGAGATATTTTGAATTAAACCAATTTAGAAACTCCCAAAACAAAAAAAATGGTACCATACGGTACCACAATTCCCTCAAAATGGTACCGTATGGTACCATTTTTTTATCATTTCCCACCACAACAAGACCAAAAGTCATGATTCCAAGCGGCTTTCTCTAACTACCGTCAAAAATATTAAAATTTTTTGCAAAACTTTTGTGCATAAAGCTTTTGAAGATATGGCTGGCAAAGCCCCTGGCTGTTTTAAAACAAAGGTTTTATTCTCATCATTCATTGACATTTCCAAACGCTTACGATAATATTTTTAATTAGAGTTCTCCTAAAATCACAAAAAACGTGATTTTAGAAGAAGCAAAAGATTGAAAAGGTAACTTTTTCGAAATCAAAAATGTGATTTCGAAAGAAGTCTATTGCAGATATTGCGATTTTGCCGCATTTTTCTTAGGAGGTTTTTAATGCTTTGGGTAAAGGAAACCATTGACCAAATTGTAGAGAAATTGAACACCAACAGACACCAGGGGTTAACTGCGGAGGATGTCAATTCGCGGCTTCATAGGTATGGGGCTAATGAGTTCGAGGAAGAGAGGAAGGATTCGCTAGGCACCAAAATCTTGCATCATCTTTCCGAAATCCCGACGCTGATACTTATTGCGGCGGCGGCCATTGCGGCCTACACGGCTATCTTCCACCCGCCAGATACTATTGGGCGCGGCTGGCCAAAGGTCGTGGTTATCATGTCCATTGTTGTGATAAATGTGACACTGGGTATTTGGCAAGAGGCCAAGGCGGAGAAGGCATTGGAGGCATTGAAGAGGATGAACGCCTTCAAAACCACAGTAATTCGCGGCGGCGTGAAGCAAATTATAGAGGCGCGTGAGCTTGTGCCTGGCGATATTATAGAGCTAAACACTGGGGATGTAATCACTGCAGATGCCAGGATAATTGAAGCCAGCAGCCTACAAGTGGAAGAAGCCCCGCTAACGGGAGAAAGCCAGCCAGTGGAAAAGAACCCCGACGCAGAAATTGCAGAGGATGCACCACTTGGCGATAGGCTAAACATGGTGTATTCTGGCTGCTTGGTAACAGGCGGGCGGGCAACTGCGGTGGTTGTAGAAACAGCCATGAATACCGAAATGGGCAAAATTGCAAAGCTGCTAAACAACACACAAAAACTAAAAACACCGTTGCAGCTGCGCCTTCAGCAGCTTGCCAAACGGATTTCTGCATTGGCGCTGGTGGCGGGTGTGCTTATGTTTGTATTTGCATGGGTTGTGCATGATATCAACCCTGCAACCGGCGGGCCGCGTGAGTTTGTAGATGCGCTTATCCTTGCGGTGGCGCTGGGGGTTGCGGCCGTGCCAGAAACTTTGCCTATTATTGTAACAATGGTACTATCCTACGGCGTTTTCAACATGGTTACTAAGAAGGCCATCATCCGCAAGATGCCAGCGGTGGAAACTGTGGGCAACACATCGGTTATTTGTTCAGACAAAACAGGAACACTAACGCAGAATAAAATGAAAATCCGCCGGGTATGGCATGTTAATTTCGCCCCTGCTTCATATAAAGACCAGTTTAACGACGAACAGAAAAAGCTAATTGGTCTGATGGCATCATGCAGCAACGCCACAATTGAAGTGCGCGGCGACGACGAGCATGTACTTGGCGACCCTACAGAAATAGCCATAATCCGCATGTTGCACGACCTTGGGCTAGACAGGGTAAAGGCAGAACGCCAGTACCCAAGGGTGCACGAGTTGCCCTTCGATTCTGGCCGCAAGCGTATGACCACCGTGCACCGTACAGAGGAAGGCTACATCGCCGTGACAAAGGGCGCATTCGACCGCATCCCGGTAAGCTGGCAGCCAGAACAACTGCAACAAGCCACAGAAATCCACGACCAATTCGCCGCAAAGGCGCTACGGGTGATTGCAGTTTCTGTGAAAAAGTATGACCAGATGCCAACAGACCTTTCAGAGGAAGCATTAGAATGCGACCAAGAGTTCCGCGGGCTGGTGGGCATGATAGACCCGCCACGGCCAGAATCTACAGATGCTGTGGCCATGGCCAAAGAAGCCGGCATTCGCACAGTAATGATAACCGGCGATCATGTGGTAACAGCTAGCGCAATAGCCAAGGAGATTGGCATAATGGAAGAAGGCGACCGGGCCGTAACCGGCGCAGAACTGCTAACCATGTCTGAAGACGACCTGCGGGCGCAGGTGAAGGATATTTCTGTATACGCGCGGGTTAGCCCAGAGGATAAAATCCGCATAGTAAAGGCCTGGACATCCCACGGGGAAGTAGTGGCCATGACAGGCGACGGCGTAAACGACGCACCAGCCCTAAAGGCCGCAGATGTGGGCGTAGCCATGGGTATCACCGGCACAGAGGTGTCTAAGGGCGCAGCAGATATGGTTATCACCGACGATAACTTCGCCACCATAGTGGATGCAATATCCGTAGGGCGTACATCGTTTGACAATATTAGAAAAACCATCGCCTTCTTGCTTAGCGTTAACTTTGCAGAAATTTTTATCCTACTGGCGGGCATGCTTATTGTTGGCGTTTCGCCGCTGCTAGCCTTACAGATACTGCTTATCAACGTGGTGTCTGACGGTATACCTGGGTTTTTCCTAGCCTTCGAGAAGCCCGAGCCAGGCGTGATGAAACGCAAGCCAATACGCAAGGGCGCAGGCATTTTTGCCGCCGGCCTTGGGGCAAAAATCGCAAGGGGTTCCATCGCTTTCTCTATTTTAACCCTTGGTGCGTTTTTCTTGGGCGCGTATGTGCTTGATGCCCCCGCCGGTGTGCCAATTTCGCCAAACGGCGCAAGCTACACCGTGGGCATAACCATGGCATTCGTGGTGTTAAGCTGGGCCAGCGTAATCAACATCTTTAACGTGCGCAGCGACCTTTCTATCTTCAAATACAGCCCGCTGAACAACAAAGGCATGCTAATAGCCGCCTGCGGCACAATTATCTTCACGCTGTTTGTAGCACTTGTACCCCCTGTGGCGGAAATTTTCGATATACAAACAGGCCTGGGCGGTATCCACTGGTTTATAATGATAAGCTTTGCATTGCTGCAACTGGTGTTCGGTGAAGTGCATAAGACTGTTGTTAATAGAGGTAAGTAAAACCGTAAGTGGCTTCGCCAACTTTTGAAAAAGCTGGACAAAAACTTTAACAGGGGAATTTTTGATGGAATTTCTCAGGCGGATTACAGATATGCAGATTTTTGGCACGGGCGGTATTGCGGCTATTAAGCCGCGAGATACCGTCCGTGTTGTGCTGCTTGACGATAGTAATAGGGTTGCGGTTTTGTATATTGGCGCAGAGGATTTCTATATGCTGCCTGGCGGAGGTATTGATGCGGGGGAAAGCCCGGAGCAGGCCTTGGCCAGGGAGGTTTTAGAGGAAACTGGCTGCCGCTGCAAGGTCACCCAAGAGCTTGGGGTAGTGGAAGAGAATTCTGCCGCGCATGAATATCGAGAAATTTCGTATTGTTACCTGGCCAAAGTTGTTGGCAAAAATGGCGAGCCAAGCCTCACGCCAGAGGAACAAGAGGAAGACACCAGGCTAGAATGGCATCCCCTACCCCGGGCGATGGAGTTGATTAAAAACCAAAGTGTTAGCCTATTTGATATGAAGTTTTGCATACAGCGTGACATCTCAATTTTAATGGCGGTGAAAAATGGAGCAGTTTGATATTCTAAATAGAGATGGCAGCCACACGGGCCGCACCGCCAACAAAGGAACAAAGCTGCAAAATTGCCAGTATTACCTGGGCACACATGCATATGTATATAATTCAAAAATCGAGTTTTTGTTGCAAAAGCGCGCTTATAGCAAAAGCTTCCAGCCAGGCACATGGGATATCTGTGCAGAACACACTGTGGCCGGGGAAACTTCTGTAGATTGCGTTCGCAGGGGGTTGCAAGAAGAGCTTGGCCTGGCCGTGGCAGAAGTGGGTGTGCCAACAAGGCAAATGTGGGACGAGCATAACCATACAGTTGATGTATATTTTATAAAACACGACTTTAAACTGGACAAGCTGACCCTGCAGGCCGAAGAAGTGGCAGAGGCAAAAACCGCCACAAGAACCGAGATGCTGGCCTTGATAGAGCAAATGCATTTCCGCCCGGCAGAATATAGAGATGCCATGCGTGAAAAAATAGAGAATCTCGATTTTTAAACAAATGAGACGAGGCTATGCGGCATGTATTTGCATTGTTTTTTAAGCTTTGAGGGCAAAATTATATGAACTCAGAATAAACCGCTAAACTGGCATAATATTTTGTTCGCATATTATCTAGCCCTGGCGTTGGGGTAGCCCAGGCCTAATTTACCGGATTCAGCATTAAAAGTTCTGCCAATATAAAACCACCAAAATCTGCGGGGATAGCGACCCAAAACCCCACTAAAAATTTCGCAACATCTCCATCACAGAATCAACTAATTACAATCTGTAATTAGTTGAAACCAAAAAAATCATAGTCTTTTATCAAACTTTTTTCAAATGCAACCTGAAAAAAATCGGGCGGCGCAAGGCGAATCTTGTAAAAAGTTTGTGAAGATGTGGAGGCAAAGCCTTCACTGTCTTAATAATACAATTAAAGGAGCAACCAATGGCAAACGGAAGATTTGGAGAATATGGCGGGCAATACGTGCCGGAAATGCTTATGACGGTGCTGCATGAGCTAGAAAAAGCGTACAATCATTATAAAAATGATGCGGCTTTTCAGGCAGAGTTGAAAGATTTGCTAAACAACTTCGCCAACAGGCCTTCTTCGCTTTATTTTGCGGAAAAAATGACCCGTGATTTGGGCGGCGCAAAAATCTATTTGAAGCGCGAGGATTTAAACCATACAGGTTCCCATAAGATTAACAATGTGCTGGGGCAAACTCTGCTGGCCAAAAAGATGGGCAAAACCAGGGTAATTGCAGAAACCGGCGCAGGGCAGCATGGTGTGGCTACGGCCACTGCGGCAGCGCTTATGGGACTGGAATGCGAGGTTTTTATGGGCAAGGAGGACACAGAGCGCCAGGCGCTTAATGTTTTCCGCATGGAGCTGCTGGGGGCGAAGGTTCACCCGGTAACAAGCGGCACAATGACACTCAAAGATGCCGTTAACGAGACCCTGCGCGAATGGGTTACACGCATGGACGACACCCATTACGTGATAGGTTCTGTGGTTGGGCCGCATCCTTTCCCGGCTATGGTGCATGATTTCCACAGGGTGATAAGCCAAGAAATTAAAGCACAGCTGCAAGTGGCAGAGGGCAAGCTACCCAGCGCGGTTATAGCTTGTGTTGGCGGCGGCAGCAACGCTATGGGCGCGTTTTCAGACTTTATTGGCGACAAAGATGTAAAGCTGATAGGCTGCGAGGCCGCGGGTTACGGCGTAGACACGCCAAAAACAGCCGCCACCATAACCGTGGGCACTGTGGGTATCATGCATGGCATGAAATCATATTTTTGCCAGGATGAATACGGCCAGATTGCGCCGGTTTACTCGATTTCTGCCGGGTTGGACTACCCGGGCATAGGGCCAGAGCATTCCTATTTAAACGACATTGGCCGGGCAGAATACGTACCTGTAACAGACGACGAGGCCGTAAGCGCCTTCGAATACCTGGCCCGCACAGAGGGAATAATCCCCGCAATAGAAAGCTCCCACGCAGTAGCCCACGCCCGCAAAATAGCAGGGCAATTTGGCAAAGACGAAATAATCGTAATCAACCTATCTGGCCGCGGAGACAAAGACGTAGCCGCAATCGCAAGATACAAGGGGGTAACCGTAAATGAGTAATTTCAATTTCCACAAAAAAGCCCTAATTCCGTTCATCACCGGCGGCGACCCAGACATTGAAACCACAGAAAAACTAACCCTAGCCATGATAGAAGCCGGGGCAGATATGATAAAGATAGGCGTGCCATTTTCGGACCCCGTGGCAGAAAGCGTAACCGTACAAAAAGCCAGCGAACGCGCCCTAGCCAACGGCTGCACCGTAGACAAGCTCTTCGAAATGGTGAAAAACATCCGCAAAAACCACGCCACACCCATCATCTTCATGACATACACAAACTTAATCTTTGTTTACGGCAAGGAAAAATTCATGAAAAACTGCCAAGAAGCCGGCATAAACGGCCTGGTAGTGCCAGACCTACCCTTCGAAGAAAAACAAGAACTAGACCCTACCTGCCGCAAATTTGGCATAGCACTAATCCCGCTGGTATTCCCCAGCTCTAAAGAACGCGCAAGCATGATAGCCAACGGCGCAGAAGGCTTTGTCTACTACATCCCCTCCCCTGCCATAACCAAAACCGAAGTAGAAAACGTGATAAGCGAAATCCGCAAAACATCACAGCTACCAGTAGTAATAAGCTACAACCTAAAATCCCCAGCAGACGTAGCCCCCCTAGCCGCAGCAAACGGCATAATAATAGACAGCGCCGTAGTAGAGATAATAGCAAAGCACAGGCAAAAAGCAGTGCCTCATGTGGCTGAGTATGTGCGTAGGATGAAAATATAATTAAAACCGTCAGAGGCTTCGCCTCCGACACCTCCACCCGCTTTTTTGAAAAAAGCGGGACAAAAAACTTTAATTTTTGATGGGGTGTTGGGGGCGAAGGCTTGGCGGCTTTTTATTTATGAGGTGAAATTTTTATGAGAAGGATATTGAGTGCGCGGCGAACTAAGATTATTGTGGATATATTTATGACGGTTTTCCTGGCTCTGTCTTTTGTGAGGTGGGAGGATAGTAATTTTATTTTTCATGCGGTGGTTGGCACGGCTTGTGCGATTTTCTTTAGCTTGCATGTGTGTATTCATTGGCGGTGGCTGGTGGCTGTTACAAAGTCGCTGTTCGCTGGTAAGATGAAAGCCGCGCTGCGCTGGAAATATGCCATTGATGTGCTTTTGCTGGTAGTTTGGGCGATTGCAATTGCATCTGGATTTTTGGCTATTGGGTATTTCTCTTTCAATATGGCTGGCATGGCCTGGCTTAGTGCGGTGCACGGGGCAAGTACACGCGTGGGGCTGGGGATTGTGGCGGTGCATGTTGTGCAGCATGTCCCGCAGATTAGGTCGTATTTTAGAGGCAGGCGATAGAGCCTTATGGCCACGAAAAAAACAGTTGGTAATACCAACTGTTTTTTCAATTATATTAAACTGCGTTACTGCTGCGGGTTATATTTTACTGCCGTCTTTGGCCTTGTACGTGATATCCAGCCCGCATAGTTGGTAAATTTTTAGTATCAGGGGCTGTTTGCCTTCTATATAGCTATCTATGTCGTGGGGGAATTTTTTTGCCATTTCTATTTTTATTTGGCTGTATTTGTTGCGGTAGGTTTCGTTTGTTCTTAGGAAGTCGCGTAGGGATATGTGGCGGTTTAGTTCGGGGCTATTTTTTTCGCATACATATAGGTGATGCTCCATAAGGTGGGGTTTGCCTTCGTATTTAAAGGCCTCGCGGCCGGTGATGCCTAGGTCGCCCACATGGTGGTAGCCTATGGTGGCCAGGCGCGCGGCGGTGGCGCTGAAATTTTCTGTTTCTATTATTATGTCTATGTCGATTATGGGCTTGGCAGATAACCCTGGCACAGCGGTGCTACCCACATGTTCTATGGCTAGGGCTACGCCTTGTAGGACTTGGGTTAGCTCGGTTTTTATTTTGTTAAATTCCCCAGGCCAGGCTGGGTTGTAGGGAGTTATGGTTATAGGTTTCATTTTAAAGCCTCCATTCATATTTAAGGATTGTTGCAATCAGAGACAATTTTTGTCATAATAAACCGATTCAAATAAGCAATTAAGGAGAAATGTCATGGTTTTTATGGAACTCATAGAAACAATAATGTTTATATCCCTCATTGTAATTTCCCTGTGTGCACTCATTTCATTTCTACTCATACATAGGTATTTTGTTATAATCTACAGAATAAAAAAGCGAAGCAAATTATTTCTTGAAACCGCAACGCTAAATAACAGATATAACAGCATTTTTCACAGCTTGCCGGAGAATCCTTACGCCTCTTATACTTGTAACAGTCTCCAGACTTTTAGAAACAACAATAATACCGCCTCTATCATAAAGTTTTTGTGTGGCTATGTTAGAGAACAGGAACATGCCTGGCACGAAATGCATTCAAAGCTTAACGAAAACATCCTCAATATGAAGAAATACAATAACGAGCTTAATGAGCTTAACAAAACACACGCAGGAAGCAGCTATATAGACATTAAGGGGAGGTTTCCGTTATCTAAGACAAAGTACGCAAAATATGAAGAAAAACTTACAACAAAAAGCCTGCCAAAACCACCTGTTACCAAAATAACAATAATCTGTGAAATCAGCTATACTTCGCCAAAGGGACAAAACCATTATTCTAAGCTTCACAACATAGACTTGAATACAATTTTACTAAAGCTAAAGAACATAAAAGAGCATGAACAAAGCATCGAGTATCAACGAGTACTGATGTCAAATTCAAAAAGATATGATATTCTCAAACGAGATAATTTTATGTGTAAAATATGCGGAAGGACGGCAAGCGATGGCGCGCGTCTGGAGGTAGACCATATAATCCCAGTATCTAAGGGAGGCAAAACAGTGGATAAAAACCTACAAACCCTTTGTAGAGAATGTAATCAAGGAAAGAAGGCAAAAACATAGTAATCTAGTGGCGTATTTATGATATGCCATTTTTTTATCACACCTTCATAGCGAAGCAAACCACACGGTTTGCCTCTGCAAAACCCATGCGCTTGTGGAAGCTTATGCTGGCCTCATTTGGCAGTTCTACATCCGAGGCCAGCTCTGTGCAGCCTTTGTTTTGTGTCCATTCCTTTGCAAAGTCTATCAGCCTGCGGGCTATGCCGCTTTTACGGTGGGCTGGGGCTACATAAATCCCCTCTAGATAGCCCACTGGGCTGGTTTCTGTACCTTCTACATAGTCATGCCGCAAGTTTAAGCTCATGAAGGCCACGGGGGTTCCTTCTATATAGTATAAAAACTCGTGAGGCAGTTCGCCTGCTTCCCATTCCTGGATAAAATCTGCGGCGGCTTCGTCTGGGGTTGGCTCTGGCCAAAGAGCCTCGCAAAGGGCTGCCCAGGCTTGTACATTGTCTTTTGTTACTGGGGTTATCATGCCGTCACCTTCCTATAATCCACATTTTTACCACAGCGGCCACCTCGCGCAGGTAGCTAAATGGCCAGGCAGAAACTGGGGTTTGGGAGCTAAAGCTGGTGGCTTCAAAACCAAACTGCCGGGCAAACCTAACAGACCTATACATATGAAAGTCGCTGGTGATAACCACTACGCGCTGCGCGTTTATTAGCTGGCCGTAAATTAAATCTGCGGAAAATCGCATGTTGGTGTAGGTGGAATACGCCGCCTCTTCCAGCAAGATAACGGCGGGGTTTACCCCATGCCTTATCAAATAATCGGCCATTACCCTGGCCTCTGTTTGGGCCGCATTGTGGCCTAGGCCGCCGCTTACCACAATCCAAGCGCCGGGGTTTTGCCTGTGGAAATCCACCGCCCTATCCAGCCGCCTGGCTAGCGTGCCGCTAGGCTGGCCATCCCGCAGCCCTGCGCCAAGCACAATGGCTACATCTTCGCCAAAATCAACAGTATCGCGCCGCCCATAAACCCCTAAAAACACAGAAAAACCCGTAATAGACAGTATCACCGTAAAAATGCCAACCGTGAGCCAGCGCAGCCTCACCAGCCTTTCATAAAAAACACCGTAGGCACACAAAGCCACCGCAATCCCAGCCAAAAAAATCGTGTTATTGTTAAACAGCCCGCTGGTAAAAAACGAACGCATGGCAGAAAGCCAGCTAAATACAGCCAAAACAAACAAAACCACTCGCATATATAAAAAGCCCCTTTTGCAATTTCCATTCTTAGGGTATTATACAACAAGGGGCGGTTTTCACAAGACAAAACCTTAGGCTTACGCCCAAAATCCAATAACAATTAAAAATGTTTAACAAAAAAACAAACAATACTGATTATCGGCGGGATTTATCTAACAAGCAACATGCAAAACACCATAAATGTGGTACCATACGGTACCATTTTGCCGAAATTATGGTACCGTATGGTACCATTTTACTAAAATTTTTTACTTCTTTTCTACAAATGCACCCAAAAAGAAATCGGGCGGCAGGGGCAGGGGTCGTGCCAGGTTCACGAAGCGAATCTTATGAAAGAGGCAGAAATGTGGCCTTATATCATCAAAAGGAGGCTAGGCGCAATGAATGACGATATTTATATGCTTTGGCTTTCTTCGCTTGTTCCGCAGTTTGGTAGCCGTAAACTTAATGGGCTTTTAGAGGAATTTGGGGCGGCAAGAAATATTTTTCATGCTACGCATAGCGAGCTGAGGTTTTGCAAGTTGACGGCGTTGCAGTTGTCTGCTATTACGGCGCAGCGGGATTTTGGTTACATAGAGGCTTTGCTGGCTTGCATGAATGAGCTTGGTATGGCTTATTTGGCAAGGGGCAACGAGCGTTTTCCGGGGCTATTGGCAGAGATTCCTGACCCGCCGCTGGGGATTTTTTTCATAGGAGAGCTGCCGCCGGACAATACTAACAGAGTGGCGATTATAGGGTCGCGAAAATGTTCTGAGTATGGGCTAATGTCTGCCCAAGTTATTGCCAAGCCGCTGGCTGCGGCTGGGGTGGTTATTGTAAGCGGCATGGCGCATGGGGTGGATTCTATGGCGCACAAAGGCGCACTAGAGGGCGGCGGCAAGACTATTGCGGTGCTTGGCTGCGGCGCGGATATTTGTTATCCTTCACAAAACAAGAAGCTACGTGACGAAATTATCAAAAACGGCTGTGTGCTAAGCGAGTATCCACCGGGCACGCGGCCTATACCGGCGTACTTCCCAGCGCGCAACCGCATTATAAGCGGCTTAAGCCAAGGTGTTGTGGTAACAGAAGCCAGCAAAAAAAGCGGTACTTTAATTACCGTGGACCAAGCCATAGAGCAAGGCCGGGAAGTTTTGGCCGTGCCAGGCAATATTTCCAGCCGCCTTAGCACAGGCACAAACAGCCTAATACGGGATGGTGCATTCCCGGTAATGGATTACACAGATGTGCTTTACGCCCTAAAAATTGACCACAAAGAAGAACCAATTACAAAAAATCAAGGACATAATCTTGCACCAGATGAAAAACAAGTGTATGATAACTTGACTTTTGATGCTATCAGCTTTGATATGCTTCACAATGTGACAGGGATAAACCCCGGCCAGCTGCATTTAATATGCATGGGACTGGAGTTAAAAGGCCTAGCACGCAAGCTACCCGGCGCCAGGTATATAAAAGGAGTCTAAGAACAAAGCGACTTTGCATTAGCCCAGAAACTAGCAATTTCCTAGCATAGGACAAAGCGGCTCTGCCGTCTTTGTTTTCCTACATCTTGCTGAGAAATTGCGGTGCAATTTCCTAGCATAAAATAAAACGCGCTAGCGCGCATGTTTCGTATAAAAAGCTTTTCCAGAAAGGAATCAATATGGCAAAAGACGCAAAAAAATTAGTGATTTTAGAATCACCGTCAAAAGCAAAAACAATTAAAAAAATCTTGGGGGCAGGCTACAAAATAGAAGCTTGCGTAGGCCACATACGCGACCTACCCAAGAGCCATTTTGGCGTAGATATAGAAAACGACTACGAGCCAAAATACATTACAATCCGCGGCAAGGGGGATATACTGGCAAACCTGCGCAAAATCGCAAAAAACGCCAGCAAAATCTACCTAGCAACTGACCCAGACCGCGAAGGCGAGGCCATAAGCTGGCATCTTATGCATGCCCTAAAGCTGGACGAAAAAAACACCGAGCGCATCACATTTAACGAAATAACCAAAACCGCCGTAAAAAAATCTCTAAAAGAAGCCCGCTCTATAGACATGGATCTTGTAGACGCCCAGCAAGCCCGCCGAGTGCTAGATCGCATGGTGGGCTACCGCATTAGCCCGCTACTGTGGAAAAAAGTAAAAAAAGGCCTAAGCGCAGGCCGCGTGCAATCCGTGGTATTAAAGCTGGTATGCGACCGGGAGGAAGAAATAGAGCAATTCATACCAGAAGAATACTGGTCTCTAGAAGCCGACCTTACCGCTGGCGGCGCAAAAGGCAAACTAACGGCCCGCTACAACGCAGGGGATAACGACAAAAATGAACTAAAAACCGAAGCAGATGTAAAAAAAGTAATAGCAGCGGCAAAAAAAGGGGATTTCACCGTACAGGAAGTAAAAACCGGCACGCGGCAAAAAAAGCCGCCCGCGCCATTCACCACCAGCACCTTGCAGCAGGAAGCCAGCAAGCTTTTTAGCTATGCCACCAGCCGCACCATGCGTATTGCCCAGCAGCTTTACGAAGGTGTAGACATAAAAGGCGAAGGCACAGTGGGGCTGCTTACGTACATCCGTACAGATTCACCACGTATATCCGACGAAGCCTATGAAGACGCATGCACCCATATTACAGCAACCTACGGCGGCAACTACCTGCCAGAAGAACGCCCCACCTACAAATCTAAAGGCCGTAGCCAAGATGCCCACGAAGCCATCCGCCCCACCAGTGCAGCCCGCCGCCCAAGCGATATAAAGGATTCCCTAACCCCAGAGCAATTTAAGCTATACAAGCTAGTATGGGAGCGCTTTGTAGGCAGCCAAATGACACCTGCCATTTACGATACCCTGGCGGTAAAAATATCCGCCGGGAAAGTGACCCTGCGCGCCAGCGGTAGCGTACTAAAATTCGACGGGTACCTAGCCGTATACAGCAAAAATGAAGATTCCGAAAAGGACGTAACCATCCCACCATTAACCGTGGGTCAAACCCTAAAGCTAACCGAATTTAATCCAGCCCAACATTTCACCCAGCCGCCGCCTCGCTACTCTGAAGGCAGCATGGTACGCACCATGGAAGAAATGGGAATAGGCCGCCCAGGTACATTCGCCCAAACAATCTCCACCCTAATGAACCGGGGCTACGCAACCAAGGAAAACAAAGTGCTATACCCAACAGAACTAGGTGAAATAGTAAACGAAATAATGGCAGAACATTTCACTGGCATAGTGGATGTAGACTTCACAGCCCGCATGGAAAGCGACCTAGACAAAGTAGAAGACGGCGAAATAGAATGGAAAAACGTAATCCGCAGCTTCTATCCAAATTTTGCCACCCAAATAGAAGAAGCCGAAGAAAAAATAGGCGAAATTGAAGTGAAAGACGAAGAAACAGACATCCTATGTGAAAACTGCGGCCGCAACATGGTAATAAAATTCGGCCGCTTTGGGAAATACCTGGCATGCCCGGGCTTCCCAGACTGCCGTAGCACCAAACCGTTCTTCGAGGAGGCGGGTGTAGCCTGCCCAACCTGTGCCGGCCAAGTAGTAGTAAAAAAATCTAAAAAAGGCCGCAAGTACTATGGCTGCGAAAACAACCCAGACTGCTCCTTCATCTCTTGGAACCTACCCACAGGCAACCTATGCCCAGACTGCAACAGTTTCTTAGTAGAAAAAGGCCGCAAGAAAAAAGTTATCGCATGTTCAAGTTGTAAATATGCTGTGGAAGCACCCAATACAGAGGAAGATTAAAACCGTCAGGGGAGTACATTATATGAAACTTGCTTCTTGGAATGTTAATGGGCTTCGGGCTTGTATGGGCAAGGGGTTTATGGATTTTTTAGTGCATGATTTTGATGTGGTTGGGTTGCAGGAAACTAAAATGCTGGCCAGCCAGGCGGATTTTGAGTTCCCGGATTATCATGTTTTTTGGAATTCTGCAGAAAAGAAGGGGTATTCTGGCACGCTGGTGCTGTGCAAGGAAAAGCCGCTGGCGGTTTCTTGCGGCATGGGCATTGAAGAGCATGATAAAGAAGGGCGAATTATCGCCTGCGAGTTTGATAAATTTGTTTTTGTAAATGTTTATACGCCAAATTCTAAGCGGGAACTGTTGCGGCTGGATTATCGTATGAAATGGGAAGACGATTTTAAAGCTTATTTAGGCAGCTTTGATAAACCCGTGGTAGTGTGCGGGGATTTAAATGTGGCCCACCGGGAGATTGACTTAAAGAACCCTAAGTCTAATGTAAAAAACCCTGGCTTTACGCCAGAAGAGCGGGCGAAAATGACCGAGCTTTTGGGAGCTGGCTTCACAGATACCTACCGCCACCTCTACCCGGATGTTGAGGGTGCGTATACATGGTGGTCTTACATGGGGCAGGCACGGGCCAAGAATGTTGGCTGGCGTATTGACTATTTTTTAGTGTCAGACGCGCTGAAGAATAATGTGAAAGAAGCGTTAATTTACCCGGATATGATGGGCTCTGACCATTGCCCGGTTGGGTTAGTATTGGATGGGATTTAGTGTGCGTGTTGGTGTTGTCGCGGCTTGCGATATTGAGATAAATCCACTTATTGAGGCCATGAGAGATGTTTCTGTTAAGAAGCACGCCATGGTGGATTTTCATGCGGGGCGGTATGGCAGGCTTGATGTGGTAGCATTGTTCAGCGGCGTTTGTAAGGTTAATGCTGCCATTGCCACCCAGGTTTTGATTGATATGTACGATGTTTCACATATTATTATGGTGGGCGTGGCAGGGGCAATTGACAAGAGTTTACATATTTCCGACACGGTTATTTCGTCGGAGATAGCTTACCATGATGTGGCGGGGAATATTTTAACGGAGTATCACCCATGGATGGATTCGGTTTACTTCAAAGCGGACGATACACTGCTGCAAGGGCTTCTAAAGGCCAACGCCGATGATGCCACGGTTAAACCAGGCCGAATGGTAACTGGCGAAGTGTTCATCCACCAGGAAGGCCGTAGTGAAATTATCGAGAAGCATAACCCGCTTTGTGTAGATATGGAGACAGCGGCAGTTGCCCATGTATGCCATGCAAATGCCGTACCATTCGCCGCGGTTCGGTCGATTAGTGACACACCTCATGAAAGCGGCGCAGATGCTTTTGAAAAATACTTTGAAGAAACTGCAAAAAAATCTGTTTCTGTTTTAAGACGATATTTGGATACGATTTAATAGACTTTTTCCGAAATTCCGTTTTTTGCGATTTCAAAAGAACTCTAATGGCGTTGCTTGAAGTTGTTTCCAATTAGGCACTAACCACAACAAATAGATTACGGACTAGGGGCCGCAACAACATGACTAAATGTCACGTACAACTTCGCGTGATAAAAACCAATACGAAGATCCACTTCACATAACATAAAAAATTTGGACGGTGCTAGGTATGATTCTAAACATCCCACCCCAAGTGAACACCGCAAAAAGCGTGCCTAAACAGGGACGCCTTCTTTGCGTTAAAATTTAAAGTTTTTGGATGTGCCGGGGGCTAAGCCTCTGACGGTTTTAATTCTATTACATGGGAGGATGCAATGCGTAAACTTATGAAGTACCTGAAGCCGTATTGGCCGGGGGTTTTACTGATTGTGCTGCTGCTTTTGGGGCAGGCGCGGGCAGAGCTTATGCTGCCCAACTTGATGGCGGATATTGTTAATGATGGGGTCGTTTATGCGGCAGAGCATGGGGTGTACCGGACGGAGTTTATTTTACGTACTGGTGGGATTATGCTGTTTTTTGCGCTGCTTGCGGGTACGGCTTCTATCACGGCTGGTTATATTTCGCCACGGATTGCGGCTGGTGTGGCCAGGACTATCAGGCGTGATGTTTTTACCAAAGTGGAGAGTTTTTCCCAGGCGGAATTTGATAAGTTTTCGTCTGCGTCGCTTATTACCAGGTGTACAAATGATGTGGCTCAGGTGCAAATGCTGGCTAACATTTTTGCCCGTACGCTGTTGTACGCGCCTATTTTAGGGCTTGGTGCCATTTTCATGGCGGTAAATAGAGCCGTGCATATGTCTTGGATTATTGCGCTGGCGGTTATTGTGCTGGTTGGCACTGTGGCGCTGGTTACGGTTATTGTAATGCCAAAATTTAAGCTGATTCAAGAGCTTGTAGATAAGCTTAACAAGGTGTCCCGCGAGATTTTGCACGGGCTTATGGTTATAAGAGCTTTTGGCACACGGGGGCATGAAGTGAAGCGTTTTGATAAGACTAACCACGATTTGGCCAGCATGAGCCTTTTTGTGGGGAGGGTTATGGCGGTTACTGGGCCGGCAATCACGCTGGTGATGGGCGGCACTCAGGTGCTGGTGATTTGGATTGGGGCGCATCATGTGGCGGATTCTGGGCTTACTATCGGCGATATGATGGCGTTTATGCAGTATTCCATGCAGGTTATTATTTCGTTTATGATGATTTCATTTGTTATGGTGATGGTGCCCAGGGCGCAGGTGTCTGCGGCGCGTATTGCGGAAGTTTTAAGCACCGAGGTTTCTATTGTAGACCCAGCAACGCCCCAAGAATTTGACAAAAACAACCCTGGCAAGGGCGAGGTTGTTTTCCAGGATGTTTGCTTCAAATACCCAAATGCAGAGGCCAACGCCCTAGACGGGATTAGCTTTACGGCCAAACCGGGGCAGACCACGGCTATCATAGGCGCGACAGGCGCGGGCAAGACCACTATCGCCCAGCTTATACTGCGGTTTTACGATGTTTCTGAAGGCAAAATCACCGTGGACTGCCTAAACATAAAAGATGTGCGCCAGGCAGAGCTGCGCAGGAAAATCGGCTATGTGCCGCAGAAAGGCCAGCTATTATCTGGTAGCATAGAATCAAACATATTGTACGGAAAATACGCCACAGAAGGCGCAGTACCAGCCATGCCCAAGAAGCAATGGGGCGGCGGCGAACAGCGCCGCGGGAAACCCGACGAAGTTTCGGGTTCAGTTGGTCGCAATTTGGCACCAACTGAAAATAGCGGCGAGCATTATAAGCAACACCGCGAAACTCCCGCAGCCCCGCAGCCCACAGACGAAACCCTACTGCAGGCGGCCAAAATCGCCCAAGCCATGGAATTTATCGAAGAAAAAGATGATAAATTCCTATCAGAAATTTCACAGGGCGGCACCAATGTATCTGGCGGGCAGCGCCAACGGCTATCCATAGCCCGCGCGCTGGCCATTAACCCAGAAATCATCCTATTTGACGACAGTTTCTCTGCCCTGGACTTCCAAACCGACGCAAACCTGCGCCGGGCGCTAAGGGAACACACCGCCCAGGCCACGGTAATAGTAATAGCCCAGCGTGTGGGCACAATCATGAACGCAGAGGAAATAATCGTGCTAGACAAGGGCAAAATCGTAGGCCGCGGCAACCACCAGCAACTACTGGAAACCTGCCCAGAATACAAGGAAATAGCGGTTTCTCAAAACATGGCCAACGGCCAAGGGGAGGTGCAATAATATGAGCACCGACAGAAAAAATGAAAGAAGACAAGACTATAACCGCCCCCCCATGGGCGGCGGGCGCGGGCGCGGCGGCGGCTGGGGTAGGCCAGGTTTTGGCCCGGTGGAAAAACCTAAAGATTTCAAAGGTTCTTGGGGGCAGATTATCCGCTACCTAGGCGCAGAAAAAGTTGTAATAACCTTCACGGCGCTTTTGGCTGTGGCATCTACGGTGCTTGGTGTGCTTGGCCCAAGGGTGCTTGGCACTGCCACAGACGAGATTTTCCAGGGTTTATTGCGCATGCCCGGCGGCGGCAGCATCAATTTCTCCCGGGTTGGCAATATTATGCTTATCATGATATGCCTGCATGCATTCAATATTATTTTCAACTATGTCCAGGGGTTTATCATGGCTGGCGTTAGCATGCGTATCACCTACCGGCTGCGGAACGAGATTTCTAACAAAATCCACCGCCTGCCATTCAAATATTTTGACAAAACCAGCCACGGAGACGTTCTAAGCCGCATCACCAATGATGTAGACACCCTCTCTGGCACGCTAAACCAGGGCATGGGGCAGCTGCTAATGAGTGCCACGGCGGTTATTGGCATTTTGATTATGATGATAACTATCAGCCCGCTGCTTACCCTAGTGGCCATGATGATTCTGCCTGCTTCTGGCATTATCATGCGCTTTATCGTTAAGCGTTCGCAAAAATATTTCCAGCAGCAGCAAAAAAGCCTTGGGGAACTAAATGGCCATATAGAGGAAATGTTCACCAGCCACGCAATAGTAAAATCCTTCGGCGGCGAAAAGGCTTCTGTAGAAGCCTTCGATGTACACAACAAAGAGCTGTACAGCTGCGGCTGGAAGGCAAATTTCCTATCCGGGCTTATGATGCCAATTATCGGCTTTGTAGGGAATATGGGTTATGTAGCAATAGTGGTGATTGGCGGCGCAATGGCAGTTAGCGGAAGTATTTCTGTGGGCATGATACAGGCGTTTATCCAGTACACGCGCCAGTTTGGCCACCCAGTATCACAGCTGGCCGGCGTTGCGGCAGTGCTGCAGCAAACCGCCGCCGCCGCAGAGCGGGTTTTCGCCTTCCTAAACGAAGAAGAAGAATCACCAGAGGCCGCGAACCCAGTAGCCCACGAGCATATCAAAGGCAGTGTAGAATTTGAGAACATCAAATTTGGCTACAACCAAGAAACCCCAGTAATCCACAGCTTTAACGCCAAAGTGCAGCCCGGCCAAAAAATCGCAATAGTGGGCCACACCGGCGCCGGCAAAACCACCATAGTAAAGCTGCTGATGCGCTTTTATGATGTTAATTCTGGCGAAATTAAAGTAGATGGCGCAAACATACAAGACTATACCCGCGACGGCCTGCGCTCTCATTTTGGCATGGTACTGCAAGACACATGGCTGTTCAACGGCACGATAGAAGAAAATATCCGCTACGGCCGCCTTACCGCCACTGGCGAAGAGGTCCGCAACGCCGCTCGTGCAGCCCAGGCCCACCATTTCATACAATCCTTCCCAGAAAGCTATCATATGGAAATAAACGAAGAAGCCGACAATATCTCTGCCGGGCAAAAGCAGCTACTAACCATAGCCCGCACCATACTAAGCGACCCAGATATCCTAATACTAGACGAAGCCACCAGCAACGTAGACACCCGCACAGAGCTTCTAATCCAACAAGCCATGGATAACCTGATGAAAGGCCGCACCAGCTTCGTAATAGCCCACCGCCTGTCCACAATCCGCAGCGCAGACCTTATCCTAGTAATGAAAGACGGCGACATAGTAGAACAGGGCAACCACGAAACCCTACTAAGCAACGATGGCGTGTACTCGCGGCTGTACAACAGCCAGTTTGATGCTGTAGAGGCTTAAAACCGTCAGAGGCTTCGCCTCCGACACCTCCAAAAACTTTTTTGAAAAAATGTTTTATCAAAAAACTTTGATTTTTGAAGTTTGGATTTAAAAAAAGCCCTTGTTTTAGGGCTTTTTTTGTTTTAGGGTTATATTTTTCAAGCTCATTTATGCAAAAAATGGTACCGTATGGTACCATAAATTACTGGTAGTCTTGTTTTATCAATCAACCCGGCGGAATATGGCTATGCTTGTGTAGCCTTCTTCGTAATGGGTTAGCGTTAGTGTATTCCCGGATATTTCGTACTCGGATACTTCTTCAAAATGCGGGAAGATAAGGGTTATGCTGCCGTTTTCGGTTGCCCATGTAAAGTTTGCATCTGTGCTGCCCCATGTCTCCACACCTGTACCATCATAGAAAAATTGGAGCACATCATTTATATAACCAAAGTCAATCATTTCGCCACCGTAGGATAGCTCCCAAGATACTGCTTCCCATGTGCCCACTACAGGATGTTCGCCATTGCCGCCACATGACGCAAATATCGGCAGCAACGCCAGCAGCAGGGCTACGCATATTAGTTTTTTCATTTTCATTCCCCTTTCTGTGATTTATTTCACCAGTGGAATGATAAACCATTAAGCCTCGCTAGTCAAATAAAAACGCCCCACAGCGGGGCGTTTCTTTATTCTACGCGGCGCAGGGTTCTTATTTCCACAAATTCGTAATCATTGGAAAATGTGAAGGGTAGCGTTGAGCGGTTTACAATATACTCCAAAAAAATGCGACCATCCACATAATCATTATTGATACTGCCAAACATTTTTTCATATCCTCACCTCGCGGTAAGTATAACATATATAACGGGGCTATACGATTCTTAACTGCCAATCCCAATCAGTAAAAGCAGCCGAAAAATAGCCCCGGCGCAAACAAGAGGCAAAATCAACTAATTACAATATGTAATTAGTTGATTTACCAAACCACAATCTCTACCCCTGGGTAAAAATGCCTCAGCACATCCCGGTAGTTTAGTCCGCGCTGCAGCAGGGCAGCTGCGCCATTCTGGCTCATGCCAACTCCATGGCCATGGCCGCCGCCGTAAAAAGTAACGGCCACAAGCTGGCCGGCCTGGCAAAACTCTTTCTCCATGGTAAAGAACGCGCTGGGCAGCAGGGCCATATTTGACACCTGGCTGCCATCTTGGCGGGTTACTGGTATGCGGCCGGGTGCAAGCAGGCTGCGTATGTTAAATTCGGTTTTAACCACGGCGTAGCCTCCACTGCCTGTGAAGCGCATTTCCATAATATTGCCGCCTTGGCCGCGGCGGGTCACCTCCATTGCCATGAGGCTGCCGAAACTGCCATATGTGTAAACCATGGCAGGGTTTGCGGGCTGGCGGCTGCGTATCCCGGCGTTTATACGCTGTGTTAGCTCTTCGGCGGTCATGGTTATATTCCAGCGAAACCACGGGAAGTCTCGGTCGAAACCGGGGATATCATGGCTGCGGAAGAAATTCGCGGCATAATGTTCTTTTCGCAGGTCGCCAGGGTTATGCTCTGCCATGTAGAACTGTGGCGTAGCACGCAGGAAAACTGGCGTATCTGCCGGGAATTGGCTGCCGCTTGCCCATACTTCGCCAAAATTAGCGGTCATTCCACTAGATGTGGAAAAATAATTGGCCAGGGCTATTTCGCCATCATAAAGCAGCACCTGGCCGCGCGTGGCTTGCACGGCAGCTATGGAGATTTCATTTTCTGGAATATTATTGTACACCTGGCTCATGACAGAATCATCCACATGGGCTCCAAATTCCCGGAAAATATTCATGTAAAACTGATGGTAGGCGAAGCTTCGGGCAGTCACGGCCTGCACCTTGGAGGCCTCCACACCAAAGGAGCTTGGCATCTCGGAAGGCACAACGGCGTACAGATATTCCTCAATTGGCAGCTGGTTTACCACAATAAAACCGCCATCGTGGGGAGATATCTCAATTGTCCCGCGGTAGGATGGGTGTTGCCCCGCTGGCCAGTTTCGCTCCAGGCCTATTATTTCCAGCCGGGTGCTTGGGCTTGCGGGCGTTATGTAAAGCCTCGGCGCGCCCCAAAGGTCTTCCGGGTGGCTCACAGAAACACGCTGCCCTACGGTAAAATTCTCCACATGGCTACTGCGGGTCACGGTGAACGGCCCCGTGCCGGCCACTGTAACGCTACCATGCACAAGCCCTTCAAACCCGCAGGTGCTAATTGCCACCCGGATATAATCGGGGCTTGGCCTGCGGGTAACAACAGCCGCCCCCACCCTGCCGGCAATTATATAAAAATCTGCAAGCTCGTAACCCACTAGTAAATCTTGCGGGCTGCCCAGTGTAACATCATCAGAATAAAGCCTGTACACCTGAAATTGCTGGCAAAGGGGCAACGCTCCCCAGCTCGACAGCTCGATTACATTATCACCCACCTGCATTATCTGCCCGCCAATAACGGCCTCTGGGGCAACTGCGGCGGCCAGCTGGCCACGGTATAGCTGCAAGCTGGCCACAGCAACATCTTCAGGAAGCCCCAGCTCACCATACAGCGGGAAAAACTTCTCTACACCGCCTACAAGGACAACCAGCCCAAATGCATCTACAGAAATTATCGCAACATTCCGCAGGGTTGGGTTAGAATCAACCAGCCCCACCACCGCTAAAATCTCGTCACCCATGGCCAGCACCTGCAATTCTTGGCCGGTTAGCAGCACATTGGCCGGGGCTTTCGTGCGGAACATCCCCATATCGGTATGAACCTGCCCGCCACTTATGCCCAAAGGCACGAGGCTAACCATCTCTGCCCCGCCTATGCCAAGCTCGTACAATTTTTTCATATACAAATCCACCCAAAGGGCATAGGAAATATACGTCTGGGCGCTCATATCCGCAACGTAAATCCCATGGCCGCGAGGGTTCAAAACCTGCATAATCCCCTGTGCCAGCCCAAGCGTTAGCAGCTCCCAATCTTCATCCAGCGGCGGCAGCGCAAGCCCAACAGCCACCAGCATATCTGCCACCACAGCCCGCGTCACAGCCAAATCATCACCTATGCGCGCCACGACTTCGGCCGGCGTAGCCTCATAAAACATAGGGAAAAAGCCCAAATGCCCATCCCAATCCACAACAATAGCAGGCAGCCTCCCCCCAACATCTTCCCCACCCCGCCAGCAGCCCGACAAAACCAGCAAAACTATGATCAAAAGCGCAAACGCCCCAAATTTCATAACAAAACCTCCCTTGAGTAAACATATGCAAACTTGTACATATTTTATGACAAAATCCAAGATTTTAGCTTGACAACTCGCGGCTTGTGGGCAACAATGGTGATAATTAAAACTATCCGAGGCTTTGCCAACCGCGCCTTCACTTTTTTGTTATAAAATCTAATGCTAAAGTTTGTGGGGTGTGGCTGGCAGGGGCAAAGCCCACGGTCTCGTCTCATAACCCAGGGAGGTTAATTATGTTCAAGAAAATTCTTGTTATTGCTGTTGTTGTTGCTGTTTTGGCTGGTGTTGTTATTGCGGTGATGTCTTCTTCTGGGGGGGTGCAGGCATCTAATTTGCCGGTGGTTACTGGCATCTGTGAAGAGCTGACGGTTACTTTTTCTGTGGAAGAGGCTTTTCACACCGCCAATATTGAGGTGGAGTTAACGGCCAGCAACCCAAATGCCCGGATTTTTTATACATTGGATGGCTCTACGCCCACTACTCGCTCGCGGCAGTATAGTAGGCCAATTAGGATAAATGTGCGCGGGTCTATGAATGTGACGGTTGTGCGGGCCATTGCGGTTTATGATGGTTATGCATCACGGCCGGTTTCTCATACTTATTTCATGGGCAGGGGCGTGCATAATCGCTTCGATACTATGGTTTTCTCGCTGTCTACCACGCCCAGTTATTTGTTTGACCATCATGATGGTATTTTTGTGGCAGGGGCAATACGTGATGAATTTATCCGCCAAAACCCAGGCCACGATGTAAGGCCGCCAGACCCAGCCAATTTTAACCTGCGCGGCAGAGAGGCCGAACGCCCACTTTCTGTAGAGGTTTTCTCGCCAGATGGGGAACGGCTTCATATCCAAAACGCTGGCGCTAGGGTGCATGGCGGCTGGTCCAGAGCCCACGATCAAAAGTCTATCCGCCTTGTACCGCGGCGGGAGTACACGCCAGAAACTGGTACTTTCCGTTTTGATTTTTTCCCATGGGATTTATCGGCTGCGGGGCAGCCTATTGTAAGATACGATAACCTGATACTGCGCAACAGCGGCAACGACAACTCCCACGGCATGATTCGCAACGAGGTTGGCTCGGTGCTGGCGTTGGAGGCTGGGTTCTTGGGGGTAACGCCTGTGCGCCCGGTGGCGGTTTTCTTAAATGGCGAATATTACGGCTTTGCATGGCTACAGGTGCGTTTTACAGAGAATTATATGGAGCGGCTTTTCGACGCGCCAGAACGCAGCTTCGATATAGTGGGCATGGGCGAACGCTGGCTAGATACAGACGACGAAGAAATTTATGCAGACCTACGGCACAAAAACAGCTTCGGCCACAGAGACCTAACCGACGACGCAATCTTCGCCCAGCTGGAAGAAATACTAGACGTGGACAACATGCTATTCTACTTCGCGTTCCAAATATTCATGGGGCAGCACGACTGGCCTCACAACAACCTGCGCCGCTGGCGCTACACCGGCGAACAAGTAGAGGAGCTATCCCCATACCTAGACGGCCGCTGGCGCTATCTCATGTTCGATTTGGACTGGACCCTGGGCCTTTACGGCGACAACTACCGCAAACCCACTTTCCAGAACGTGCTAGAAGGCGCAGACCCCGCCGGGCAGCGCCACAGCGACCTTCTTATCGCAATCTTACAGCGCCCAGAAATGCAAGAACGCTTCACCATGATAATGAACGACCTGTGGCCGCCAATGTGATAAACGGCCAGCGGGTAGAAGCGGTTATAGACGAGCTTTTTGGCAGCGCACGCAATGAAATTGAACGCTCCATCCTAGCTGGCAAATACCCCGGCTGGTTCAGCATGAACACGATCCACAACAACCACCAGAATATGATAAACTTCGCCACCTACCGCTACACCGTAATGTTCGACAGCCTAACAAATAAATTCGGCTTCCCCAACGAATTCTTCGAAGTGCAGATTATAGGCCGCGAAGCAATGCTTGGGTCTATGCCTGCCACACATTCTAGGTATTTTGCCCATCTTACCGTGCCCATACGGCCAATATTACAAGATGGCGAAGAGTTTAGCCACTGGCTGGTAAACGGCCGCAGGGTGAATGGCGAAGAGATTTTTGTAAGGGCGGCGAATGGCACGGGCTCGCGCAGGCTGGTGCGGGTAGAGATGGTGCTGGCGTAATGATTATAATGAAATAAATGAGAAACGGTCTCACCCAAATTGCAGTTAAAACGCATTATTTCGGCGTTTCATATACTATTTGGGTGAGACCATTTTCAAATTGTTTCACTATATTCGTTAAAAATTTTGCCATTAAATTAAAAAAATCCCGGATTACCGGGCTTTTTTTGTTTAGAACTTGCAAAAACACCTCATTTTGCCGAAATTATGGTACCATACGGTACCATTTTTGGAAAAAATGTTAATTTCGGAAAATATGTCAACATACTATTTCTCAAAAGCAGCTATACGACAAAATGAATTGACACCACCACATGTTGCTGCCACAAACGAGAATACATCGCCGGCAAAGACGCTTCTAAGTTATAGTCCTTTCGCTATAAATAATTCGAAAACGGTTTCACCTGTCGCGGCAAAACGCCCGAAACGCCTTATCTCGGCATTTCAGGTGCCGCTCTGGCGACACCGTTTCTCATTTATTTCACTATACAAATCACTCCGGCTCGCTACCAAACACCGGCTTCTTATTACCCTCAACCTTACGGCGCTTTGCAAGCTCACCCAAGACATCCACTGGCGCTAACCCTTGGTTGTACAGCAGCACCAGCAAATGGTACAGCAGATCGCTGGCTTCGCCAATTAGCTCTGGTTTGCTGGCGTTTTTGGCGGCTATTATTGTCTCAGCGGCTTCTTCGCCCACTTTCTTGCAAATTTTGTCCACACCTTCGTTCAGCAGGTAGCTTGTGTAGGATTTTTCTTCGGCAGGGCTGGTGGCGCGGTTTTGTATTTCCGTAAATAGGTTGCCTATTACGTCAAACAAGCCTTCTTCTGGGCCAAAGCAGCTGTAGCTGCCGGTATGGCAAGCGCCCTTGCCGTTTTGTTTCACCTGGATTAGCAAAGTGTCTTGGTCGCAATCGAAAGAAATGTTTTTTATTTCCTGGGTGTCGCCGCTGGTTTCGCCCTTCGGCCATAGCTCCTGCCGCGAGCGCGACCAGAAGCATGTACAGCCATGAGCCAGCATATAATCGTAGCTTTCTTGGTTTACATATGCAAGCATAAGCACACGACCGCTGTAGTAATCTTGCACAATCGCGGGCAACAACCCGTCAATTACTAATGGGGCGCCACCACACTGGGCAAAGCCCAGCTTCGTTTCCTTCGGAATGCATTCGTTCAATGTGTTGTTCAATACTTCGCCAGACATGCCTTCAAATCCACCTTTCCTTCATAAAACGCCTTGCCCACAATCACGCCGTAATACCCCGCCGCCCTGTGGATATCCTCGTTGCATGCCACGCCACCCGACACTATTATTTCCATGCCGTTTATGCTCTCGTACATATCCCAGTTTGGGGAAGTTAGAGTGCCGTCGCGGCCTATATCCGTTACCACGGCGTATTTCACGCCTTGTTTTTTAAGCCGCTCGATATATTCTAAGTAATGAACGCCGCTGCCCTCCAGCCAGCCCTGGGTAGCCACATTGCCGTCTTTTGCATCTACGCCCACCACTATACGTTCTGGGCCGTAGGCGGCTATCATTTCGTCCACGAAACCAGGCTTAGTTAACGCCACCGTGCCCAAAATCACCCGGTTAATACCCACATCTTCCAAGTAAAGCTTCGCAGCCTTAGCATCACGCACGCCCCCACCCAGCTGCATAGGAATACTAAGCGCCGCACGAATCTTACGAATAGTCTCCAAATTGGCGGTGCCGCCGCCCTTAGCACCCTCCAAATCCACCACATGCAAATACTTAGCGCCCATGGCTTCAAACTGCCCAGCCAGCTCTTCCGGCTTGCTGCTATAAACAGTCTTCTGTCCATAGTCGCCCTTTACCAAGCGAACCGCCTCGCCGCCAATCAAATCAATAGCAGGAATAATTATCATTTTACACCTCTTTTATGTTAGAACCGTCAGAGGCTTCGCCTCCAACACCTCCACTTCTTTTTTGAAAAAAGAAGCAAAAAACTTTATAACAGGCCCTTTGTGGATGAAATTTCTGTCCCGTTTACTTTTATGGCTTGTGATATGGCTACACCCACAGCTTTAAAGATCGCTTCTATAATATGGTGGGTGTTTTTGCCATAACGCAGGTTGATATGCAGCGTGATTCCGGCCTTTGTTGCAAATGCGCGGAAAAATTCTTCTGTCATTTCTGTGTTGAAGTTGCCTATTTGGGGCTGTGGCATTTGGGCGTTAAACACCAAAAAGCCACGGCCAGAGATATCTAGGGCGCATTCTGCCAGGGCTTCATCCATTGGGATGGCGGCATTGCCATAGCGGTTTATGCCGCGCTTGTCGCTTATTGCTTCTGCGAAGGCCGTGCCTAGAGCTATGCCCACATCCTCTATTGTGTGGTGGTCGTCTACATGCAGGTCGCCTTGGCAGCTTACTTCCAGGCCAATGCCCGCCCGGAAAGCCAGCAGGTTTAGCATATGGTCGAAAAAGCCCACCCCTGTGCTAATTTTTGCGCCAGGGTTGTCTAGGTTTAGCTGTAGTTTTATTTTTGTCTCTAGGGTTTCACGGTTTACCACTGCTTCACGCATGATATGAACACCTCCATTTCCTCATCTGTGCCTATTGTCACCCGCAAAAAGCCTGCAATGCGTGGTTTATTCCAGTAGCGTGCCAGGATTTTGTTGGCCAGCAGATGCTCGTATAGCTCTTCTGCCCGTTCGCCTATGTTTATTAGTATGAAATTGGCCTGAGAAGGCAATGTTTTGTATCCCAGATGCGCCAGAGCGGCAATTGTTCTGTCTCGGGTGGCGATTACTTTTTCTACTGTAGAGGCTAGGTATGCTGTATCGCTGAAAGCCGCTGCTGCGGCTTTTTGCGCCAGGATATCTAGGGGGTATGAGTTGAAGGATTCCTTCATTAGATGTAGCGCGTCTATTAGCCGCGGGTGGCCAATTGCGTAACCCACCCTCATGCCCGCCAATGCATGAGATTTTGAGAATGTGCGTACCACCAGCAGGTTCTCGTACTTTGGCAGCAGCGCCACCGCGCTTGGCATATTGGCAAAATCGATATAGGCTTCGTCTACCAGCACCACACCATTTGGGTTTTGCTTTAAGATATCCTCAATTGCGCCCAAGCCAGCGGCTAGGCTAGTCGGTGCGTTTGGGTTGGCTATTATCACCCCATTGCCGCCGCTGTATTTTGCCGGGTTGATGGAAAAATCCTCTTCCACCGGGATGTAATTTAGCCCCACATCGTACATAGCGCCCCATACTGGGTAAAACCCGTAGGAGATATCCGGGGTGTGGATATTACTTTTGCCGCTGAAGAATGCTTGGAATGCGAGCGCCAACACCTCATCTGACCCGTTGCCACAAAAAACGCTGGGCGCGCCGGGCTGCTGGGAATTTTGATGTTCGGTTGTGGGGTTAGGGATTAGGCTTGCTGTTATTGTTTGCCGCAGCAGGCCGCCATCGCCGGGGGGATATAGGCGTAGTGACATTGTATCTACACTTCGTAGGATTTCATTCACTTTTGGCGAGGGGGGATATGGATTTTCGTTGGTGTTTAGCTTAATCCAGCCGGGTTCTTGAGGTTGCAACCCGGCTACGTATGGGTGCAGGGATTTTGCTTTTTTTGTTAGATATTTGTCTGGTGTCATTTTGTTCACGCCAATCTAGATTTGGTTTCGGGCGCAGCAAGCGGTATATTGTGATTATTTGGGAAATCTTACTCTTACTGCATTTGCATGGGCATCTAGGCCTTCAGATTCTGCAAAAGTGATTACATCATCGCGGAGTTCTGCCAGGGCGGCCTTGGTGTAGTAGCTATAAGAGCTGTATTTTACGAAGTCGTATACCCCCAGTGGCGAGAAGAATTTCGCCGTGCCGCCAGTGGGTAGCACATGGTTTGGGCCAGACATGTAGTCCCCAAGGGGTTCTGGGTTGTATGCCCCTAGGAAAATCGAGCCTGCATTTTGCACCTTTGGTAGCTGTGCTATCGGGTCGTTTGTTAGAATTTCTAAATGTTCTGGGGCTAGTTCGTTGGATAGTTTAAAGGCTTCGTCTAGGTCTTTTACCAGCACAGCTGCGCCAAAATCCTCTAAGGATTTGCGGATTATTTCTGCCCGGCCTAGGTAGGCCAGCTGGCGGTCTAGCTCTGCCTCGGTGGCGGTGATTAGCTGTTCGCTGGTGGTTATTAGTATGCTGCTGGCTAGTTCGTCATGTTCTGCCTGGCTCATTAGATCTGCTGCCACATGGGCTGGGTCTGCGGTTTTGTCTGCTATTATCAGGATTTCAGACGGCCCGGCAATCATGTCTATATCAACTTCGCCGTATACTAGCTGCTTGGCCGTGGCCACGTAAATATTACCCGGACCCACGATCTTTTGCACCTTTGGCACGGTGGCCGTGCCGTATGCAGCCGCAGCTATTGAATGGGCCCCGCCTATTTTGTAAATTTTGGTAACGCCGGCCACATAGGCCGCCGCCAGTATGCTGTCTGGGATTTTACCGTCTGCCTTGGCGGGGGTTAGCATGATAATATCCTTCACCCCGGCTATGGCCGCAGGTACACCGTTCATAAGCACAGACGATGGATACGCCGCTGTGCCACCAGGCACGTACAAAGCAACGCTGGCCAGCGGCCGCACTATTTGCCCCATCATCACGCCGTTGTCCTTATAAATGCCCCATGCGCGTTCTTTTTGGTTGGCATGAAACTCGGTTATTTGCGCTTTTGCCCGCTCTAACATGCGGATAAAATCTGTGCCCACGGCCTTTATGGCCGCCTCAATTTCCGCCGGGGTTACCTCCAGGGAGGCTTCTGTAAAGCCGTCAAATTTTTCTGCATATTTGCGAACAGCCGCATCTCCATTGGCCTTAACATCCCTTAAAATAGCAGACACAGATTCTGCTACAACTGCGTCTACATCTGCCTTGCGGCTTAAAATTCTTTCCCAATTCCTACTTAATTGCATTTTTTATCTCTCCAATCAATTTAGCAATTTGTGCATCGTATTTTAGTGCGGCTTTGCTTACCAATAGCTTGGTTTGGATGGTCATGGCTTCTTCAAAAATCTCCAGCCCGTTCTCCACCAGCGCCTGACCGGTTTCCACTATATCGAAAATCACATCAACTTCCCCATGCCTGGGCATAAGCTCCGAAGAGCCGCTTATAGTCACAATATCTGCCAGCACATGCAGCCGCTTAAAATAGGCCGAGGCTATATGCGGGTGCTGCGTAGCCACAGAAAGTATTTTCTCGTGGCTATTTTTGCATTTTTCAAAATACTCTCTATTCTCGGGCAGCCCAGCCACACAAAACCGGCTAAACCCGCATAAATTCAAATCTGGCAGCAGCGTGGAAATAAAATTATCGCCACGCATGGCATGGCCGCCAACAACGCTAGACAGCTCATACTCCCTATAACAATCGAAGGCCGAAATCCCAATATCTGCCCAGTTACGGTCCACATACTGCGGGATATCTGCAATGCGCACCAGCAAAAAATTGGCCCGCCCGCAATCGCTGGCATACTCCAGTTGCTTGCGCCCCTTGCTGGCAATCTCATGCTCTAGCGCGGCGCTGGCATACCCAGCCTCCTTAAAAATCTCATAAGCCTTACCCAAAAGCCTTTGCCCTTTAGGCAAAGCAATTTCAATTTTTCTACCGTTCAACATAATATACTACCCCCAGTTTCATAGGATTTAATTATTCTAACAGAAAAAGTTGGGGTTGTCATTTGTTTTAAGGCCATAGGGGTTAGCCACACATTCCTGCCCATTTTTTTGAAAAAACGAGCCAAAAAATTATGACTTTTTAATTTTGCAAAAATATTTTTTACAAAAGGCGCATGTTTGGCTGGTTTGACGGATTTAGACATGCCAAAATGGGGCTTTTTTGGCCCAAAAATGGTACCATACGGTACCATAATTACAGAAAAATGGTACCGTATGGTACCATTTCTTCCACAAACACTATAGAAAAAGTTGAATTTTTGGGTGTGGGCAAAACCCACGGTATTAACCCCTCCCCCACTTCATATACATAACCACACGGAGGTGGTTTGTATCAATCGCAGGAAAATTCTTACCGGGGCGCTTATTTTAACTGCTGCTGGGGTTATCACAAGGGTGCTTGGGTTTGTTTATCGGATATATATGTCTAACCTTATGGGGGCAGAGGGGATGGGGCTTTATCAGCTGATAATGCCTGTTTATGCTCTGGCTTGGAGCATTTCTTGCGCGGGGTTTAATACTACACTTAGCAAGCTTACGGCCCAGGAGAAAGCCCGGGGCGAGTATGGTAATATGCGGCGGATGCTGGTTCAATCTGCGGGGGTTACTACATTGCTTGGGGTTTTGCTTACGGTGGTGCTGTTTTTTGGGGCGGGATTTTTGGCGGATAATTTTTTTCATGATGCTAGGGTGCTGTTGCCGCTGCAGATACTTTCGCTGGCGTTTCCGTTTATGGCAGCGGGCACTTGTATGCGCGGGTATTTTATTGGGTTGCAAGAAGCGGCTATACCGGCGGTAAACCAAGTGCTAGAGCAAGTTGTGCGTATGTTGGTTATTTATTTGCTAGCAGCGCGGTTTGTGCCATTGGGGTTGGAATACGCTGCGGCTGTGGCGGTTATCGCCATCGTGGTAGAAGAAATGTTTTCGTTCCTGTTTGTTTTTGCGGCTTATAAGCGGCATAAAAAGAAGATGTTGGGGGGGGGTGCGGCCAAGAATCCGCCAGCCCAGCCCGCCGCCTGGCGATACGGCATGAAGCTAAATTTCCTGCCAAAACTTTCACAAGCACAGGTTTTTACGCTGATTATGGGCATGGCGCTGCCGCTCACGGGCAACCGTGTGGCAGGCTCGCTGCTGGCCGCCTGGGAAAATGTACTTATCCCTCGGCGGCTGCAAATATACGGCCTATCCGCCACCGAAGCTATCAGCGAGTTCGGCCGCATAAGCGGCATGGCCATTCCGTTAATTTACTTCCCTACGGCGGTGCTAACCGCTCTAAGCGTAACCATAGTACCCGCAGTGGCAGAGGCCGTGGCCGCAAAGCAAGAGCGTAGCATTGCGCCTGTGGCTTCTAAGGCGCTGCTTTTTGCGGCGGTTACGGGTATGGGCGCGGCGGCACTTTTTATGTTCTTTTCCCACGAGCTAGGGCTGGCCATTTACAACCAGCCCATAGGGGTTATGCTAATGCTGCTTGGGGTTATGTGCCCGTTTATTTACATGCAAATTGTGCTGTCTGGTGTGCTAAATGGCCTTGGCTGCCAGATGTTTATCTTCCGCAACAGCTTGCTGTCTTCTGGCATTAGCATCGGTTTTATATATGTATTTGTGCCGCAGTTTGGGCTGGTGGGATACATATTTGGCTGGCTTTTTAGCCTTATCGTGGCCATTGGCCTTGGGCTTTATAAAATCCGCCAGTTTATGCCCATAGAAATGGAATTTAGCCGCTGGTTTCTGCGGCCTATGCTGGCGGCCGCCGCCGCAGGGCTGGCCAGCAGATACATAGCCGACAGATGGCTGCTAGAAGCCGCCGGGCTGCGGGCTGGCCTAGCCATGGCCATCGCTTTGCTACTGGCGGTGTATCTAGCCGGCGTGCTGCTAACAGGCTGCATCACCCGCCAGGAAATCCGGGAGATTACCTCCCGAAGGTGAGGCTTTAAAATCATGCGAGTCCTGCCTGCTGATTCCCATTACGAAACCAGCACAGCTTACCCATTGAAAACCCACCCCTGCAACAGGCGCGCAAACCATTCAGAACCATGTTATAATAAGCAAGGTGATTATAAATGAAGAAAAAAATCTTATCAGCATTGATATTTCTCGCGACCACGTTAATACTGGTCTTTTTTATAGTACCCTTTACACAGCCGCCTGAGGCCACCAGTCTATGGACAGAAGGCCAATACAACCTACCCGCCGTCCTGCTAGAATCCGGAAACCTACAAGTTAACACCACCCTCACAGCCGCATACAACAGAGAAAACGCCGCCACCTTCAATTTCGAAACCTGCAGCCGTTACAGCTACTTTAAAATAACCGTGCACAACAACAACCCAGGTATCGCGAACATACTAAATATCGAGCTCTCCAACGGCGATATGTTTTTCATGGGCCACCAAGCACCAGGCGGAACAACTCACATAATCCACGCCACCCACCCATGGCCAGCCGGTACTCACTCTGTGGCAGTATGGGCCTTCGACATAAACAAAAACCCCAAAATAAACACAGGCGAAGCGACCATTCAAATAATAACCGCCACCTGCTTAAACGACATAACCCACAACCTCCAGCCCCCAAACTTACATGAAATCCTAACAATAAACCCCACACAAACCAGCCCCCTAGAAGCAACTTTCACAATAACCAACCACTCCCCCTACCCCATCCAAACCTCCGCCAACTACTTCCTAGAACAAAAACACCGCAACCAATGGCGGCGCCTCACCACTTCCCGCCACAACTATTGGCTAGGCTTCATAGGCTTTAACCTACAACCCGGCCAACACCAAACCCACAATACAAACTGGTACAACCCAAGCCCAATAAGCATACAGCTGGCCCCACTACCGCCCGGCCAATATCGTATAATCATCCCAAACATGATATGGCAATGGCGTAACAGCGACGGAATAAAACTTACGCAAATGTTACCGTTGTATTCGGAATTTTATATATAAAATTCAGTTGGTCGGATTTTCCGACCAACTGAATTTTTCGCGAAAATGAAACTGCAACCCATGAACTACTATGATTTGTTTTCAACTTGAATGGTTATAACATTGGAATGTATTATTAAGTGAAGCTTAGGCAAAAGCTAAGGAGGGTCATGTTTTCGAACCCTCCTTAGCTTTTGCTTTATAGCATACTAATTTTGCAAAGCCCAAAAGTTATAGTGAAATAAATGAGAACCGGTCTCGGCCAAGCGGCACCTAAAACGCCGAGATAAGGTGTTTCAGGCGTTTTTGCCGCGACAGGCGAGACCGATTTCGAATTATTTCACTATAAAGTTTTTTGCCCCGCTTTTTTCAAATGTAACCTAAAAGAAATCGGGCGGCAGGTCGTACCGGGTTCGTTTCGCGAACCTTATGAAAAACGGGTGGATATTGGCAATGCCCATGGTTTTATATTTTCACATCAACTTATGACATTTGTCACATCAATTCATAACATCTGACACTGTTTTTAACATGCTGGCATCTGTTAATATATGTCCATCAAGGCAAACAAAAACAAATCAAGGAGGAAATAGAATGATTCAAATTAACGATTTAAAGAAAAGTTATGGTAGCAACCAGGTGCTAAAGGGCGTTAACCTTACGGTAGAAAAGGGTTCTTTCACGGCGCTAGTGGGGCGTAATGGCTCTGGCAAAAGCACCCTGGTGGATATCGTGTGCCGGGCAAAAAAAGCCGACAGCGGCAAGGTTGAATATGGCTTCAGTAAGGCAAAAATGTTTGAGCATATGGGCGTTCAGCTTCAAGAAGCGCAATTTGATGGCCGCCTTACTGTGAAAGAAACAATTAATCTTTGGAAATCCATCTACGGTGGCGCAAAGGTTAACCTAGAGCAGCTAATAGACATACTAGAGCTTGCACCGGCCATGAACAACCTGGCAGACAAAATATCTGGCGGGCAGCGTCAGAAGCTAAATATCCTGCTGGCACTGTTCCACAACCCAGAGCTACTAATCTTCGACGAACTTACCACAGGAATGGACGCCACCAGCCGCAGCGATGTTCAAGAATATTTGAAAACATTAAACCAAAAACAAGGCAAGACAATATTCATGGTAAGCCATTATATGGACGAGGTAGAAGCCCTTTGCAATATGGTTTACTTCCTAAAAGACGGCGTAATCTTCGAACAAGGCTCGCCGGAAGAAATTAAAGCAAAATACAACTGCAGCAGCTTACAAGATTTTGTGAAAGAAAACATGAAAAAGGAGGGCCTGTAAAATGATGACAGGACTTATAAAATATCACGCATTAACCCTATTAAGAGAGCCCCTTAACATCTTCTTTGCCCTCATCTTCCCATTCATAAACGTGGTTATGATGCTTGGCTTTGGCGTAGAAGAAACAGACCCTGTGCTGCTGGCAGGGACACTCCCCGTTTTTATGATGATTGGTATGCTGGTGTTATGCTTCACAGACGCAGGTATGAGCCATGCCTACGGCCGGCAAATCAAATTCCTACGTAAGCTGCGCATGACACCTGTTACCACAGGGCATTACATCATATCTGGCGTATTACTTCGTATTTTTGCGGCAACGCTGCTTACCGGCGGGCTTATTGCCTTCGGCATCTTCGTTTACAACATGGATGTATCTGCCGCAAGCTGGCATACCTTCATCCCAATGCTTCTTCTCATCTTCGCAATGTTCTACACCCTTAGCATGTTCCTGGCCAATGTTTGTAAAAAGGCTAAAACTTCCCAAAACCTATGTATGGTAATAATGTTCGCCATGATTATCCTACTAAATGTAGCAACAGCAGACCTGCCAGACATACTACAAAACCTAACCCGCCTCATACCAACACAATTCGCAATAGAGCTGCTAGTTTCCGCTTGGAACGGCACAGGCATATTCCAAGGTTTCTACTTCTATGTAGCCGTAGGCGCAACAATATTATTTGGCCTGCTGTCTATGAAGACATTTAAGTTTGAGTAGTTTGCTTTCGGTTTAAATGGCTATAATTCTATTTTAAGAAAACCCCTGCATGTGCTAGGGGTTTTCTTTTTGTGTTGGTATAGTGAAATACCGATTTCGAATTGTTTCACCATATAGTAATTAAACTGGAAAATCGTCCAGTTTAATTACTCAGCCAGCTAACGCTGTCTGACTGCACCTCCTACGCTTCGCTGCGTCGGTGCAGGGCGTTCATGTAACTTCAAAATTGCTCAA
>WQVK01000016.1 GCA_009784025.1 Defluviitaleaceae bacterium
AAGCTCACCAAAGAGTGATCGCTACTACATTCATAAAACTAAGCCGTTTTTTGTTGGTCAGCGTATTTTTTATGAGATCACATTCCTCCCTACAATGGGCAAGAATAACAAAACTAGCAGAATCATTGCTTTTACTACGCATGAAATTCCGAAAAACTATGCTGTTAGGCTTTGGACAGTCGAGGATAGTATAAGTATACTCGGCAAAACGATGCCAATATTTATCATTACGCAATGGGAGATTGCAATCCGACCAATCGAAATAGAGAATTTCTCAAAAATCTTTGGTGAAAGGTTGCAGAGCTATGCAAACAGTGCTGAAGTGCGTGGGTTAATGCAATTTTTAACGCAAGAGGGCTTTAACTTGGTGGAGCTGCTCTGCTTTGAAGACACATATTATCAACAAACAAAGATTAGGATTCTTGCAGATTCCAAAGCAAGAGTAAGCCACTTTTTTGATTTGCTGGATAGATGCCGAGAAATAATTAGAAAGAGTCTACCAGGTTGTAACATACTGCGATACCTGCTTTATAATATGGATAACAGCATCATTGAGAACCAGCTAGGGGATGTCAACTCTTTACTGTCAAAACTTTACCTTGACTATGGATGTAAACCTTTTGACGAGATGCCGTTTAATTCATCACCTAAGAACCACAACCCACGACTTGGGGATTTATTTGAGTGCATTGATGCAAGTGGTCGAATGCACGAGCTTTTAGCTCGATGTATCAGCAACAACACAGAGATAAATGGCCAGCTGTACACTGAAGCGGACGAGCTTGCAACGTTCGGAGATGTAGCATCCCTTATCAATACTTACAACAGTAAACTGTACTATACGCACACAGGACGTTGGATTAAAGAGCGAAATAAACACTACTATATTCGTGGATATGAAGATGATACTATATCGATTATCCAGAGGCTTATCGAGCTTTCTAGCTCGGGAGTCCAAAATTACGCAAACTCCATTAACACCTGGCTTTCGACAGCGACGCATGGTGTCGATTGCCTTGAAAAAGAAGCGATCTTGAGAGGGATGTTTTCTCAGTCATCAGTCGCTATGATATATGGCTCTGCTGGCACAGGAAAATCTACGCTGATAAACCATATATCAAATCTCTTCAAGGATCAAAGTAAGCTATATCTAGCCAACACGAATCCTGCCGTGGACAATATGAAACGCAGGGTTACGGTTCAGAATGATGATACCGATTTTATGACTATTGCCAAATTTACTAGCAGACGAGAAAAAAGGACATCATATGATATTGTTGTGATTGATGAATGTAGCACCGTCAGTAACCGCGATATGAGAGCCATCTTAGAGAAAGCCGATTTTAGCTTGCTTGTTTTAGTTGGCGACATTTATCAGATAGAAGCCATCCGATTTGGCAATTGGTTTGGTGCTGCGCGCGGGTTTCTGCCTACGGCTTCAGTGCATGAACTAAAATTTCCTCACAGAAGTCGCCAAAACAAAGAATTACAGATATTTTGGGATAGAGTCCGAGGCATGGATGACAAAGTGCTTGAACTCATTGTCCGACAGGGTTACTCGGTTACACTTGATGCTTCAATTTTCGAGCCCGCAGAACCCGACGAAATAATATTATGTCTTAATTACGATGGCCTATATGGAATAAATAACATCAATCGCTTTTTACAGGAAGCAAACCCAAACCCCGCAACTCTTTGGGGGCTTCTGCCTTATAAAGTTGGCGACCCCGTTCTATTCAATGATTCAGACAGATTCAGCCCGTTAATTTATAACAACGTTAAGGGTTGGATTGTGGGAATAAAAATAGTTGATAGACAGATACAGTTTGATGTTGAAGTGGACAAGCCTATCAATGGCTTAGAAGCACGATTCTATGATTTTGAGTTGCTTCCTAGCTCAGTGTCAAACCGCACTGTTATTCGCTTCCTTGTGGATGATCACCGAAATATTGACGAAGACGGCGAAGTTCCGCTAACCGCAGTGGTTCCGTTTCAAGTTGCTTATGCGGTATCAATTCACAAAGCACAAGGGCTGGAATATAATTCAGTGAAAATAGTTGTTACTAATGAGATTGAAGATCGCATTACGCACAGCATCTTTTACACCGCGATCACCCGCACAAGAGAAAAGTTGAAGATATACTGGACACCGGAAGTCGAGAAGAGGGTATTAGGTAACATCAAACCGCGTAGCAACGATAGAGATATCGGGATATTGCGTGGACACAGTCAATCGGGGCTTTCTATTAGAGCAAACACATAGGAAGGCAGATTTTATAGGGCAAACACTCACATCACGCCCTGATAGCAACTCCCCTATCTTTTAGTATTCTCCCCACTGTGGTATGGTGGCATCCACACTCCTTGGCAACATTCGCCATACTCAGACCGCTTTCATACTTGGTTACAATCTCATCTTTCTCGATAGATGTGAGCATTCTGTTTGGTTTAGTAAGCTTCTCTACTATCCGCACGTCTTCGCCGTACAGATTTAGCTTGTCGGGCTTTACAGGAATATGAACATCCTGTAAGATATGGGTAAGCAGCTTGCGATGAGATTTTAGCGCAGTCTTGACAAAATCTTTCGAGTATGGTGTAGATATGCGCATAAATAACAGATAATCCGAACCATAAGCCATGTTTTATAGGCGAAGGGTTCGGATTTTTACTATATTTGAATGACCATTGAATAATTCTATTTCACCCCTTGACTCTACCGTTGGGGAAGCGATTATGCTTATAAAAAATCCAACGAGGAGGCAACAAAATGAATGACTTTATGAAAATTAGGGATGTATCAACCAAGTACGGCATATCTGCCCGTACGCTCCGTTATTACGAGGATATGGGGCTAATCCACAGTGCCCGCTGCGATGATTATGCATACAGATTGTATGACGAATCAGCTGTAAAGCGGTTGGAGCAAATCCTCATCTTGCGCAAACTGAATATCAACATCAAAGATATTCAGCGAGTTTTTGCCGCATCCAGTTCAGAGGTGGTTTTGGATGTGCTTGGTAGCAAGGTAAACGAAATTGATGAAGAAGTTGCACTCTTACATGAACTAAAAGAAATCGTAGTAACATTTATTTGCCAGATTGAGCAGGCAGATTTCAATAAGGATACTGATGTTAAATTGTTGTACGACAAAGCAAAGGAAATTAAAACACAAATCACCAATGTGGACTATACCGGAAATTCTTCGCCTGTAAACAGGTTATTTGAAGTTTCAGAAAAACTTGAGGAAAAAGCCGTATCAAGATTACAAATACCCGATAATATCCTTAAACGGTTATTGCAAAATGTCTATTTTATTTTAGGGGACGGTGCGGCCGTCGCAAATGAGCTTGGTAAAAAATATAGCATTTATGTATATCACACATGTGATAACCGATGGAAATACGAACAAGATGCCGACCCGCAGTTTCAACCGGGGTTATGCCGTCGTGTGCCCGATTATTTTGCACAAGACCCAGAAGAAGCCGCACAATGGGAACAGGAAATGACACGCGATTTTACGCCGATGGTGATTATGGATTTGATTCAACTTGCCACAAAGCACGAAAAAATAATCTGCGAAAATGCCATTGATATAGACAGTATAATCCATTATGTAACACACGCAATTATGGTTTACGATGCTAATGCTTCAAATGATTTTGCCAAAATGTACGCAAATAAAATCCGCGAACGTAATATTTCTGAAAATAAAAAAGAAATGCTTATCAGCAAAGCCTATGCAATATGGGGAGATGGCAAACCTGAACTACCACGCGAAGCCACAGAGCATGGGATTAAACTCGTTACTCGAAACGATAATTCCACAGTTGAACAAATGGCTGAATTAATTGCGCATCATTTTGGATTAACTGATTTATAATGAAATCAGTGAGAAACGGTCTTGACAGAGCTGTGACAGCAAGACCGTTTTTAAATTATTTCACTATAAGATTTTAAAATAATCTTTACTTTGTTTTTTAATGCACACTGAATTGGTCTCAAGTAAAGACCCGATATGCGCAGGGCTAACGTATAATCCGAACCCTTCGCCAACCATTAAATTGATTGGCGAAGGGTTCGGGTTTTTGCTATGGATATAGAATTTGTTTAGCACCCATTAACAAATAACCCCTCTGCCAACAAAAGAATGGCAGAGGGGTTTTATTAAACGAGCTTGATGTTGTTGTCTAGCTTGAACAGCTCCCATATGAATATTGCGTCGTCATAGGTCGGTTTTTCAAACCAAAATTCCACATAGCTGCACCATGCGTCATTGCCTCCTACCTGTCTGTGCTTGCAGGTCGGTTGGCAATCCACGCAATGCTTCTTTTTTTGTGCGAAAACACCGGGAAAACGTTCCTCAAGCGCAGTCATTTTATCCGGATGTTTATTAAAGACCCGTTCCAACCGCACCATTATTGCGTTGCTGTCCCAAAAAATTAAGCGTGTATGTTTCTTCCATGTGCCTTTTGCGTAAACGACTGCGCCGTTGAACATATCGTAGAAGGGTTCCGCCCAAATGCCGACATTGCAGGCATCATGATATATGGCGTTGTGCATTTGGCGCAAATTTTTTGGAAGATAATCGGTTCGGGCAAGAAATTCCGCTTTACTTGCTTCCGCTATCGACCACGGCGGATAAACCTTTGCAACCTCGCCAGTTTCTACAAAACGATGTGAAATCAATTTTGTGTGGCGGTAATAAGTCGTTGACCAACAGTATGCCTGTTCCATGCAATCATCGGAACATTTGCGGCAACCATCGGGGTTGGCTCTGCTTCGGAAGTACGATTGCACCACCCGTATAACGTCGGGCGAATCCGGGCATGACACCGCGAACGTCAATGCTTTTTTATCTTCCAATCCATCAATAAAAAGCCCGTGATGGGTGAAGCCTTTCAACAATAAAATCGCCCGGTCTTGTGGCTTATGATGGTCGGAGGAGAAATAACTTTTTTTGTCTACAATCAATGCATCGTTGACCAACTCCCCATACGAAATTGATTCAAACACCCGTAAAACTCGGTCGTGGTTTATGCCGTAGACCGTGAGGCCGCGATAATCCGGCCAGCCCCACTCGAAGGGTGAACCCTGTTCAATTCCCTCATAAATACCATATATCAATTCTTGCAATGCTCTGAATGCCGTTACAAACTCGTCGTTACCCAAACCGTTGAGATATTGCGGGTCAATTTTTGTGCCTTCGGGTATAAACACAATCTCCTGCTTGTACTTCGTAACGGCTCGCCACGCATCACCCTCAAAGTGGTCATGTATAAGTGTGCGGATGGCAGCAGCGAATATTGGCAACTCGTAGTCGGCTTGGCCGTTGGCCTCTTGTGTTTCGCAAAATGCGGCGAACTCATCAAGGAAACGCCATCTAGCAGTAAGCTCACCACTGCCGTGCCATGTACCTTGTTTGCCCCAGCAAAACATGCCAAGTTCCTCGGCGGTGGGTTTCGCGTCCCCAAAAACATCAAACAATCGCATATGCTCAGTGATTGTTTTTTGCGCCCGTTTCTTTTCAGCCAGATTCTTAGCGAAAGCATCCCTGTGTTTAACAACAGTCATGTTTTTCGGCGGTGCTAACAGGATAATAACGTTATCACCATCGGCACGTGCACGGCCATGTTTGATCAGATACTTTGCGCGCTTGGGGTAAGTGGAAGCCAGCGCGTTGCCTTGTTCATCTATAACATTAATTAATTTACTCATCATGTACTCTCCTATAATAAGATAAGCACACATCGGCGGCACGCCGCCAATGCGGCTTACCCGAATGAATAACAAAAAAGTATACGCTGCTCGTTTATTTTTTATAGGTGTCATCCCCCGCGTACGAGTCGAGTATAACACACAGGTTTTGAAATAGAAATACAACAACAAAAAAACACCCCGATGCCTTCCAACAATCGGGGTATTTTTATTGGTATATTAATTGTTTATTGTCACGGTTTGGGTGGTTGCATCCCATTCCACGGTTGCGCCCAGCATTTCGGCTACATACCTGGCAGGAACAAAGGTACGGCCGTCGATAATCACGGGTGTGCCCATGTCGCCTGCCAGCGGCACGTCAACTACCATGTTTAGGGTTGTTGCGCCTTGCAATATGGTTACGGTGCGTGTTGCGCCGTCCCAGTCAACTTCTGCGCCAAGGCCTTCTGCCACAATACGCAGCGGCAGCATTGTGCGGTCTGTTTCTGGGTCTATAAATGGGGCGGCATCGCTTGTCATTTGTGCGCCTTGGCGGGTAAATGTTAGGCTTCCAATCTGCAAAGTTAAAGCAGCCGCAGGCGGTGTCCCAACTATAGGGGGCGTTGCAGCTACATCTGGCTCTGCAACAGGCGCGGTTGCCTGTGGCGTTGCCGCAGCCAGTTCAAATATACATACGCCACCCATTTGCACTTCTGTGAGGGTGATTACAAGCCCGGCATATTCTGCATAAGCGCCGTCATTTGATATTACCCGCAAGAAACCGGCAGGAACGCCCCATGCCCGGTTATCTAGCGGGCCGGCGTTGTCGCGAGTCCATGTGACAGAGGTATCTTCGTTGCCCCAGTTTGAACCTGCAGAAGAGCCAGACAGGCCAAGGCCAGTGCCGGCAGGGCTTTCGCTTGCTATTGCTGTTACTGTAATGGGGAGGTTGCCAAATCTTTCTTGCAATTTTGCTACGTTAATGCCTATTCCTTGCTCTGAAACAGAGCGGTTTGTTATGGTGACGCCTGCTGCGGTGGCCGCAACTGTAGCGTTGCCAGCGTGGTCTTGGCTTATATCAATATAACCAAGCGCTGTGGCATCTGCCCATGATGTTAGTGGATGGTAGGTGGCCTCTGCAACTTCGATGCTAAAGCTTCTGGTTTGGGTATAGCGTGCATTTTCTGCCGATACGGTGAAATTAAATGTACCAGCTTCGGTTGGCCTGCCCAGCAACACACCTGTTGCGGGGTGAAGTCTCATGCCCTGTGGCAACGCGCCACTGGCAATGCCCCAGCGTATAGGTGCAAAGTTGGTGCGCTGTGCAGAAAATTGAAACCCGAAATATTCTTCCCTGGCTGTTGCTGACGGGATGGTGGCGGCGTTAATCACCGGGGGGGAAATATTTGGGGCAGGTGCAGTTTCTAATGTTTCCATTATTGCAGTCCACGCGGGTTTAATATTCCAGTTTCTGTCTACATGTTTCGCCTGATGTTGCCGTATCCAGCAATAATAATCATTTATGCTCCAGAAAGTAACGCGGGCAATATAATCTTGGTTCTCTAGCCATATGCGGAACAGTTCTGCATATCTTTGTGCCTGCCATTCTAGCTGCTGGGCGGTGGGGGTGGCGTCTACCCCAAGGCTTGTGCCTTGTGGGAACTGCTGTCCCTGTGCATTAACATTTATGGCGATATCAAGCTCGGTGATGCTTATTCTTGCGCCGGTGCCACGGTACAATTCAATGGCGGTTCTTACATGGTTGTAAAAATTCTGGTTAAGCAACCCGCCGGCTGTCCAGCGCCAAACAGAGTAATGCGCCTGCATGCCAATGCCTTCTATAAGCAGCCGGCCATTGTATGTTTGCCCTGCTGGTACTGCTTCTGGGTTGTTTGCTGTGTCATGTGCCCAGCGTTCGTTAAGCTGTGTTACCATTTGGGCGATGGCATTGCGCTTGCCTGGGGCTTCGTCGTTATAGTCGTTGTAATAAAGCACGGCAAATGGGTCGTATCTGCGGGCAAATTTAAATGCGTAGTACACAAAATCTGTACCACATTCCCCTGCGGCCACATTTGCGCCATTGCGGAAGGCCGAATACCATTGGGAATTGCCTGCGGATGAAGGGTCAAACCCGCCATGGGGTACATGGGCATCGCCAATATGGCCTGTGCCGCGGCGCACAAAATGCCGCCAATCTGGGTTTGCGGCCCAAGTGCTGCCATCTGCGCCCCAGATCACTTCATTAAGCACATCCCATGAGTACATTTGCCCGCGGTAGCGGCTTGCAACTGTGCTAATATAACGATGCATATTATATATCGCTTGTTCCCGGGTGACAGGTGGATGCCCTGTAAGTGGTACGCCAGCGGCGTCTGTTTGGGTGGTGAGCCAAGCTTGAGACTGGCCATGCCACACCAATGTATGCCCAATCATAGACATTTCAACTTCTTCTGACCAGGATACGAGGCCATCTGCGTCTCCCGCCCAGTTAGAGCCCCAGTTCCAGCTCCAGGCATTTGGCGCTTGGCCCAAAAGAACATTAGGCTTATGGCGGTTTCCGGCTGTTATTGCATTATAATGCAACACTGCACCGTCTCTTACGCCAGGCATATCAAAAATATTTTCCCCAGAATGCAGCCCCCCATAGCCGATACCAATTAGAAAATACTCCTCAAAAGCCTCTGCTAGTGAGGGCTGATTGCCCCAATACAGCGGGTTGTTAGGGTTTCTTGCAGTAAACGCAACCTGCGGCAGCAATGAAAAAATCATCACCAAAGCAAGCAAAGCTGTGGCTAAACGCCTCTTGATAGAATGTGAATGCATTTGATATCCTCCTAAATATGTTCTACATGTTTTATAGTGAAATAATTCGAAATCGGTCTCGCTTGTCGCGGCAAAAACGCTCAAAACGCCTTATTTCGGCGTTTCAGGTGCCGCTCTGGCGAGACCGTTTCTCATTTATTTCACTATAGCTTGCAGACAACGCAAGTATACACTAGGCCCATGGCCAGCACAATAGCTTTTAGCGGCAAACATATACATTTTTTCCGGGCCGGCCTTGGGGTGAGGAAGCAAAAAACTCTAACTTGTGGGTGAAATAACATAAAAATGGTACCATACGGTACCATTTTCCTTGAATTATGGTACCGTATGGTACCATTTTTATGGCGAAAAGCAGATGATCTGGCATCATTTCCGCAAGAAAGCCCGCTGAATTGGCTGTTTTTATAAGAACAAAAAAGTTTTGAAATAAAAAATTCAGGAAAGAATACATATGTTATTGCAATTTTTCCAGTGCTTCCCAAGTTGAAAGGGGTGGCTGTACGCTATACTGAGATAACTCGAAATCGATCTCGCCTGTCGCGACAAAAACGCCTGAAACGCCTTGTCTCGGCGTTTCATGTGCCGCTGGGCGAGACCGATTTCGAGTTATTTCACTATATCAATTTTAACGTCAAACAGGGGGTATGGATGTTGAGGCTGATACAACCACACTATATCAAACACTCATTTATCTTAGGATGCACAATGCATGCAACTATGCTATAGTTCCTAAGGAATTGCAAATAAATTTAAACATTGCGGTTTATTTAGGCAACAGACTTCTTCCGAAATTCCCATGGGGGGTTCGGAAAAAGTTACATTTTCAATCTTCCGCCTCTTCTGAGGTAACCCGGAAGAAACCGGGCGGCACGAAGTGCCGGGTTTGCCAAGCGAACCTTATGAAATTGCGTTTTTTGCAATTTCAGAAGAACTCTAATAAATATCCTCTCTTTTCTGAACACAAAAAGAGAGGATTTATACTTTAACGCAAACTATAATAGCTTTAGGAGTTGACAAAATGGATTGGATTGGACGTTTAAACAAAGCACTTGTTTATATGGAAGAACATATAGCAGAGGAAATTGATTATGCTGAGCTGGCAAAAATCGCATGTTGCTCCTCTTATCAATTTCAGCGAATATTTTCTTATATTGCCAACATACCGCTACCCGAATACATTAGGCGCAGAAAAATGTCGCTGGCAGCGGTTGACTTACAAAGCGGAGACAAAATTATTGATACCGCACTCAAATACGGATACTCGTCCCCCACAGCCTTCAACCGTGCTTTCAAAGCGTACACGGCATTGCGCCCTCAAAAGCCAAGGGGTACAACGTATCACTAAAATCCTATCCTAAAATCAACTTCAAACTAATCGCAAAAGGAGTAGAAGAAATGGAATTTAAAATTGAGAAACACGGCGCTATTCGTGTTGTTGGTGTATCTACGCCATTAAGCAAAGATATAGAAAAGGCTTATGAAGAAGGTACGGCCTTATGGGTAAAGGTGTTGTTTGAAGGCGCATCGGAGGATGAATATGGCAACGGCAAAATATGTCGCGAACTTAACACGGCCATCAATGTTAAATATCCAGATGGCAGCCTACCCAAGTACAACGGCTTTTTTGGTATCGAAACAGAGCATGATAACGGCGGTGAATACATTATAGCCGTAGCAAGCCCTATGCCTGAGAACAACAGCCTGAAAGAATATATAATCCCCGCACATACATGGGCAGTATTTTCAGGAAAAAATTTTTTTGAAGATGAAGATAATGCAGATTCCTTTATTAGATATGAAGAGCGCATATATTCAGAGTGGCTTCCTTCTTCCGGCTATGAAATAGCTGATACCATAAGTGTACAGTTTTTATTGCCCACAACAGATATAGAAAATGCCCCCTTTGAAATTTGGCTGCCAATTAAGAAAAATAGAAACACAACAACAAACCAGCCTATTTCTTAATTCTTAGCGCAAATATAAACACAAACACATAAAGCCACAACCATCACCACTGCCTGCTTTAGCAGCCCCAGCCGCAATTCCACATCGCGCAGCATTGGGGTAGCGCCAAGAAACTCGCGCAGGCCAGCATTTGCCTGCTGCAACAACTCCTGCCAAAAAATAAAATCGCTCCAATGGGTGGGGATTATCCACGGCGGCAGGCTATTAAGCAAAAACGGAACTGCGATAGCAAATAGTATAAACCCCACAAAAACCACCGGCATACGCGCAGCAGGATAATATTTCCCCATGAAACCTATAAGCATAACCAGCAAATGTATGGCGGCTATAATCAGCGGAAGTATTGGCATGAAGCGAGCTAAGGTAATAACCCCGCCCATAAGCATATAATCAGGCCTGCCAAGCCCAGAGGCTATCGCGAAGCTTTCTGCATGGCTTCGGGTGGGGTGCTGTGTGCCCCCTTCAAGCTCTATGGCTGTCCAGCTTTGCTGGGTATCTTCTATATGAAAGGACAGCAATGCAAGCTCCCCATTAGCTTCAAACACCCCCCGCACGATGCGAGGCGCATCGTCTACATAAACCAGCATCCCCACAATATCTATGCTACCCCATAAACTATGGGCAAGAGCTTCAGAAACCGCAACGCCGTTGCCATCTACAGAACTTGGCGCGCTGCCAGCCACATAGCGCCCAGGCCACACCAAAGCAGCATTGCCAGAATATGAAATGGCACTGGCCTGCACAGTTCTTACCCCGGCAGAAAATTCTGCGCTGCCCTCGTGCCAAAAAGTAGGCCAAAACTGGTTGTACCCGTTACATTCAATGGAATATTGCCGCGTGCGGTGGGCAGTTTGCCCGCAAATGGGCTGGGAGAACCGCAAGGATATATTGGAAAAGCGAGATATTTCTGCCGCCCCCCTAAGCCCCACAACCAGCAGCGCAGCAAGCAAGCACCATAGCAACACAGTCACTATTTTAGATTTAATCATAGCCATAAGCCGCCGCCCTACGCAACCCGAATGCGGTCGCCAACAGATACCGGGCGGTTGCTGCTAACAATCACCTGGCAGCTACGGCTAACCGCCCCCGATACAGACACCATATCGCTGTCTGAAGCGACAATGGTTACATTCACGCGCATCACTACATTTTGCAGGCCCATAACCGTGCTGTGCTGAGCCATTACATGCAAGAAATATCCTGCATTATCTGAATTTAGTGCAGATATTGGCACAGTAAAATCGTAACTAGCCCGCCGCAGAATAGCCTGTACATCTACCCGCTGTCCCTGGCTCCAGTCGCTGCCCGGCAGGGCTATTGTAATATCCACACGGCCATAATCGTCTGGCTGGGAAATACTTGTTACTATCCCAGTTACCGTTGGGGTAAAGAACATATTTCCACCGCCGGTGGTTACAACGCCTTCGCTGCCTACGGTTAGCCTTTCTGCTTCGGTTCTTGATATTTGCATATGCGCCTCAAAACCGCCGTTTTCGGTATCCCGCAGGGTGACAATGGCGTTATTGCCGGTTATTTCGCCCGCTTCCATGGCGAAAGATACTATGCCTGTATGCTGTGCATATAGGATTCCTTCGTTTGATATAAGCATGTTCAGCGCGTCTAGGGTGGCCTGCTGTTCTGCAATATCAAGTTGCAAAGTTGTGGCGCTTATTATGTTTTGGGCCGTGCTGTCTGCGGCTTGCTGGGCGCTGGTTTCATGGTTTTGCCTCGCGCTGTTAAGTGAAGTTATTGCGTCTTCTACCTGCCTTGCTGCCGCCTGGCGGCTTGCTGCCGCGCCATTTGTTGCGGTTTGCAATGCGGTCTGGGCGCGCTCCACTTCAGAGCTTACATTGCTGGCACTGTCTTGCAATAAGCGCATGGCAACCTGCAAACTGTCTGCTGCGCGGGTTTCTGCGGTATCAAGCGCGGCTTCTGCCTGCTCTATTGCGGCCAGTATGTTATCGTCAAAATTGCGCCTTGTCTGCTCTAGGTTGTTTTCCGCATCTTCAAGGCTGCGCTCTGCAGTTAGTAAACTGTTGGCTGCCCGGGTTATTGCGGCCTCTAGGGCATCTTCTGCCCGGTCTATATCATCTTGCGCTGCGTCGCTGAAATTGCGCTGCACTTGGGCCAGGGAGGTTTCTGCATCTTCCACCTGTCGCCTTGCCGCTAGGTTATTTGCCTCTGCTGTGTTCTCGGCATTGGTTACGGCAGCTTGCGCCTGCTCTACGGCTGCCCATGCGGCGGCTACCGCCCCATAATTTGGCTCGGTTGACCAGAACATGGCATTGTAATATGCATTAAACGCGGCCAACAAGGCATTTTGGGCATTTTGGATAGCCTCTTCCCCCTGCTGCCTTCTGGTGTTGTAATCATCCCTGGCGCGCTGTAGGCCGCGCTTGGCATTATCTATGGCGGTGCGGTCTATATCTGCCGGGCGCTGGGCCAGCAGTTGGTTTAATGCCTCCTGCGCCTCGGCAATGTCTGCTTGGCCTTGCGCTGTAGTTGCGTTGTAATCTTCCAATGCGCGCTGGTGGCTACGGGTTGCGTTTTGCAATGCGGTGTCGTCTATGTTAATTTCAAACAATGCTTCTTCTGCGGCGGCAATATCGGCCTGCCTCTGCGCCACCACAGCATAATAATCCTCTAGCGCACGCTGGTGGTTGCGTATTACAAGCGGCAGCATATGCGCTTCTACCCCATAAGTTGGGGCAAGCAGCGCATCTAGGGCTTCTTGCGCTTCTGCAATATCCGCGTTACCCTGCCTTACTGTAGCGTTGTAATCTTCCTGAGCGCGTTGAAGGCTGCGTTGCGCGTTTTCAATTTGGCTTACATCCACGCTATCGCCGTTTTCTAGCCTTTCCATATCAAGTTGCATCATATTAAGGCTTGCTTCATCGCGGATACGCTGTGTTTTTAGCTCTTCCAGGCAAAATCTGGCTATAGCATCGCCACGCTCTATGTTCTGCCCGATATTTACCAACATTTCATCTATGACAAGCCCCTGTGGCGCTGTTATTTCAAGTGTATCCGTTGCATATACCGTGGCCGTACCGGCAATCGCTTCTATAATTTCGCTTCTTTCTGGCGATGCCAACACCACCCTTGCCAGGGTCGCGCCACTTGTGCCCCGGGCAATAAGCGTAAACGCCAGCAACATAGCCAAAAACTTAAATATATTCCCGGCAGAGCGGCGCTGTGCAGGGTCGGCAGCTTCTATGCGCTTAAATAAATTTCTCATATCCTACTCCTTAATCCCGGTGGCCTGTATGCCAAGCTCCAGATATTTTTGCCCAAAGAAGAAAAACAGCGCGGCAGGCAACAGCATAAACAACGACGCCACCATAGCCAGACCCAATTCTTCCGCCACAATCTGCGGAAGAAACAGCGACAATGGCCATGTGGCAGGGTCGCTCAAAAATATCATGGGCTGCTCTATCGCACCCCATACTTCCAAAAACCCAAGCACTACCGCCGCCAATATACTTGGCATGCCAAGTGGCAGCCCCACACTTACAAATGTACGCAAAGGCCCAGCCCCATCTATGGAAGCCGCCTCTAAAATAGCCCTTGGCACCGCATCAAAACCCTTAAGCATAATAAACACAGGAAATGCCGAAAACGCAAATGGCAGAACTACCGCCCAAATGCTGCCCATCATCCCCAAACGGTCCATAACCAAAAAGTTTGGCACCATGGTCACTTGGAAAGGCATAAGCATAAGGGCAATATAAACCGTTATCAAAATCCTGCGTCCCCGGAAACGAAACCGGCTTAAAGCCCAAGCCGCCGGCGCACCAAATACAAGCTGCCCCAAAATAGACGGCATAACCAGCCTAAATGTATTCCAAAACATAACAAAGAACTGCGGCGTATCTAAAAGCAGCTGCACCAGCGGCTGCAAAGTTGGCCATGTGGGCAACAGCGGCCATGTGGCCTGCCCGCCGTCCCCAGCTAAAGCGGGGCGTATGGTGAAGTTAAGCTCCTCAATAGACATCAAACTGCCCATAACCATAAACCACAACATCCACCAAACCAGCAAAGCCAAGGCAGAAAGAGGAATAAATCTAATCGCTTTCATTATCCAAAAATCTCCGCATCAATAGGATGATAACCAGCAGCATGACCGCCATCATGGTGGCTGCCGCGCTTAGCCTGCTAACATCCAAATTTTGAAACCAATTGTTAAACAAATGCTGCAATAAGTACATAGAATCATGAGGATGAGAACCCGCAACTAAATACGCCTCCCTAAAAACCCTAAAGCTATTAAGCAGCGATAAGATAGACACGATACCAACCGTAGGCAGCAAGCAAGGCAAGGTAACATACCTAAAGCTTTGCAGCTTGCTTGCGCCGTCTACATGAGCGGCTTCGTACAATGTGTCGGATATACTATCCAGCCCTGCCAGCCATAGAATCATGTTATAGCCGGTGTTTTTCCAAAGGTACGTGAACACAAGCACCCAAAACGCTGCGCCAGTGCCCATAAAATTAACCGGCTCTAACCCAAATGTAGTCAAAACTGTGTTGGCAAGCCCATTTTCGTTAAACACAACCTGCCATAGCAACACAATGCTTGCCACAGGAACAGCCAGCGGTAACAAAAATGTAGTTTTAAAAAGCTTCCCATATGGGCGTATGGAGCGCAGCAAAATTGCAACGCCAAGGCTGATAACAAGCAAAAGCGGTATGCAAATGGCAACAAACATTGCCGTATTCCTTGCAGCAAGACGAAATGCCCCATTGTTAACCACAGATACATAACTCTCTAGGCCTATAAAATTTACACCCCGCACATCAAAAAAGCTGCGGCGCACAGTATCCGCAAATGGGATAAGAAAAAACGCACACATCCCCACAAAGCTTGGTGCAAGGAAGGCGAGGGCTGTAAAGCCCTCACCTCTTCTTTTCTTACGAACGTTCTGCCAAATAGTTCCTAATGTTTTGCTCAACTTCTTGTACAGCCCCTTCTAGGTCTATCCTGCCTGTGCAAAGCCGCTCTACAGTTACCCAAATCATTTCGTGCAGGGTGGTTTCTATTAGCGCCGGTGTTTGAAGCTGGCCTACCAATGCGCCCACATCAATGTCAAATGGCTCCATCTCAAATTCTGCTAGTTGCCTGTTTATTTGGTTTATTTGCTCCTGTATCGCTGCATGGGTTACAGGCAGCCCCATGCCATGGTTCATTTGCTGCACCTGGAGTGATAGCATGGTGTTAACAAATTCGATGGAAAAAGCTTCAACTTCGGTATCGGCAGAAACCCCTACTATAGTAGAAGGCAGCCACGCGCCTGGCGCAAGCCCCGGAAATATTGCGATTTCTGCGTCTTCCCGGGCGGTCATCATCTGCAACATCATGATATTGTCTACGGTGAAGGCTGCTAGGTTTGTGCTTTGCATCATAAACTGCATAAGCGAGCCTGTTATTGCGTTGGTTCTTGAGCCACCTCCGCTGTGTACAGCCATAAACACGCCACTCATTGCATCCATATCATCCTCTGCGGCTAGCTGGTATTTATCGCTTATGGCCTGTATCACCCCAAGGAATTCTCGTAGCATATTTGCCTCTAAGCGGTTATCCTGTAAGAAGGCGGAGGCATTGGTGTACCACATGAAATTGAAAAGCTCTTCCAGGCTGTCGAAGGCGATTGTTGCGCGTTCATCTTCTGGGATGCCGCCCAGCATTCTGCCCTCTTGCATATCTGGGATTGGGTTGCCGGTTACGATATTCTCTATCAGCGCTGCAAGGGTTTGGGATTCTGCCAGAGCCTGTTCGCTGCCCATAAGCACCGGGATGGAAAATTGCGTTGGTATCACATAAGTTTGCCCGCCGGTTAAATAGGGCGCAAGCAGGTTTTTGAACATGCCCTCGGTGTTAACCTGACCGGTTAAATCTAGCAGCATTCCCCGGCCTGCGTAGCCATCTATGGGCACGCCGTCTAGTATTAGGATATCTGGCCCTCTGCCGCTTAGCAGACGTGTATTTAAGCTGCGGATTGCATCTGCCGCAGATATTGCGCCGCCACTGGTAAGTGCAACCTCGTAGGTGATATATGCGTCTGGGTACCTGCGGCGCAGCTCCATTATGGCGGCGCGTACGGTGTCGTTATCTTCCAATGACCATATGGATAGGGTGCGACTTAGGCTTACTACGGCATTTTCGTCCCATTCATATTTAAATAGATAGGTTGTAATGCCGTCTGATACAACCATCGCAATATTGCCACAGGCAAGCACTATCATGCTGGAAACAAAATTATTAGGGGCACCGAAGGAAAATGCATTGCCATCTAGCATAGTATCAGAGCGGCCGTTTTCGAACAGTAGCAAGTTGCCGCCATGCAGAACAAGCAAGTTTCCGTCATTGTTTACGGCCAGGCTGCCCTCTATGCCAATGCCCATCATCCTTACGCCGCCCATGCCGCCTTCTGCGGCTAGGCTTATCGTGGGTTGGCTTGTAAGTGCGCCATTTTCCATATACACTCGGTTGATTGTGGATTCCCATGGGCTTAGTACGTAAAAATAATCACCATGGGCAACAGCGGCAGATATATTTTCAAACGGAAGTTCTGCAATCAAATTGCCGTTTAGGTCTAGCAGGGCTGTGCGCTGCTCGAACCTGCTGTTCGTGCCGCCGAAGGTTCTTATTCTTGTGGTGTCGTCATTTTCGTTTTCGTCTTCATCTTCGTCTATTACCGCTGGGGCGAAGCCGTGGATGGTGTAGCTAACCAGCAGCCTGTCATCCCCAAGCCTTTGCAGTAGTGAAAACATAATCATATCGTCGTCTGTTAGGATATCGTCTATGGATGCTATGTGGAAATCTGTTATATTGCCGCTTGGGTCTATTTTTATGATACCTTCGCCACCCCTAAATAGCTGGGCTAGCAGGCTGCCACATGGCAACAATGTGGCCATCTGTATGCTGGCAAACTGGCCTATGTCCCCAGTGAAGGCAGGGGCCTGCACCCAGGTTTGGCCGCCATCACTGCTGTCGTATCTTACGCTTAGGCCTACTTCAACGGCTATTAATGTACCGTCGCTAGCGGCAAAGCTTAGGAACTGGCCTTCAATAGGTGGAGAGATATCCCTTTCCATAAACCTGCCCATTCCAACTGTACCTGTTACATTTACGCCATCCGAGCCATTGCCGCCCCCGCCACCTCCACCGCAGGCCGCGGCCAACAATAATGCCGCAACCAGCCAAATGCATAGAATGGCTTTTACACATTTTTTCATTTTGTTTCCTCCGTATATAGTCATTTTTCATGCAGTTGGAGTATACGAAATAAATTCAGGCAAAATCAGCTTGAATTTGTAACAAAATTGAGGCAGGTATGATTTGTGCTTTTTACCATGATATAATCCTATAAACAGAGGTGAGTTATGAAAAAACTAATCTATATCGCTGAAGACGAAAAAAACATCCGCCATCTTATCCACTCCTTTTTAGAAAAGGAGGGATACACGGCAAAAACTTTCGTGAATGGCGACCTACTATATGAAGCCTTCCAGCAAAAACCCTGCGACCTTGTGATACTAGATATCATGATGCCAGGCAGTAGCGGGCTTATAATATGTACAAAGCTAAGGGCAATATCCAAAGTGCCAATTATAATGCTAACGGCGCGGGATACAGACGAGGATTATATCTCTGGCATTTCCCTAGGCAGCGATGATTATTTTACCAAGCCGTTTAGCCCTGTTAAGCTAATCATGCGGGTGAAGGCGATGCTGCGCAGGGTGGAAATGGATACAGAAACCGTAACAAAAGCCAACGAAGCCATAAACTTTGCAGATATAACAGTTTACCCCAGTAAGCTAACAGCCTACTGTGGCGGCAAAGAGCTTATGCTAACAAGCACAGAATTTAACCTACTAACATACCTGCTAGAAAACCAAGACAAGGCCGTATCCAGAGACGAGCTGCTTAACAAAATCTGGGGCTACGACAATGCGGTAGAAACCAGGGCTACAGATGCCACGGTAAAGCGGCTACGCAAAAAACTGGCAGAAATAAACAGTGCCGTATCCATAGATACCATATGGGGGCATGGCTTCCGGATAGGAAGCACCGATTAACCATCTGCCCGTATATGCGGTTTTACAGTAGAGTTCTTCTAAAACCACAATAAAGCAACGTTTCCAGAATATGAGGTGACTTATGAAAAGTTTTACAAAAAAACTGGTGCTAAACTGCACAGGCATAATTTTTATCAGCTTCTTGGCGGTGTATTTTTTGTTCAACGCTTTGGTGGGTAATTATATTAGAGCCGAGGCCGAGCGCGAGCTGCGCGGCGGCATGACAGATGTGGTTTATTTGACCACTTCTATCTATGAAACAATGTGGGTTGCGTATGGCGAAGATACAGATGCTTCCCCACAATTTAGCATTAGATTTTCCGATACAGAGCCGTTTATACGCATGGGCCAGTTTGAAATCGAGCTAAGGCAAAGCCTTGAAACAAGCGATATCCCATATATGACCATAATCTCACCCCATAGGAATGTTATACGCCAACCCATTGACGGCGGCTTGATTCTGCAGCAAACACCTATACCGCAACCCCCGGGCAGCAATATATTTAGCACGCAACCAGTAGCTTTCGCTATAGAGGGCATTGTACCCACAATACGCCCCCTAAGAACACAATCCTTCGTGAATGCAGATGCTATTATAATCAACGAGCAAAATGAAATACTATCCCCGGCGCTGGAGTTTTTGCCCCATAGACAGCGGGCAGAGGTTGAGTTTTTGGTAGAATATTACCTTGCAAACCAGGCAGGGTTCACCGGCAACCAAATGAGAAGGGTTGCGGGCGCAAGCAACAGCTATTATGTAAGCGCCACAAGGCGGCCAATGCTTAATGGCAACATTTCTATTTTAATGTACACAGATATTAGCTCTGCCATGGATTTTACAACCAGCATGAACCGTATACTTGGGGTGCTGCTGGCGGTGTCTGGCATGTTAAGCCTTTTGATATCTATTGCAATGTCTGCCAAGTTTAAGCGGGCAATCATGCGGCTTTGCGACCATGCAGATACCATAGGCCGCGGCCAATTTACCGAAAATACAAGCACATTTAACGATACAGAATTCAACCAGCTATCCAAAAGCATGAACAATATGTCTAACATGCTGCAAACCTACGAGAACAACCAAAAACAGTTTTTCCAAAATGCGTCCCACGAGCTGCGCACCCCGCTAATGTCCATACAGGGTTACGCAGAGGGCATACTTGGTAATGTTTTCGACAAAGAAGAAGCAGCCCGTGTAATACTATCCGAAGGCCAAAAAATGACAGACCTAGTTAGCGAGCTGCTGTATATCTCCAGGATGGACAGCGGCGTAGAAACCGCAATATCCACCCTAGACATACAAAACCTGCTGCAAGAATGCTGCGAACGGGTAAAACCCATAGCACATCAATCTAACAAACAAATAACCATAGAGCCTCTACCCCAACAAATCTTCATAAATGCAAACAAAGAAAAACTAGAGCGGGCAATAATAAACATCCTATCCAACGCAATACGCTACGCCAAAAACGAAGTAAATATAAACTGCCAGCTAACAGAAAACAACCTAGAAATATCAATAAAAGACGACGGCGAAGGCATAGACCCCAAAGACGAATCCCGCCTGTTTGAACGTTTCTATAAAGGCGAAGACGGCAACTACGGCCTAGGCCTGGCAATAAGCCGAGATATAATAAAAGGCCTAAAGGGCAATATAACGGCAAAAAATATGGAAGCCCCGCAAACAGGGGCGGTGTTTACTGTTAGCTTGCCGGTTTAGTTATATAGTGAGTGTTTTTTAGGTGGAGCGATTATATAAACCGAAAACAAACCACAGAGGCTTGGGGGTTGAAGTTTTATTTTGGCGAAAAATTCAGTTGGTCGGAAAATCCGACCAACTGAGTTATATTCATCCTTAAATTTACAACAATACAGCTACTTGACTGGTGTAATTGCACTTTGATATAGTCACAACTAATCCAATTTAAAACGAGATTTGCAAAGATTTGCATAAGAGAGTTCTTCTGAAATCACAAAAAACGTGATTTCAGAAGAAGCAAAAGATTGAAAATGTGACTTTTTCGAAATCAAAAAACGTGATTTCGAAAGAAGTCTAAGCAAAACAATCCGATGCGAGGTAAAACAAATGAGCCATTATTTTATAGAAGATGCTTCCATAAAACCTGATATAAAAAAAATCCACTATTCATTTGGCGGCCATGCTTTCATTTTCACCACCAATGCAGGGGTTTTCTCCAAAGACCATGTAGACCATGCCACAGATATCCTGCTTAACACAATCCCGCCACTGGCTGGGGACTTGCTGGATTTAGGCTGCGGGTACGGCTGCATAGGCATTGTGCTGGCCAAGGCCAATGCAATAAACCTAACCCAGGCAGATATTAACCAGGCCGCGCTAGATTTAACCAAACTAAACTGCAAAGAAAACGGCGTGGCGTCAAATATAATCAAATCCGATTGCTTTGAAAATATCCATGGCAAATTTGACACGATTATACTAAACCCGCCAATCCATGCAGGCAAGGCTACCACATTTAAAATGTACGAAGGCGCGTTCCTACATTTGAATGCCGGCGGGAAATTGTACATTGTAACCCTAAAAAAACACGGCGCAGAAAGCACCCAGGCTAAATTATTAAGTATTTTTGGCAATTGCCAGCCGCTTTATAAAAAGAAAGGATATTTTGTGTTTTGCTGCACTATATAGTGAAATAATTCGAAATCGGTCTCGCCTATCGCGGCAAAAACGCCTTAAATGCCTTATCTCGGCGCTTCAGATGCCGCCCTATCGAGACCGTTTCTCATTTATTTCACGATATATAAGGGTGAAATAACAAGAAACAACCTCGTTTTTGACATTTTTATGTTTTTTTCTTGAAATAACTGTTGACAATATATTAACAACCTGTTAATATATTGTCATAAACAAGAAACAAGTTAAACGAAGCGGCTTTGCCGCCTTTGTTTTTCGAAACATCGCTAAGAAGTTGCGAAGCAGTTTCCTAGCATAAAAATTCAAAGCGAGGTAATACATATGTCTCGATTTAAAATGCTTCTTGGTTTTGCCGTTTTATGTTTGGCCATTTTACCTGTTGTAGTTTCTGCCGCAGAAGATGATTTGTTGCCTATTTATGATAGTTCCATTTACCCCATTCCAGAGCGCCCTACTTCTTATATTACAACCGCGCCACTTAACCTGCGCCCCTCCCCAAGCACCAGCGATACTCGCATCAAGCTTGTTCAGCCTGGGCGCATGGTTGAAGTTATAGATTTCCGCGATGGAGAATGGTTTGCCGTGAATGTTAACGGCCAGACCGGCTACATGTTTTCCACATACCTGGCGCAAATGCCAGAAACCGGGCTTAATGCCATACCAGGCACAGTAGAACTTGTATACTGGAGCACCGCCCGCAATATCATCCCGCAAAACACCGCAATAACCATCATAGATGTCCGCACTAGGACAAGCATACAAATGGTAAGCTTTTCCCATGGCAACCATGCCGATGTTTACCCGCTCACCTATGCAGACACCGAAGCCCTGTACAATGTGTTTTGCGGCTGGACATGGACACCGCGCCCCATTCTTGTACTGGTTGGGGATTATACCTTTGCAGCGTCCATGAACGGTATGCCTCACGGCGGCGGCAACAACCGCAGCAACGGTATGAACGGGCATTTGTGCATACATTTCCAAGGCTCTCGCACACATAACGGCAACCGCAGCCACGAGGCAGACCATCAGCGCGCTGTTCTTGAGGCCTTCAACACCGCATCTGCCTGGTAAAACCATGACTATTTTCTACAGACTTGGGCAAAAATTATATGTAAACATCACCAATGCCTGCCCCTGCGCTTGCGATTTTTGTATTCGCAATGTGACAGACGGCGTGGGCGATGCCAGCAACCTATGGTTACAGCGCGAACCCACAATCCCAGAAATAAAGGATGCTTTCATAAGCCGCCGCGACCTAGCCAGCGTAGACGAAATCGTTTTCTGCGGCTATGGCGAACCAATGGAGCGCGCAAACGATGTGATTCTGCTTTGCAAATTCTTTAAAGCAAACTCCCCCACCCTGCCTGTAAGAATAAACACAAACGGCCTAGTATCTCTAATCCACCCAGACTTTCAGCTAAAAGAAATAGCAATAGTAGACTCAATATCTGTAAGCCTAAACGCAGATACCGCCGAAGAATACGTACGCATAGTAAACCCACGCTTTGGCATAAAAGCCTACGCCGCCATGCTAGACTTCGTGGCATGGGCAAAAGACTACACCAACGTAACTCTAACCATACTAGAAACCCTAGCCCCAGAACGCATAGAAAACTGCCGCAAAATAGCAGCAAACCTAGGCCTACCCCTAGTGGTACGGGGCATAATGTAACCCAAAAATAATAACTTTCTTTCCGCCTCCTCTTAATAAAACCCGGATTCTCCTATCCGGGTTTGTTTTATTTTTGGGGAATAAACCGTCAGAGGCTTCACCGACCACACCTCCACCGCTTTTTTGAAAAAAAGCTTGGCAAAAAACTTTAATATTTTCCCATAATGATTTGAAAAAGCCGCTTAGAATGGGGGTTTTGGTTTTTCAAGCGGTGGAAAACGATGAAAAAATGGTACCGTATGGTACCATTTTGGCCGATTTATGGTACCATACGGTACCATTTTCACGGAAAAATGTTTATGTAGTTTCTTTTATTTACCCATACCATCCTGCCCTGAACTAAAACCAAAAGGGGCAATCTCGTTTCTCTTATTTCCATGAAACCCGCCTAGATTAGCTATAGTCGCTCCACCTAAAAACCCTCACATAGAGCTTGTAAATTTCCCGCAAGCCTTCGTCGCTAAAAACCTTGCGCACCGCTAGTGCGCGGCGGCTTTCAGCTCCTCGCCTTGCGAAAAATTTCCTGCGCTCTATGCGAATGTTTTTAGGTGGAGCGACTATATATTTCGCACATATATTAAGCTATTCATTTCCTCGCTGGCTAAGCCACAGCACAAAAGTAGCCCCAAACCGTAGCCCTCCCACAATAAACATCGCATACATATTACCAACCAGCGAGAACAGCAAATGCGCAATAAACGGCGCAATAAACAGGCTGATATTAAGCACAGTATTGTAAAATGCCAAGTACATCATGCGGTTTTTGTCTGGCGTCGCCCCCAACACCCCATTTAGCAGCGCGGTGTTTATCCCAATGGCAGAAATACCGCCCAGCACGCTAACTGCCGTCATTATCTGCACATTTGGCACTATCGGGAATGCGAACATATTAAGCGCCAGCAGCGCGGCCGCCACCACAAACACAGTATTGTTGCCATATTTACGCAGCAACTTTTGCCAAAACGGCCCAGACAAAAACGCCGAAAACCCTGTAACCAGGGCAAAAACAGCAAACCATATCTCGGTAGCACCAAGGGTTATGGCTTGGTGAATGCTCACCAGCGGCCAGCCCGCCTGCCATGTAAAGGCAAATAAAATCGCCGGCGCAACAAACGCCCTAAAAGTCTTATCTTTGCTGATGGCTCTAATAGTAGCCAGCGGCGACGGCTCTAGTGGGGCAGCCTCAAGTGTACCCTCACGGGGGAAGGCAGCCTCGCCGCTTTTCAACTGATTAAATATCCAAACTTCCACTAGCCCAAGCAAAAACGCTCCTATAAAAAATATCTGGTACATGATCATACGCTGCTCTTCTGTAGAAGGAATGAAAGTAATGGCCAACCCGGCAGAAATAGTAACCACAGGGATTATCGCCTGGCCAAATTTTGTACGCAGGGCAATAGCCTGCCCCCTTGTTGTGCCGCTAAAAATCTCGCCAAGCAAGCTCTGTAACGAAGTTTGCGACAGCGCGTCTGGGCAGTTCATCAGCGCCACCAGCACCACAAACAGCAGCGGCTGCAGCTCGTTGGGCAGCGCCGGCACGAAAGCAATCACAAGCAAACATGCCCGGCTTATCATTATAAATGCCGCCGTGGCACGCTTCTTATTGGTAAATTTACGGAACAAAATAGCCCCAGGCAGCAGCACAATTGCCGCAACAAGCCCAGGCAGTGCACTAAGCAGCGCAATTTCAAAAGCAGAGCCCCCAAGCCGCTCTAAAAAAACCACCGCAAACGGCCGCCAAAGGTTGTTCAACATGTCGAACATCAACCCATACAGGATAAATGTCCAAACATTACTGCCGCGCATCTGCCCAATCTCCCTGCACATGCCGGCAACACCAGCCCTAACCAAGGCAGGTAAGCCCAACGGGTTAAATTTGCTAGCCATAAACAGCGACATCCATTCAGTAGACTTCTTTCGAAATCACGTTTTTTGTGATTTCAAAAGAACTTCGGTTGATATAAGGCCGTGGGTTTCGCCCACACCCGCAAACTTTTTTGAAAAAAAGTTTGACAAAAAACTTTGATATATTATTATGGAAAAAACTTCACAAAGGAGAATATCATGTCAAACGTCGTTTTTTTCAATTCTTATAAACTAAAAAAAGGAACGAACATCCCAGAATTTCTGCAGGCCGTAGAAACCCTAATAAACGAACATGTTAGCAAACAAAAGGGCTTCATATCATCCCAAATAACAGCAGACGGCGACAACTGGGCAGACTTCACTACCTTCGAAACCCTACAAGACGCAAAAAACTTCGCAGAATCCGACACCCCAAACTCACACGCCGAACATTTCTATTCCTTCCTAAACTTCAACAGTTGCATAACGCGCTATTACGAAGTTAAGGCAGCTTATTAAATAGAAAACTTTCATTTCCAATCTTTTACTTCTTCTGAGGTAACCCGGAGGAAACCGGGCGGAACGAAGTGCCGGGTTCGCCAAGCGAACCTTATGAAATCACGTTTTTTGTGATTTCATAAAAACTCTAATTAAAAACCGCCAGAGGCTTCGCCGGCCACACCTTCACAAACTTTAATTTTATGGGGTGCCGCGGCGTAGCCTTGACGGTTTAACGCTAAAGTTTTTGCCACGCTCTTTCAAAGGTAACCCTAAAGATATCGGGCAGCACAAAGTGCCAGGTTCGCGAAGCGAACATTATGAAAGCGGGTGGAGGTGTAGGATGCGAAGCTTCTGGCGGTTTTGTCTTTATCTCTTGACCCAAAGCTCAATCTTCTCCCCGTTTACATTCCATTCTTTAGCGAATGCGGTTGGCGGTGCCGGGGATTGGGTTAGGCTGTCTGCCAGTAGGGCTGTAGTTATGGCTGCGTGGTTGTTTTGTATTACTTGGTTCATTATAGTGTTTGCGCTATAGCCTGCAGTTATACGGTCGGTTACTTCAAAGCCTGCCTCGCGGCGCATGTTTTGCCATTTGCTTACTAGCTCGTTCATGTTGCCTTCTTCGGTTAGGGCTGGCGTTAGGCAGATGTCTAGCACTACGGTTATGCCGCGGTCGCTGGCGGTGGCGTAGCCTTCTTTTTGGGTGGTTTCTGCCAGTACATCTTCCATTGTTAGTTCTACGGCTTGGCCGTCTATAGTGGTTTGCCATATGCCCGCACGCAAAGCGGCCATGGTGGCGTCTGGGTTGATGTTTAGCTGTGCGGCTATTTTTGGCACTAGTTTACCGTATTTTGGCCCTAGGGTGCGTAGCTGTGGCTTGAAGCTGTAGCCAATGTATTCAGCAGCATCGGTTATGAAGCGGGTAGCCTTTACGTTAAGCTCTTCCCGTACAACTTCCATGAAGGAATCCCCTGGCGCATTTTGGCCGCTTGGCAGGCATATTAACATTTCTGCAAGTGGCTGGCGGGTTTTTGCGCCACCGGCGTTGTGGGCGGCGCGGCCTTGGGATGTTATTTCTATTATGGTTAACATTTCTGCTTCAAGTTGCGGGTTTATTTGGGCGGTATTGGCCACTGGGAAGTCGCATAGATGGACGCTTATTGGCGCAGCTTGGTCAAATTTTGCCACTAGGTTTTGGTAAAGCTGTTCAGAGATAAATGGCACAAAGGGCGCGGCCAGCTTGGCCACTGTAACCAGGGCATGGTGCAGCGTTTTGTACGCATTTATTTTATCCTGCGGCATGCCAGAAACCCAGTAACGCTCGCGGCTGCGGCGCAAGAACCAGTTGCTTAAATCATCTACAAACTGATCCAGCATACGGGCTGGCTCGGTTACTTCAAAGCTGTCCAGGGAAGCGTCTACCTTTTGCACAAGGGTGTTAAGGCGCGACAACAGCCATTCATCCATTACGGATAGGTCTTTGGCTTCGTGTTCGTAGGGGTTAAACTGGTCAATTTCTGCATACAGCACGTAGAAGGCGTAGGTGTTCCAAAGGGTGCCCATAAAGCGGCGCGCACCTTCCATTACGGTGTCGTCTGAGTAGCGGAAATTTAGCCATGGGGCAGAGTTTACATACATAAACCAGCGCACGGCATCTGCGCCATGTTTCGTGAGGGCTTCCATTGGGCTAACTGCATTACCCAGAGATTTGCCCATTTTTTGGCCATGCTCGTCTAGACCCAGGCCTGTTACGATAACATTCTTGTACGGGGATTTGCCAAAAAGCATGGTGGAAATGGATATAAGCGAATAGAACCAGCCGCGGGTCTGGTCTACACCTTCGGCGATAAAATCTGCCTGGAAATGCTTGTCGAACATCTCTTTATTCTCGAACGGATAATGCCATTGGGCAAACGGCATAGAGCCAGAATCGAACCAGCAGTCTATAACTTCTGGCGTGCGGGTCATTTTGCCGCTGCATTTTGGGCAGCGCAGCTTCACCGCGTCTATATATGGCTTATGCAGCTCTATATCTTCTGGAACATTTTCACCAAGCTCTTTTAGCTCTGCTATGCTGCCTATGCAATGCAAATGGCCGCAACCCTCGCTATCGCAAACCCATATGGGCAAAGGTGTACCCCAGTAGCGTTCGCGGCTTATGCTCCAGTCGATTACATTTTCTAAGAAATTGCCAAAGCGGCCTTCTTTCATATGGTCTGGCATCCAGTTTACTGTTTCGTTGCTGGCCATTAGTTTGTCTCGCAGGCTGCTTACTTTTATGAACCATGCATCGCGGGCATAGTAAAGTAGTGGCGTTTTACAGCGCCAGCAGAAAGGATAGCTATGCTCATATTTTAGCTTTTTGTACAGTTGGCCGCGGGTTTTTAGCTCTTTTAGTATCAGAGGGTCGGCTTCTTTTACAAACATGCCCTTCCATAGATGCACTTCGTCTACGAAGCAGCCCTGGGCGTCTACAAGCTGCATAAGTGGCAGCCCGTACGCCTTGGAAATGCGAGCATCGTCTTCGCCAAAGGCCGGTGCAATATGCACAATACCCGTGCCGCTTGTGAGGGTCACGTAATCGTCGCAAACTACTGTGCAGTAATTTGCGTCGCTTGAATTAACAAAATCGAACAGCGGCTCGTATTTCATGCCTTCTAGGCTGTTGCCCTTGCAGCTTTCTAGGATTTCATGCTCGTCACCAAGCACTTCTGCCACCAAAGCTTGCGCCATAATGTATACCTTGTCGCCCTGGGCAACTTTTACATAATCTTCTTTCGCGTTAACGCAAAGGCCCACATTTGACGGCAGCGTCCATGGGGTGGTTGTCCAAGCCAGCAGGTATTCATTTTCCTTGCCCGCCACTTTGAACGCCACATAGGCAGAATCTTCTACAACATCCTTGTAACCCTGCGCCACCTCGTGGCTAGACAGCGGTGTACCGCAGCGCGGGCAATAAGGCACCACACGGTAGCTTTTGTATATGAGATTTTGCTTAAAAATCTCCGAAAGCGCCCACCATACAGATTCTATATAATTGTTGTGGTAGGTCACGTATGGGTTACTCATATCTGCCCAAAAGCCCACACGCTCGCTCATTTCGCGCCATAGGCCCTCGTATTTCCATACGCTTTCTTTACATTGCTGGATAAACGGCTCTACGCCGTAGTGTTCAATCTCCGGCTTGCCGCTTATGCCCAGTAGTTTTTCCACTTCAAGCTCTACTGGCAGGCCATGGGTATCCCAACCTGCCTTGCGCAGCACTTGATAGCCCTTCATAGTTTTATATCGTGGAAACAAATCCTTAACAGACCTAGTGATAACATGCCCTATATGTGGCTTGCCATTGGCCGTTGGCGGGCCATCGTGGAATGTAAACGCTTCTGCGCCCTTTCTTGCATCTATACTCTTCTCAAAAATTTTATTTTCGCGCCAAAACTCCAGCACATCATGCTCGCGCTCTGCAAAATTTAAACTGGTTGGTACTTTATTGTACATAGTAGTTGCCTCTTTTCTGGTGATTTAAGACCGTGGGCTTCGCCTACACTTTGAAAAAAGCGAGGCAAAAAATTTTATATTAGTGATACTGCCTCGCGGGTGAGGCGGGTGATTTCTTCAAAATTGCCGGATGAGATTAGGTCATCTTTTACCATCCAGCTGCCGCCGCAGGCTAGTACGCTTTTTATTGATAGATATTCTTTTATATTGGTTGGGGTTAGGCCGCCGGTGGGCACGAAGCACACCATGCCGTATGGCGCATCCAAGGATTTTAACATATTTGTGCCGCCTGCTGCCTCTGCTGGGAAAAACTTTAATGTATCTAACCCAAGGCTTAGGGCAAGCTCAATTTCACTGGGGGTGCAAACGCCGGGCAGCATAGGAATATCCTTGCCCTGGCAATAACGAACCGTATCCGGGTTTAACCCGGGTGCTACCATAAACTTAGCCCCGGCAGCCCAGGCTTGGTCTACCTGCGCCGGAGTTAACACTGTACCGGCGCCCACCATCATATCTGGCAGCGCCTTTGTAATCTCCCTAATAGCCTCGGCCGCACATGCGGTGCGGAATGTAACCTCTGCACAAGGCAGGCCGCCGTCGCAAAGCGCCTTCGCCAATGGCACGGCCTTCTCCACATCATGGATAACAATAACAGGAACAATACGAAGTTCAGACAGCTGCTGGAATACTGGGTGCATAACTACCTCCAAAAATATATTATGACATCGTCATATTGTACGATAAAACCATCAGATGGGCAAGGAAATTAAAAGAAAAGACCGTCAGAGGCTTTGCCTCCAATACCTTCAAAAACTTTTTTGGAAAAAAGTTTTACAAAAAACTTCAATTTTTTTGATGAAAATCAAAAAAACCGCTTAAAACCAGGGTTTTATATTTTAAGATGCCAAAAAACGACCGAAATGTGGTACCATACGGTACCATTTTGGCCAAATTATGGTACCGTATGGTACCATTTTTGCATACAACCAGAAAAAACCGGGCGTAAGCTCATGCTATAGTGAAACAAATGAGAAACGGTCTCGCCAGAGTGGCATCTGAAACGCCAAAACAATGTGTTTCAGGCGTTTTTGCCGCCACAGGCGAGACCGATTTCGAATTATTTCACTACAAGTTCGCGCAGTGAACCCATGGAAAGCAGTAGAAATGTGGTGGCGAGGCCTCTGATTGTCTTAAATTTCATTGACACTTAGAAAATTTTTCAATATTATATAAGTACATACATGACAACTTCTTAGAAGCTGTCGAGATTCCGGAGGTTAGAAATGGCTATTTTTGTTGGCTCTGGGGCTGCTACTTGCACGCCGTTTGACAAGAATGATAGGTTTGATGCACAAGTTTACGAAAGATTGATTGATTTTCAGATACGAGAGGGTACAGATGCTATTGTTTCTTGTGGTAGTACGGGTGAGGCCTCCACGCTAGAGCATGACGAGCATATTGAGGTTGTGCGGGTTGCGGTGGCTGCTGCCAAGGCAGCTGGCGCAAAGTACGGGCGCAAAGTGCCGGTAATTGCTGGGGCTGGCGGAAATGACACGGCCTATTGTATCCAACTAGGGCAGGAGCTTTTAAATGTAGGCGCAGATGCGCTTATGTATGTTACGCCCTATTATAATAAGACCTCGCAAGAGGGCTTGGTTGTGCATTATACCAAGGTTGCGGCGGCAGTAGATGGGCCTATTGTGCTGTACAATGTGCCCAGCCGTACCGGCCTTAACATTAAGGCCAGCACGGTAGAAAGGCTGGCCAAAGTGCCAAATATCGTAGCCATCAAAGAAGCCAGTGGCGATATAGTGCAGGTGACAGAAATCAAGGAGCGCTGCGGCGATGATATTGATATATACGCCGGCAATGATGACTATGTACTGCCACTGTTGGCGGTGGGCGGGGTTGGCGTGATTTCCACCACCGCAAATATTGCACCGGCCGGCATGCATAATATCGTGGCTAAGTTTATGGCCGGCGATATCAAAGGTAGCCGCGAGCTTCAGCTTGGGCTTATGCCGCTGGTGCGCATGATGTTTTGGGATGTTAACCCAATGCCTGTAAAGGCTGCCCTGCGTATGATGGGCTACGAAGTTGGCCTATGCCGTATGCCGCTAATTGATATCAGCGACGAAATGAAGGTCGAGCTTGAGGCACAGCTAAGGCGGTATAAACTCCTATGATAAAATTGATTTTATGCGGCTGTTTCGGGCGCATGGGCAAGGTGATTCAGCAGCTTGCCGCCCAAGCCGCAGATATGGAAGTAGTGGCGGGGATTGATATAATCCCCGCCGAAAGTGGGCTAACTTTCCCAACCTACAGCGATATAGGCAGCTGCAATATGACCGCAGACGCTGTGGTTAGTTTCTTGCCGCCCACCGCCGTGGGTGAAACCCTTGCCATTGCAGAATATTGCGTAAGCCGAAAAATCCCCCTGGTGTTATGTACCACGGGGCTTTCTGCAGATGTGGAAACAGCAATCCGCCAAGCGGCAGAAAAGGTGGCCATTTTGCAATCTGCCAATATGTCGCTTGGGATAAACTTGCTGTCCAATATGCTAGCAAAGGCCTCACGGTTGCTGTATGATTCCGGCTTTGATATTGAAATAATAGAGAAGCATCACAACCAAAAACTTGACGCACCCAGCGGCACGGCGCTTCTACTGGGCAACACCATCAACAACGCATTAGGTGGCAACATGAACATAATAAACGGCCGTAGCAACGCACATAAAAAACGCGCCCGCGACGAAATTGGCGTACATGCCCTACGCGGTGGCAGCATAGTTGGCGAACATAGCGTAATCTTTGCCGGGCTGGACGAAATCATTGAATTTACGCATATTGCGCAATCACGGGATGCATTTGCGGTGGGGGCTTTGCAGGCTGTACGGTTTATAAAGGGCAAACCTGCCGGGCTGTTTACTATGCAGGATTTAATTGAGGAGATTTGACCGGGCCACAAGAGATACAGCCAATGCATGCCTGGCATATGAAAACACTGATTGGCCACCGTAAGCTGTGTTGCATTGCAGGGAACACGTGACTTTTGGCGCGTATTCAAGAAGCGACATATGCGAGCGGATGGACAAGCAGTGTTTCCGCATACGATGCAATACACAGCTAACAACTAGCTAACGCGCAGGTGGCATAGTAATAAAATTACCAACCGAACGGAGGCCTCCCCACATGAAAACTCTCCTATATGCAATAACCCTGGCCTTCTGCCTAATTTTTTTAACCCCACATGCCACCCTCGCCCAATCCAACTTGCAGGATATCCTAAATGACCTGCGCAACGCCGCAGACGATATAATCGAGCAGCAGCTAGAGCTAATTGAAGCCCGTTACCAGGCTAACCTGGCCTTCTTGGCGGCTGCAAGCCAAACTAACCCAGACATTACACGCCGGCAGCTTCTTGCAGCAAACGGCTTCATACACAGCCAGCGCGGCTACCCGCAGGGCCGCCTTACCGTAGGTGCGGCTAGCAACGGCAGCGCCTCTGGCTGCGGGCCATTTGCCATATTTAATGCCATCCTCTACTTAAATGGCGGCGAAAACCCGCCCTGCCCCGCACACATCATACGCTGGCTGGAAATTGATTCGGTTTTTAACCTGGACGGGCGGCTTGGCATTAACCCGGGCTCGCTGCACAGATACTTAGTTGCCCACGGCTACGACGCCGCCATCACGCATTTCCCCCGGGTTACAGACAGGCAAATTCGCAGTGCCGATGTTAGCATTTTCCTATACATTGGGGATTGGCGCAGGCGGTATGTGCATTATGTAATGGTGCGGCACGATGCCCAGGGCTTTTGGGTTTACAACCACAGCGGAAACACTCCCGCCAACACTGCATCTGTAGATGCATGGGTTTCGCGGTTAAGATATAGGCCAATGGCCGTTATTACCATAAACTAGGAGGTTTTTATGTCAAACTTAAGAAAACTCGTTGTTACCGCAATGCTAATCGCCCTTTGCGTAGTGTTGCCCATGGCTTTTCATGCCATACCCAGGGCGGGGTCAATCATCCTGCCCATGCATATTCCTGTGCTTTTGGCAGGGCTTATCTGCGGCTGGAAATTTGGCCTTATTGCAGGGGTAGCCGGGCCTTTCCTATCCAGCGTACTTACAGGAATGCCACCCATGGGAGTTGCCAACCTCATGATGATAGAACTGGGCGTGTACGGCCTTGTAGCCGGCCTTCTGGCACATTGGGTACACACAAAAATCGCATCGCTAGACCTTTACATTAGCCTTATTGGCGCAATGCTGGTAGGCCGCGTGGTGGCCGGCATTGCCCAGGCCATGTACTTCTTTGGGGGGGCGCTGTTTGCTGGGCGATACACAGACGGCGTCTACGCCACCTACACCCTAGCCCTATGGACAGCCAGCTACTTTGTAACCTCACTCCCAGGGATAGTAATACAACTAGCCTTTATCCCAAGCGTGGTGCTGGCTCTAGAACGGGAAAGGGTAATCCCGCTGCGGTATCCCATGAAGAGTATGAGTTAAGTTGTTTAAACCGTCAGGGCTTTGCCCCCGACACCCCCTTCTTTTTTTGAAAAAAAAAGCAAAAAAACTTTATTAAAGTTTTTGCCCCGCTTTTTTTCAAAAAGCGGGTGGGGTGTCGGGGCAAAGCCCTGACGGTTTTATTTTTTATACGGAGAAAAACTATGCATGAAATAAACTTTGGCACACCCGCCGCCCCGCAAGATGTAGTGAAGCTATGCTTCCAGGCGGCCTACGGCGCAGAACATCTATTAACCAACCTGGAAAAAGCCCAGTCTTATTTTGATGCAGAGGTTTTGGCTGCTTCAGCAGAAGGCGCACAAAAAAATTCAGTTGGTCGGAAAATCCGACCAACTGAATTTGAAATCCCCCTGTTTGAAAAAATCACAGCAAATGTGTGCCGTGTAAACATCCAGCCATGGGTTGCCCTTGGCCTGCCCCCAGGCTGGCTTTTCAGTTTATTTGTGCTGTCCGCAGCAAATGAAACTGCCCCGCAGCAAAAAGAGCAGTTATTTTTCCGATACATACAACAGGCTAACGGCCTTGCCGCCGCCGGGAATTTTCCCTTCACCCTAACCCAATGGCAAGAATACTGGCAACAATACCAGGCAAAAACAGGCGGCAAGCCCCAAGCCGTACACCACAGCCAAGCCTACAGGCAGCAGCAAAACCCAGCCTACCGTGTAATTGCCGGGGAATATGTACAAGTAGCAGAAGCCGCCAGCCGCCTGGCAGGCCTGGCCGCAGGCGTGATTGCCATAGACGGCCGCGCCGCCGCAGGCAAAACCACCCTAGCCGCCAACCTGGCCAAAATAACAGGCGCATGCATAATCCACATGGATGATTTCTTCCTACCGCCCCAGCTAAGAACCCCCCAGCGCCTAGCCCAACCCGGCGGCAACATCCACCACGAGCGTTTTGCCAAAGAAGTGCTGCCCCACATAAACAGCGGCGCGGCCTTTAAATACAATATCTTCGATTGCAGCATAATGGCCATAAACGGCCAAAGGCAAATTCCCGCATCACCATGGCGCATTGTGGAAGGGGTGTATAGCCAGCATCCGATCTTTGGGGATTATGCGAATGTGAAGCTGTTCTGCGATATAGACAAAACCACGCAAATGGAACGCATACTAAAGCGCAACGGCCAAAAAATGGCCGAGCGGTTTGAGAAGGAATGGCTGCCGATGGAGGAAGAGTATTTTGCGTTTAATGATATGTTGTAAGGCCTTCCAGACTCTGTGGGTTTGTTGCGGTGAATGGGAAGGTTTTTCTAAACAAAGCAATTACTTTGTGAATCTGTCTGGGATAAGACCTAACGGCATTTCAGGCGAAGAATCGCCCTTTAGTAAGCCGGTATCAGCTCTACTAAACAACGATGAGATAATTAAATGTCTTTCACTATCTTGCACCGCACCTTCCTTTATTAAAGCCAAATAAAAACCTGAAAGCAGCTCACGCTCTTTTGCATCTCGCGCCAGATGGAACGAGCTTGTCGCCATTTTCGATGTAAACCTGATTATAAACATAAATATCGTAATCAACATTGTGATAAAAGCTGTTGTCCGAATTCCACCTACCCACTCATCTAAGTCCCACTCCACTAAGTTAAATAATTCTATGGCTTCTAAATCTAAAATTATTACCGTCAACATTGTAATTGCAACTATTGCAACAAGAACAGTACCAGCCAACCAGCACGGTCCGCTTATTCTATAGCTTCCTTTCATTTTACGCCAATATTCCGCAGGCTTTGCCAATGCCATATGCGCTTCATAAGTTTTCTCTAATTTTTCTTTATCAGCATGGCAAGATGATACAAACTCATCAAATTCCTTCCTTAATGAATCATATTCTTCTTTTTTCGCCTCTAGTAGTTCAATATGTTTTTGGTTATGATTCTCATAATCATCATCCGATTGTCTCAGTATTTCGCTTATTTTATCCGCAGCATCGTTAGCTGCATTTTTAAAGTTTGTCATCTCATTTCCAACCATGCCTGAATATAAGTCAGAAATTACCTTTTTGTATTCTAGGCCAAGAATAAAACCTTTTAAATATTTATCTTGCGACATAATTTGCTGTGCATGTGGCACATCAGCAACCGCTTTACGAAATCCTTCAAAAAAACTTTCGGGTTCTGTTGAATATTTTTTAAAGATTATTGCCAATTCTGTCGTAGAGTTGATTGTACATAAACGTATATTATTTATAGCATCTTGTAACAGTGACATTCCATTTTGGACGCCTTCGTGTTCAAGTGCGTTCACAAAATTATCCCTAGCTTTTTTTATTATCGCTGGATATTGTCTTACCGCAGAATTATTTTGAACGACATCACGTGTCCAAAATGCTTCTTCCCTTTCAATATGTTCATACAACTGCTTTGCCGATTTTATACGAATATGTGGAAATTTTTTCTCAACAATTCTATACTCATCAGGAATTTGTACAATCTCAACTTCTTTGACTTTTAAGTACTCATTCATCCACTTTGGAAACTTATTTGCCGCAGGCATACGCTTCACATCCTTAATGTTCGCTGATTTTACAAAATATTACATATTTCTGTATATAAGTGATTATAGCATGTCCGTATGCAAATAGTCCGTTTTTATATTCACAAAAAACAATTATTTTTCATAACCATTCAATAACCTAAGCTCATCAGCAATTTTGGCTACACCTAAAGTCAAATCGCACCTACTGCCAAACTCCAAAACCTTCCCCCTATACCCCTCCGCCAACCCACCAATAATCCCCGCAGTCCTTAAATTCTCCTCCACACTAAAAAACTCATCCTTCCAAGCTATCTCCTGCCACTCTGCCATATGCCGTGCCTTGGCGCTCTCCTGGCAAAACTCCATGTCAAAATTAAGCCAAACCACCATATCCGCAGCCTCAAACCTGCGGGGCAGCGATGCCCTGTAGTTTCCGTCAATCACCCAGGCCTCGTGCTGCATTATTTCTTCAATTTTCTCGTCCATTACATCTAGGGATTCTTTTCCCCCATCTGGCAAGTTCCATAAATCATCTAAATGGAAAACAGGCAAGCCAAATAGCTTGCCCAAGCGTTTTGCCAGCGTGCTTTTACCGCTGCCCACCGGGCCTATCACGGCAATTTTCCTGCTGCCCGCTACCATTTTTCATACCTTATCATGCTCTCTAGCGCCCGCTTGGGTGCGGGTTTGCCGCCATCATTGGAATATCCTATAGTCACAACCCCAACTACATATTTATCGCTGGGTATGCCCAGTATCGGCCACATATCCTTCTGTTCAAAATAAGCGGTCCAGCAGCTTGCCAGGCCCATGTTTTCTGCCGCCAGCAAGATATGCTCTATGGCCACCGCCGTGTCGCGGATTATTTGCTTTAGCTCCTTTAGGCCGCTGGCCTCGTCTAGGAAAATTTCCGCATCATCCTTAATGCGGCAACGGATATCCGCCACACATACGATAAAGACCGGGGCAGCCATCATCCAATTTTGGTTGCCGTCTGCCTTGACAATTTGCGCCTTCGTTTCTTCGGCTTTTACTATTATAAAATGCCATGGCTGGGTGTTGCTGCCAGATGGCGCGTGGCGCGCGCTTTCTATAAGCTGTAGGATTTTTTCATCCTCCACTGGCTTGGCGTTGTATTTTCTGGTGCTTTTTCTTGTGGCTATTTCCTTTATCATATCTATCCTCGTCCAATCATCTTCAAATAACTGGCATACCGCTGTGGGTGAATCCCCTCGCCCACCGCGGCCTTAACCGCGCAGCCCATCTCCTTATCATGCAAACAATCCCGAAACTTGCATTGCCCCAAATATTGTAGAAATTCTATAAACAACCCGGCCATCTCGCCTCGGGGGATATTATCGTTCTCTATGGCGGTAAAGCCGGGCGTATCCACGCAGAACCCAGCCCGGTCGCTATCACCCAATGGGAAAATTTCTGTATGGCGGGTGGTATGCTTACCCCGCCCCAACTTCTTGCTGATATCCCCGGTTTCCAGCCCCAGCCCTGGCATAAGCGCATTTATAAGGCTAGACTTACCCACCCCACTTGGCCCGGCAAAAACATTCACCTTGCCAGCCATGGCAGCCCGCAAATCATCCAGCCCCCAGCCCCCATGGGCAGATGCATACACCACCTTATACCCAGCCATCACATACGGCAAAAATTCATCCTCTGCAGAAACAGCCGCCGCCCCTTCACAAACCCCACAAAACTCCCTTTCTGAACAAGGCCGCGAGGCGGATAATAACGCATCATGAACAGCCCCACGGGGCGGCCCCCCCGCCAGTGGGCAAGGCGCTTTAGAGAGGCAGATTAGAGCTGGGATGCCAGCGTATTGGGCTGCGGCCAGAAAGCGGTCTAAAAGCCCCGCATTAAAAGCGGGCTGGTGCTTGGTCATGGTTACGATAACTTGGTCGATATTGGATACCATGGGGCGCAGCAGCTCGTTCTTGCGGGGCTTTATTTGTTGCAGGACCTCGCCTGCTATTATTACTTCATCCCCCACCATGGGGGTGATTTTTTTATTACGAAAAACACCACGGGCATAACATTCATGCAGCCCGCTGGCGGTTCGTACAGTATATTTTCCGGCAACGCCTTTTATTATTATTCCTTCCAAATGCGCCACCATCAATAGCCGAAGTTAATAGTGCGAGTATCGCGCAATGTCCATACGCCAGCCTCTACGGAATATACCCTAAATGTAACCGGCCCGTTGCCAGAAACAGTTAAGCTTCCAGGGAACCAAGCCACACTGGCGTTAGCATTTTCAAAGATTGTCTCCTCTATAAAGCCAGATGCCTGGCGGGTTACTACAAAATGCACAGTCTGTGCGCCATCGGCCACAGCCCACGGGCTTATGGTGAGGCTGCGCTCTATGGGGGCGTATGGGTCTGGTGGCGGCGGCGGTGGCGTGGGTTGCGCCGAGGGTTCTATGGTTGGGGTTTGCTCGGCTGGTGTTGGTGGGGAGTCGTTTGTGGTTACTGGCGGCTGTACAGGCGGCAGCGCGCCGGTTGTGCCAGAAGATATCACGATATTAACAACGCTGTTGCGTTCCACATCCCGCAAAGGAGGCAAATCTTGGCGCATAACCTGCCCCACTGGGAAGGTGTTGCTTGGCTCTCTGGTTATTTCGCCAGCTATCAGCCTTACATCGCGCAGCGCATCTAAGGCTGCGGCTTCTGTAAGGCCAAGCAAGTTTGGCATTTCTATAGGCCCATGCTCTGGCCCCTGCGACACGGTTAAAACAACCAAAGCGCCCGCGGCTATTGGTGTTTGGGCTGCGGGTTCTTGCGATATAACTGTATTGCGCGGGATGTCATCGTCATATACGTTTATTATTTCAATTTCTAAGCCCCGTGCCTCTAGTGCATCGCGGGCATCGGATATTATAAACCTGGTCACATTTGGTAAAATCTCCATAACTTCCGGGCCGTTGCTCATTATAACCTGCACCACATCGCCAGCGGTAAATCCCGTGGCTTCTGGAGTTTGCAGCTGGTCTATCACAAGGCCATATTCCACATATTCGGAATATTGTAGGCTAATCACATACACATCCAGGTCATTCTCTGCCGCTACATCCCTAGCTTCGTCAAGGGAAAGGCCAATCAAATTGGGTATTGTAACCCAATCCCTGGCAAAAAACCTATCCCGTACAAACCATATGCCAACGGTGATAAGCACCACAAACAGCACCCCAAGCATAATCCCGCCATAAACGGCTACTTTGTCTGGTTTTTTTCTGATGTGTATTGGCTTTTCTTCATCAAAATCTTCGTATTCTACAAATTTGTCGTATTCACTTGGTTTTTCTTCGTATTTTTCCTCGTACTCATCTTGAGGTTCTTCGTATGGCGGCTCTTCATAGGATTCCTCATACGGTTCTTCGTCTTCATATGGTTCCTCGTAGAGTTCATCAAATGGCTCGTCGTCGTATTTTTCTTCGTAGGGTGGCTCGTATGGTTCTTCGTAATCATCTGGTTCTTCGTGTATTGGCGGCTGGGGTGGGTCATATTTTTTCTCGCCCAGCAGCTCAAACTTGGGGGGCTCTTCCAGTTCTTTTCCATCTAGGAAGGCTGCCCTTTCCCGCTGGCGGCGGGCATCTTCTTCTGTAAGAACCTTAACCACCTTGGTTGGGATTGGGTCGTCCATTTGCGCCGCAAAATCAGTGGCGGTGCTGCTCAATGCCAGCCGCAGGTCGTTTATCATATCGTCGGCAGATTGATACCTGGCAGATGTGGATTTTGCGGTAGCTTTCTCGATAATTCGCATCACATTTTCAGATACATCTGGGTTAAAATCCAAAATATCTGGGAAAGGGTCGTTTATATGCTGCAAGGCCACGGTTATTTCCTTCTCGCCGTCAAATGGCAGGCGACCGGTAGCCATTTCGTACATGCACACCCCGAGGGAGTAGATATCGGTTTTATGGTCCACATACCCACCACGGGCCTGCTCTGGAGAGAAATAATGGACGCTACCCATAGTACCAGCCCCGGCATTTAGGGTGTCAGATTTGGCCTTTCTTGCAATGCCAAAATCCGCCACTTTTATCACATTTTGCGGCGTTACCAAAATATTTTGCGGTTTTATATCCCGGTGTACAATCTGGCTACGATGCGCCTCTGCAATGCCTTCTGCAATTTGCACAGTTACCGCCAAAATAGTGTCATTGTCAAAAGGCGCTTTGCGCTTGATAAAATCCTTTAGAGACGCGCCTTCAACATATTCCAGCACAATAAAATGTATATCACCGTCATGCCCATGGTCAAAGATACTAACTATGTTTTGGTGGTTAAGGCTGGCGGCCGCTTTGGCCTCTTCTGGGATTTTTAAAATAAAATCATCATCTTGCAAATATTCATCTTTAAGCACTTTTAAAGTGACATATCTGTCCAATTTTTCGTCATGGGCGCGATAAACAACAGACATTCCACCCACGCCAATTGTCTGGTCAATTATATAACGCTCGGCTACTTTTTGCCCCGCAGTTAATCTCAAAACCCTCTCACCTACCTATGTCTATTAGTATGACAGAGATATTATCCGTCCCGCCTCTGGCATTTGCTTCGTCCAGAAGTGTCATTGTGCGGTGGTCTACAATACCATCGCGTTTTATTATTGCTTTTAAGCCTTCGTCGTCTATCATATTGCTAAGGCCGTCTGAGCATAGCAGCAAGGATTCTACCCCTGCCAGCTCGAAAACATGGCCGTCCATTTCCACTGTTGGTTTTGTGCCCAGCACCTGAGTTAGCATATGCCGCTTTGGGTGGTTTTTTGCTTCTTCCTCGGTTAATTGCCCCGCCTGAATCATTGCCTCCACGAAGGTATGGTCGCGGGTTAGCTGAGTTATTTTGTCTGAGTCTATTTTGTAAAGCCTACTGTCGCCCACATGCACCGTAAATGCCCGCCCGCCTTCTATTACGCAGGCGGTGAAGGTCGTGCCCATGCCATGCAGGGCCGGGTTTGTAGAAGATGCATTGTACACATCTGCATTGGCTTTTTGAGCTGCTGTTACCAACAAATCTAAATAATCTGTAGGCTGTACTAGCTGGGCTATAGAATACCCCTCTATATATTGGCAAAACGCTTCCACTGCGCGGCTTGAAGCCACATCACCCGCATTATGCCCGCCCATGCCATCCGCCACAACGAACAAATTTGGCAATGGGCCAACCCAGCCATTTTTATAAAAAATCATATCCTGGTTTTGTTCTCTTACTACCCCTACATCCGTTATACCGGCTACGTACATATTCCACTCCTTTATCGGCGGGTTTTACGCCGCCAAAACTGTTGCGTTTCCTATTATAGTTCGCTTTGCGCGCAGGCACAAGGGATATTCTTATAAAATGTCAAACATTTGAAATCAGTTTGGCCACAAAGAAACCATCCGACGCCGCTCCGGGCATGATTTGCCGTGTGCTTTCAAGCTTAAAGCCCGGGTTGCCAGTCAGGAAGGCGTTGATATTGTCAATATTTTCCTCATTGGCCACGGTGCATGTGCAATACACAAGTGCGCCGCCGGGTTTTACATATTTTGCGGCGTTTTGTAATATTTGAAGCTGTAACTTGGCTAATTCTTTTATTTCCTTCATGCCGCGGGAATATTTTATCTCTGGGTGCTTGCGGATTGTGCCCAGCCCACTGCATGGGGCGTCTACCAACACCGCATCAGCCTTACCCGCAAGGGTGGGATCGAACTCGCATGCATCTTTTAAATCTGGGGCGATTATAGTAATCCCCAGGCGTTTTGCAGTTTGGCGGATTAGCTCCACCTTATGCTTGTGTATATCAAAGGCGCGTATTTCGCCATTATTTTCCATCAAACTAGCCATGGCAAAAGACTTACCGCCAGGGGCAGCGCATACATCAAAAATCACCTGCCCGGGCAGGGGCTGCAAAACCTCCACAGCCAGCATTGCCCCTGGGTCCATCACAAAAAACAAACCATCATTAAAACTTGCCAGCTTAGAAATATCCCCGGCCTGGCGCAGCATAACAAAATCACCATGAGGCTGCGCCAAAACACCTTCTGCTACCAATGTTTCCACCAGCGCCTCTTGGTTTATTTTAACAGTGTTAATCCTGGCCATCACCGGCGGCGGGTTATGGCTATTCCTGCAGAATTCCGCAGCACCCTCTGCCCCAAGCCAGCCAACCAAGGCCTTATAAAGCCAACCCGGATAAGAATACCGCAGCGCCGGGTCCTTCAACTTGTCCAAAAAATCAGGCTTTAGCCTGGTAACCGCCCGTAGAACACCATTAACAAACCCGGTTAAATTAACCAAGCCATGCTTCCTGGTTAGCTCTACGGCCTCGTTAACCGCCGCATGCGACGGTACTTTCATGCACACAATCTGGCAAATAGAAACCCGCAATAACCCCCTAATAAACGGCCGCATCTTCTCCATTGGCGTTTTAGAATGCCGCCCAATTAAAAAATCCACCAAAATCAAATTGCGCAGCGTTTCATTAACCATATCCGTAACAAAAGCCCGCCCACGGGCATCCATCTCGGCCTCGCCAAGCACCCGCCGCAGCGCCACATTAGCGTAAGCCCCGCCTTCCAGCACATCCATTAGCACATCAACAGCAAGCCCTCGTTCAGATTTAGCCATAGTCATTACCGCTTTCTATAGATATTTAAGGCCGTCAGAGCCTTTGCCGACCATATCTCCAAAATTTTTTAAAATTTTATTATTAATACATATTTCAGCTGGTCGGAAAATCCGACCAGCTGAAATAAAATGCCAAAGTTTTTTGCCAAGCTTCTTCATATCAATCTCAGTTAAAATCGCCTCATTGTTCGCGGTAAGTTTGCTATAATTCGTTGTTTTAATTTGAGATTAGTATCAAATATGACCCGAAAGAAATCTGGCAGCATGGCGTGTCAGGTTCGCGAAGCGACATTACGAAAGGCGAGTGGAGGCGTAGCCCATGTTACTCACCAATAGTATTACCCTTATCAATTACAACCGGCGCGCCTGGTTTACCTACTGCCCGTGTGCCGTCTGCTAGCACAACTTCTTTGTCTAGTATTGCATGTTCTACTACGCAGCCGTGGCCTATTCTTGCGCCTTCCATTATTATGGAATTTGATACATTAGAGCCCTCGGCCAGAAATACTTTGCGGAAGATTATGCTGTCGTGTACATCGCCGTTTAGTATGCTTCCGCTACCCACTAGGCTGTTTACTACAGATGTTTGGCTGTTAAACTTTGCAGGGGGCTCGTCTTTTGGCTTGGTTTTAATGTAGGGATGCTCAAGAAATTTCTTACGTACATCCGCTTTTAAAAAGTCCATATTGCAGTCAAAATACGATTGGGTGCTACCTAGGTTGCACCAGTAGCCTTTGAAATTGTAGCCAAAGATGCGCAAGCGCTTGCGATAGCGGCTAAATATGTCGCGTACTAGGTTATATTTGCCTTCGCTTACTACGGTTTCTACAAGTTCTATTAGTTTTTCCCGAGCCATTACGTAGGTTCCGATTGAACCCAGCCTGGTTAGGGGTTCTAGGGGTTTTTCTTCAAGGTCTAGCACTCTTTCGCCTTCGTCCAGTTCTAGCACTCCGTATTGGCGGATATCTTCATTTTCTGGCACGTTGCGGTAAGCTATGGTGATGTCGGCGTTTTTAGCTTCGTGGTAGGCTATTAGATCGTTGTAATCCATTTTGTAAATACAATCGCCGGATGAAATTACTACATATTGCTCTTTGCTTCGCCTTAGGAAGGTTAGGTTTTGGTAGATGGAATCTGCCGTATCCCTAAACCATAGGGAGTTATCGCTACTTTGGTAAGGCGAAAGTATAAACAGCCCGCCATTTTTGCTGCCCAAATCCCACCATTTTGGCGAAGATAAATGGTCATGCAGGCTGCGGGAGTTGTACTGGGTGATAACGGCAACTTTTTTGATGCCAGAGTTGGTCATATTGCTAAGGGGAAAATCTATGGCACGATAGCAGCTACCCACTGGCAGCGCAGATGGGGCACGGGATTTTGTAAGCGCGCCCAAGCGTTCGTTCTTGCCGCCTGCCAAAATTATACCTACTGCCTTCATTCTCTCACTCCATTCGGGTTTACGCTTTTTACTATGCTTTGGCCGCTTTCTAACCTGCCGTCTTGATAATCTGCCGGGGTTGTTTTGCCAAGTATTACACAGTTTTTGCCAATTTCAACATTATCGGGGATATCGCTATGCTCGCCAACAACGGTTATGCCAGTGTCGTAAATTTTTGGCCGGTGGACATTTATAATATTGTCGCCCTCGCCTATTTTCACGTTTTCACCAATGGTGCAGTCTGTGTCTACTATGCAGCGTTCCATCACAACACCCTTGCCAATATAACAGTCGCTAAACACGATGGAATCCTTTACCATAGCACCTTCATCTACCACTACCCCGGGGCCAATTACAGAATTATAAACTCTGCCATAAATCTCGCAGCCTTCTGCTAATATGCTGCCGTTAATGTCACTGCCTGCGCCAGTAAACATGGGTGGCTGATGGTCTGAATCTGTGTAAATTTTGCTAAAGTCTTCATATAGGTCAAACTGGGGAATGGTCTGGATTAAATCCATATTGGCCGCCCAGTAGGATTCTATTGTGCCAACATCCTTCCAGTAGCCATCGAAGGGGAATGCGAACATTCTCTTGCCTTCGTTCAGCAGCATAGGTAAGATATGCTTACCAAAGTCGGAATCTGAATGGATTTTATTGTCACGTTCTAGTGCATCACGCAATACACTCCAATTGAAGATGTAAATACCCATATTGGCCAAGGTGCTTTTTGGATGCTCTGGTTTTTCCTCAAATTCGTAGATGCGGCCGTCGTCATGTATATTCATCATGCCAAAACGGGAAGCCTCTTCTAATGTAACGGTTAATGCTGCCAGGGAAACATCGCATTTATTTTTCTTATGGAAATCCAGCATCTTGGAATAATCCATTTTATAGATGTGGTCGCCAGATAGAATTAGCACATATTCGGGATTATACTGGTCTATATAATCCGCATTTTGGTAAATGGCATCTGCTGTACCTGTGTACCATTCGCCATGTTCGCGCTTTACATGGGGAGCAAGCATCATAACCCCGCCCACCCTGCGGTCCAAATCCCATGGCGTGCCTATGCCAATATGTTGGTTAAGCTGTAGTGGCTGGTACTGGGTCAACACCCCAACAGTATCCACGCCAGAATTGATACAGTTTGACATGGGGAAGTCGATTATCCTATACTTTCCGCCAAAGGGTACTGCTGGTTTTGCTTTGCTGGCTGTAAGTATACCAAGCCTGCTTCCTTGGCCACCTGCCAGCAACATTGCAATCATCTCTTTTTTGCGCAAAATTGTCACCCCGCTTTATAATATTTTTATCGTAATCTTTCTTAGATTATCTCACCAATTTTTATCATAATCAATACATATCCGATAAATTTTGGTAAAATATTTTTATTTTTATTAGAAGAGAAAGGGGCTAAAACCCATGAGAAAAATAAACCTAGAAGGTGCAAAAAACGTCCATTTTATAGGCATAGGCGGCATAAGCATGAGCGGCCTGTCCGAAGTGCTAAAACGCGACGGCTACAATATAACAGGCAGCGACGATGTTGAAACTAACATAACCCGCCACCTACAAAGCATTGGTATAGATGTGAAAATTCCAAACGCCGCAGCTAATATCACCCCCGATATGGACCTAGCCGTGTACACAGCCGCCGTCCGGGAGAACAACCCAGAATACCAAGCAGCAGCCCAAACGGGCATCCCGCTTATGGACAGGGCAAAACTCCTTGGTTTAATACTTATGGGATACAAGTTCCCAATATGCATAGCCGGTACACATGGCAAAACAACAACCACTTCCATGATGGCAGAAATTGCCACACATGCCGGATTAGACCCCACCATATCTGTTGGCGGCCACATGAAACTAGATGGCAAAAATTACCGGGTGGGCGAATCACCATACTTTGTAATGGAAGCCTGCGAGTACAACAATAGCTACCATCATTGGCATCCACATGTGGCCGTTATACTAAACATAGATGCAGACCATCTAGATTTTTTTGGGGATATGGGTGGAGTAATCGACTCATTTAAAAAATTTGCACAAAATATCCGCCCGGAAGGTACGCTGGTGATTCAGGCTGACACACCAGGGTTCAAAGAAGTAACCGAAGGTCTGCCATGCAATATAATCACCTTTGGCATGGAAAATGCCCGCTACTACCCCGCAAATATCACATACGATAGCCTGGGCCGCCCAGAATTTGATATTATGGACGGTGGCAATTTCATGGGCAGGGTCCTGCTGCCGCTACCCGGCCAATATAATATGCTTAACGCCCTGGCATGTTTTGCCGCCGCCGCCAGCCTGGGCATAAGCCCAGAATCTGCAGTAAAATCCTTATGCGGCCTCCAGGGCATACAGCGCCGCTTCCAGCTAAAAGGCAGCTACAATGGCGCAGATATAATAGACGATTACGCACATCACCCCACAGAAATAAAGGCCTGCCTACACGCCGCCAAGCAAACAGGCAGGCGCATACTCTGCCTGTTTCAGCCACATACCTACACCCGCACCCGCAATCATTTTGAGGATTTTGCCAATTCATTCCAAGATGCAAGCCTAGCAATGTTTTTACCAATTTATGCCGCCCGCGAACCATTCGACCCTACAATTTCATCCCTCATGCTGGCAGAAAACATAGAGGCCAAGGGCAAAAACACAATCCACTTTAACGATTTTGCTGAAGCAAGGGATTTTTTGGCAAAAAATCTTCAACCAAATGACCTGCTTATTACCATGGGTGCAGGCGATGTGTTCAAAGTAGGAGAAAGCCTGCTATCCACATAGTTTTCCACATTGTCCACAGGTTACCGAACATATCTTTTGGATAATTTTACCGTCGATTTCTCAAGAAAACTATCTTTTTCAGAAAGCCCATAAACACTGACCTTTGTTGTTTTGTCTAGTGTTTATGGGCTTTTTCAGGGCTTGACAAATCCACTCAAATCCCCTTCCATGTGCATAAATAATGCTTGACAAATGGTCAGGCACCGTTAAACATTGTAAAATTCACTTTTTTAAAACATTAAAGTTATCCACAGCATTATCCACGTTATCTACAGTTTTTGTTGATAAGAAAAGCTATGAATTTGGACAGAATTGGAGTAAAATATCTTGGATTAGAGAAATAAAAACCGTAAGCGGCTTTGCCCGGGACGCAGGGCAAGCAGGATGCGTAACATCCGGCCAGCCGACAACACCTCTAGAAACTTTTATAAAAAAGTTTAATCTTTTGAAAGGAAACGCCGGATTTACTGGATTTTTTGCTTGAGGGATTAAAAAAAGGAGAGTTTTTGCCTCAAAAATGGTACCATACGGTACCATTTTGACCGAATTATGGTACCGCACGGTACCATATCCAATTTTAATGTCAAAGTTTTTGCTTCTTTTTTCAAAAGAAGTGTGGCTGTATGGCAAAGCACATACGGTTCTGATTCACCTACATACACGAGAGGCTGGGGAGAGCATGAACGCTATTAAATTGCAGCAGGGTTTTCATATTACGGCAGTGGAGATTCCATGCCTTTTTATCGATAATTATATTGCGGATTGCCCGCCTGTTTACCCGCTTATATACATATTTAGCCTGCGTCATCTTCTGGACGGAGGCGAGGTTTCTGTGCAGGAGATTGCCAGCTATTTTCGGTTAACCGAGTCGGATGTACTTAATGCCTGGAAGCATTGGGAAAATGTTGGGCTGGTTAAAATTGATAATAAAAAAGAAATGCAAATTACATTTTTACCGATACAACCAGCAAAAAAGGTTGATAATCCCACATTGCAGCTTGTAGATGCCACGGCGGAAGTTGTGCGCCCTGTGGCGCGGCCGCAGTATTCTGTACAGGAGCTTAGCCTATATCGCGACCAAAGCCGCGATATAGAGAAGCTTTTCGCCTGCGCAGAGGATGCCCTGGGCAAGCTGCTTTCTTACAATGATATGGACCTTGTTTTTGGCTTCCATGATTGGCTGCGCCTGCCACTGGATGTGATTGCGTTTCTGCTAAATTATTGCAAAGAAAACGACCACCGCAGCCTACGATATATCGAAAAATGCGCCATAGACTGGGCAGACCAAGGCATAGACAACGTGGAGAAAGCCGCGGATTATGTACAGGCCTTCGATAAAGATTATCGGGCGATTTTAAGCTACATGGGGCAGCCGGGCTACCCCAGCCAAAGCCACAAAAAATATATGGACCGCTGGCTAAACCACTGGGCCATGCCAATGGAAATCATATTTGCAGCCTGCGACCGCAGCGTGGCGCAAATTGACAAGGCTAAATTTAATTATATAGATAAAATCCTGCAAGAATGGCATAAAAGCGGCATAAATACCCTAGAGGCAATCCAAGCCGCAGACGATGCCTTCAGCAAAACAAAAGAGGTTAAAAAAACCGCAAAAGCGCCTAAGACGAATCGCTTCATAAACTTCACCCAGCGCGATACAGATTATTCCAAATACGAAAAGCTTGAGAAGGCTTACCTTGCACAAAAACTAAAGAATTGATACCACAGCATCCACTATAAAGGGCTGATTACATGAGCTACAGGGCAGTTTTTAGTCAAATAATGCGCGAATACGAAGCATCCCGCCTCAAAGCAGAGATGCTTTTTGATGAACGCAAAAAAAACCTGTACGCCAGCCAGCCCAGGCTCGGTGAGCTTGATTTTCAGCTTGCCAAGCTAGGGGCAAGCCTTGCCCAGCACGCCCTAGCCAGCGATCAATTAAAACTAGAAAAAGCCCGCAGCCAAATTACCGCCGCAAAGCAAGAAAAATCCAACATCCTAGCCGGCCTAGGCCTGCAAAACCTATCCGTGGCATATAAATGCAACATTTGCAAAGACACAGGTTTCACCCAAAACTCGCATGGCGCAGCCGCCCATTGCCGCTGCCTAAAGCAGCGCCTAATAAGCGAATACTACAGCCTTAGCAACTTGGATAAAATACTAACGGAAGAAAATTTTGACAACTACGATTTCCGCCTATTCACCAGCGAAACTAATGCATATGAAGAAAAAAGCCCCCTGCAAAACATGCAAGATGTCTACCAACTAGCCAGCAAATTCGTAAAAAACTTCGACGCTTCTTACGACAATTTGCTGCTATACGGTAGCGCAGGCCTTGGTAAAACCTTCGTATGCCATTGCATAGCCAAAGACCTACTGGACCGCGGCAAAACCGTCCTTTACCTGCCAGCCCCAAGGCTGTGCAAGTTAATTGAAGACTATCGCTTCAACCGCGAAGCCCTATCCCAGCCAGAAGAAATGCTAGAAGCCGTAGACAATGTAGACCTTCTAATAATAGACGACCTAGGGGCAGAATTTTCCACCGTAATCACCGCCGCCGCCCTCTTCGACATAATCAACCAACGCCTAATCTCCCGCAAACACACCCTAGTTTCCACCAACCTATCACCAGATGAAATCGCCCGCATCTACTCCGAAAGAACCGTCTCACGCTTCCTAGGAAGCTACCAGCTAATAAAATTTTTCGGCGAAGACATTCGTTGTAAGAAAAAGTACATCGACACTCGTATATAGTTGTAAGATTAAACCGTTAACGGCTTCGCCATTAACAATCCGCTTCTTTCCTAAAAAAGAAGCAAAAAACTTTAACCTGGAGGCTATAATATGAACGAGAAGTTGATGATACTCAAGATGCTTGAAAGTGGGCAAATAACTGCCGATGAGGCTGCAAAGCTGCTGAATTCTGTTGGTGAGGGCGGTGGCGCGCCTGTGCCTGCACCTGCAGTCTTTCCACCCACGCCACCTGCGCCCACGCAGCCCACACCGCCGCGCCCACACGGAAATAACGGGCCGCCACCCAAGCCAGGCACTGCGCCATCTGCTCCGGCGTTCGATTTAAACGACCTTGGCCGCAAGTTTGAAAATTTTGCAAAAGATATGGCGCCAAAGGTACAAAAATTTACAGAAACCGTAGCCGACAAAATCATGGTGGCCGCAGATAAAGTCTCCAACACATTTATCCCAACAGAAACAAGCGGTGGCCACACGCCGCCCCCGCCTATGCAAAGCCAACAGCATCAACGCCCAGCCACTCCACCCCGCCCAGCCACCACCGCAGCACCAGGCGGAATGACCGAGCAAAACGTCGAAATGCTGGTAGAAATTGGCGGCTACAACGAGCTTAACCTCAGCGGCCTAAGCGGCGCGGTTCGCGTCAAGGGCTACAATGGCGATAAAATTTCTGCGAAAATATCATACAAAGCAAAAAAACCAGGCGCAACCATAGAAATGATGCGCCTGGGTAATAAATACTTCCTAAAATACGAGCCAGATGATTTCCAGTCCGTGACAATAGACGCATATGTACCTGAACGCGCCTTCGGCGTGGTAAAAGTAGACAACCTAAACGGCAGCATAGACTGCCAATCCCTAGCCGCAGGTGACATGCGCTTCACCAATGCCAACGGCAGTGTAAGCTTGTCTGCAATATCCGCCAAAACAATTGAAATAGAAGGCAGCAACGGCGCAATGATAATCACCGGAGTAACTGCTGAAAACGCCACGATAGAAAACCTAAACGGCAACCTAGACACCCACGAGCTAGACATAGCCAACCTAAAACTAACCAACTACAACGGCCCGCTATCTATGGTAATGTCCGGCTTCAACCGCCACACAGACTATCTATGGAACGTAGAAACTGGCAACGCCAAGCTAAACATGATTCTACCCACCATGCCAGACCTAGGCTACCACATTAAAGCCCACGCCACCATGAGCGAAATAAAACTAGGCCTAACTGGCCTCCAATACCTAATAAACGAACCCTCCCTAGTGGAAGCCCGCAGCGTCCACTACGACACCGCCACAAAACGCGTGAAACTAGCGGTAGAGACTTCTAATTCGCCGCTGGTGATAAACTAACAAGATCGCGGGCTTCTCGCCCCGGGATGCTTGGGCGGGCAGGTTGCGCAGTAGCCTGCCCGCCACCATCTTTTGGTAAAGCACGCTTATGCATGCGTTCCGTGCAGACCAACACTGTGACGCATTTAACTTTTAGGGTTTACAGGTTTGCAGCACTATAAAACAAAAACTAAGGAGGGCCGAAAAATACGGCCCTCCTTAGTTTTTGCCTTAGCTTCACTATATAATCAAGTTTTCGTCGGAAAACACTGGCCATACGACAAGAGTAACAGGCCAATCGTAAAATATAACAGTCGGAGTGCGTAAAATTTAATCACTTTTGCAATGATAGAGATTATAGCCGCTCCACCTAAAAACACTCACATAGAACTTGTAAATTTTCCGCAAGCCTTCGTCGCTAAAAACCTTGCGCACCGCTAGTGCGCGGCGGCTTTCAGCTCCTCGCCTTGCGGAAAAT
>WQVK01000017.1 GCA_009784025.1 Defluviitaleaceae bacterium
TCAGCCCTGCAGTATTTAAGCCAAATGTTATAAGTATTGCCAGCACCGCTGTAGTTGTTATCATTGCAAACCTACGAATGTTTTTAATTTTTGTCATTTTAATTTCCCCTATCCCTCAAGTTTTATTTGTGTGTTGCTGTTTTCATAAATATAGACCTCGTAAATTGTCATTTGGTAGAATGGAATGAAAAACATTTTTTGTTTTGTCGAATATACTCACCTGACACCCTCCACAAAAATAGGGGATGCGCCTTTACGCATCCCCTATGGTAAGATTTAAACATCATATTTTTTTACAAAAGTTTCACGCTTAATTATCATCAGCGTAGCCAATGCAAGTATCAATGAAACACCAATGGCCACTGCCACGCGGGTTGCGTTGCTAGATAATCCTGTTTGGGGAAGCACCCCATGGAACCCGGCCAATGGCACAAGCTGATAGTCGAACTCCCATTGTTCTTGGTAGTCGTTCCAGGCCCAGCCGCCTAGTGGCACTTCGTCGCCGTCAAATTCGAACCAGACATTGCTCTCTTGCATCATTACATTGCCGGGTGCTGGTTCTGGCAGCGTTTCTGTTGCGGCAGGAATGGTAACTGCAGGCGGCGGAGAAATTACTGCCGGTGTAGGGTTATTGTTGCCAGGTTGGCCAGCTGTTGGCGGTGTTTGGGTTGGATTGTATGGAGTTGGATATGGAGCTGGGGTTGGCGTGGGGTATGGTGTAGGTTCTGGCGTGGGATTCAGCGTTGGGTCTTCTGTGGGGTATTCCGTTGGGTTTTCTGTGGGGTGCTGCGTTGGATCTTCTGTTGGGCTGGGCGCAGGTTCTTCCTCTGGCCAGTTGTATACAGATATAAAGTCACTTATAGTCACGATTTCTGTGCCCAGTCGTTCTTCCAGCTCTGCAATTTGATAGCTGCCAACTGCACCGCCAGCAAATACAAAGAATGTATAAGGCTCACCTGGCAGCATAAATCCACCTGGCGCAGCTGTTTCCACAAGCATAAATAGAAAGTTGAACCCGCTGTACAGAGCCTGATGGCTTAGTACAAGCTCGCCGGCGGCGTTTGTTTGGCCGCCAGCGCCTGTGGCAAAAAACGTCGCGCCGTTTATATCGCGGCTACGCAATGGCTGCGCAACAAAGGTAGAGGCCGGCTGAATGAAGTTTGGTAGCAGCGCCACATATAGTTCAAATTCTGCGCCTTCTAGCCTGTCTTTTGTTTCATAATCATACTTGCGTAAAAGCATATTTACCCGAGAGCCAGAGCCTTGAGCTGGCGGGGCATGTTGGAAGTTGTGGATATATTCCCTAGTTACAGACAGTTCTACGCCAATTATTTCTACATTGTTGTAAATGGTGGCCGGTGTTCGTGGGTCTGAAATGGCCACTGCGTCGTAGGTGATTTTTACTGGGGTTTCGTCTGGCAATATCACTTCAAACTGCCGCGGGCCAATAATATTAACGCTCCAAAGCTCGCCGTATGCAGGGTTTGTTGGCCTATGCGCCCAGGCTGTCCAACCGCCACCTTGGTTTTGCTCTCTTGTGTAAAGCCTGATGCTACCGGCCAAAAGAAGTAAATTTTCCCCCATAGTATCCAAAACAGTAAACCTGTCAGTGGCTGTTATATTATGGCCATGCTGGTTAACAGTCACCTCTACATTTACCCTGGCGGTATTGGCTTCCTGTCGCATGCCTTTTATCAGATAGTACATATTATATGGCGGTGGGGTTATTGCTGCATTAAACTGGCGACCTTGCGAGGCAAATATTATGCCATTATGCGGCTGAAGCTCTGTTCCGTCTTGCAATAATGCGGGTTCTATCACCCTTGTGGAATAACGGACAATAATTTGGTTAAAGCCATGGGCTGGCTGCGCGCCGCCAACTACGTTGGTCAATTCTGCCCCAACGGTGGCTGTGGCTAGGTCAAATTCAGTTCCATCCCAGCTTAACACTGTCAGGTTGAATAAATCCAGCTCTATGCGCCCAGGTGTAGCCCGTAGCGCCGCAGAGCTGCCACCATACGGCCCTACAAACCGGTTAGCGGCGGGGATTTCACCGATATTATTTGCTCTTTCTACAAAAATCGAGCCTGGTACAAGGGTTTTCCTTGGGTCGAAATCATCTGTAAACAGCGGGTGGCCGTTTTCGTTTAAGAAGAAGAAACTCTCCAGATTGCCTGCACCACGGAAACTATTTCTCGTGTTTATCATTATCTCGTGATGGAAAAGTGCAGAATCATTGGGGTCTGCTTCAATTGTTCTAAAAATTGGCCAGTAGTCGTGGGTGATGGTGTTCAAAACATGCCCAGAATTGCCGGCTGGCGGCCAGAATGTGATTTCATGTGCGTCTAGCTCGCCAGAGCTGAATATGCGCAGGGCAGTTTGGGAGCGTAGGCTGTAGTTTGCAGCCTTTCTTAGCAGGGTTTCTGCTGTTTCTTCTGGCTGGCCTGGTGTGGTCAAATCATTTAGCAGCGTGTAGTTTACAATCACGATGGTGCGTGGTTCGCTAAAGGGCCATCTGGCGTCACGGCGGTTGGTGATATTGTTGCTGCCTATGGCAAGGTTCCACTGGGTAGATGGGTGGTTGGGGTCCGGAAATACGCTGAATGGGATTGCTGCATTGTTTTCTGCACAATGCACGGTCATATTGCTTGGCAACGGGTTGGTTAGCGCAACCATATTTGGCGGGTTGCCTACCAAGCCAGCGTCCCGAGGGTCAATAGATTTCACATTGTTTAGCCATATAGACCTGTTAAAATGCCCGGCTGGCACTACAAGGGTGGTGGTATGGCGCACCATCCACTGGCCGCCGATATAAAACATGCCGTCGCGGCTTACTGTAAAAGTGGGTTCTTCTGGGCGCACGATTGCTTCTGTGCCACTGCCGCCGAAATATACTGTATTAGCAAAGTCGTTGGGGGTATCGTAAACCATGGAATGTGTTGTAGTGTAAATAAGCGTCACGCGGTAAATATCGCCCAAATCTGTGGGCACTGTGAATGCAAAGCTGTTGTCGCTTAGCCTTTCAAATGCACCGGCTAGGGCTGGGTGGGCAGCTGTAACTTCCCCTATAGGCTGGAGAAGGTCTGCTTCTGAGAATCCCATGGAATACACTGTGTTTTGTGTGTTGGCGTATTGTATGTGTACTGTATTTGGTAAGCCGTACAGCCTTACTATAAAGCTTTCATAGTTTGCGGGAAGGGTTTGGCCTGGGCCGAGCATATCTGTTATTTCTTGGCCGTTTAGCGGGAAGCCGCCATTGCCTACAGACGCCACCCATGTGATATAACCTTCCATTATATCTGTCGCTGCTGGGTCTACTGTTTTAGAGCGCAGGGGCATTAGACGCCTTCTGGCAAAGACATTTGCTGTGGCGGTAGAATCTGATGCGTTGCTGCTTATGGTTACGTTGTTTATTATATTAAAATTGTAGCTGTAGGGCTGGCCATCGCTTCTTATTGCGCCCCAGTTTAGTATAGTTGTGCCCAGGTTAGGGGTAAGGTTTGCGTCTGTTTCAAGATGCGGGTTGTTGGCTATTAGGGTGTGGATGCACACTGAGTAAACCACACGAAGCACCTGGCCTGGCTCCAGTTCCAGGCCGCCGAAGCTGTGGCTAAAATATTCCAGCACATTGTCTATGCCGTTTACATTGCTTAAATTGTACGTGAAGCTTGGTATCGTGCCGTTTTCAATCACTTCTGCACCGGCAAGCACTTGGAAGCTGATGTCGCCAATGGCAGAGCTTGCGGCTGGGTTGGCCAGCAGCATATCTTCAGCGGCCATACCATGGAAAGCTGCAATGCTAAGGCTGTCTGCCATTGTGATATTCCTTACAGTTGCGCCGCTGGCTACCACATCTACTGTGAAGATGAAGCGATTGTTTTGGATATCCCAGTTTGCGGTTTTTGTGGTTTCGGTGGCGGCAACTGGTGGCACTACTGTGAAGTTGTGCACGGATTCTGGCAGGCCAAATGTTATTTCTGTGGTTTCGGTTGTGTAATCTACCCTCACGGCTACGGTTATTGTAAAGTTTGCATTGCCTACATTTTCTATAAAATTGTTGTCGCTGGGTAGCACGGCGATATTAGGATATTCCCCTATTACATACCAATTGCCAAACTGTGCAGTTACCAGGCCATTTATATCTATATTATAATGGCCAATCACATGCTGAGCTAGGTTTATTGGAACATTGTCCACGCCTGCGAGCATGGTAATTTGCGGCGGCAATTGGAACACCAAATATCCGTCGCTGTTGTATGCAAACTGTAGGGTTTCATTTTCTGCAAAATGGATGCTAAATATTACCGTTTCACCGGATATTAGAGGTGCGCCATCTGGAATGGCCACACCGTTTTGGTCTGTTACTGTTACCCATGTGATAAAATTGCCCAAGTCATACAAATGGCTTTGGAAGGGCATGAAAGAAGCCATAGGTAGCGGTGTTTCTTCTTCCGCTTCCTCTGCTTGCTGTTGATATGTTGTTGCGGGTTCTTCTGTTGTGGCTTCGGCTGGTTCTTCTATTGTGGTGATTGGTGCTTCTTCTATTGTTGGTTTGGTTGGTTCTTCTGTGGCCAGGGCTGGCCCCTCTGTGGGTTCGGCCGGCTCTTCTGTGGCGGTCTCGGCTTTGGTTGGCTGTTCTACTTGAGAATAAGCCGCCTCTTGGTGGGTGGTGGATTCATCATATGGCACTGCAGCCACATCTAGGCTTACTGTAATGGATGTTGCTAATATGCATACTACCATTACCATGGCAAATAGCTTGCCGTTTAAGAATTTTTTCTTCATAGCGTGTCCCCTCTTCTAACGCGACTATTGAACCTATTCTTAAACGTAGACCCTGGCAAAGGCCATTTGGTAGAATCATTTATATTTTATTATGGAAAAACCCTCCCAAGTCCTTGTTTTATCTTATCTCTGGCCAAGCTTAAATTTTTTGACACTGTTTGGGTAGTTACCTGCATCGTTTTGGCAACTTCTGTTACGCTTAGCTCACTATAATAATGCAACATTACCGCTTCTTTTTGTTTATCGGGCAATTTTTGTACAATATTCATTACTATCGAATGAGTTTCTGTATTTTCCACATAATTGTGTGGGATTAAATCGTCGCTGCTTTCTTGTAAATCTTCTGTATGGTCATCTACATTTAGCGCAGGCTCATGCCTTAGCTGTTTTTGTAGGAAACGGTTTTTTTCGTTTACTATAATCCTGGCCAGCCAGCCCCTAAATGTTTTTATGTCTCTTAACGTATGTATATTGCTACATACGCGGATTAGCACCTCTTGGGAAACATCCTCCGCGTTGGCACGGTTGCCTAGCAGCGTAATAAGCTGAAACAGCACGCCTTTGGCTATTTTTTCGCACAACAGGCCTAAGGCCTCTCTGTCGCCACGGGAAGCCTTTTGCGCTATTACATATATGTCGTTCTCGTTGCGTGGTACAATTTGCACGCTTGCATTACTCCCCATGCTACAACATCCTTTTGCCACACCCAATAGACTTATTTTTAATTTTTTGCAATTTCAGAAAAACTCTAATGTTAACCTTGGGCAATAAATTAGCAAAATATCAAGTGATTGTCAACATTTTTGCCTATTTTTCGCTTATTATACAATAGTGGCTGTGGTTAGACAACTGTAGCCATGGGAATGCTTTGCTAAGGCCGTCGGGACGTAGGCCCGATACCCCCTTGCTTTTATAAGATTTGCTGCGCGAACCCGGCAAGGCCTGCCGCAGGCATTCTTTCGGGTTAGATTTGAAAGAAAGAAGCAGAAACTCTAATGTTTGAGGGGTGTAAATTTTGGCAAACCAACTAATTACAATTTGTAATTAGTTGGTTTGCAGCCTGCGCTACTGTATGCAGAAAAACCTTCTGCACGGGCTAAATACGGGATTTTTCCTTGTTTTTACATATGTCGCAAGGGTTATGTATTTTTCCTTGACTTTGTCCGTGCATAGGGGTTATAATAGGAGTAACCGACACTTTGCACGGGCAGGAGGTGAATGTATTGGCCAATATTAAATCTGCAAAGAAGCGCATCCGCGTGTCTCTTAGAAGGCAACTGCGCAACAAACATGTTAAGTCAACAACCAAAACAGCTGTTAAAAAAGTTGTGGTTGCCACCAAAGACGGCAATCTAACCGATGCCAAAACACTGCTGGTGCAAGCCATAGCTGCTATAGATAAGGCGGCTTCAAAAGGTGTATACCACAAAAACACCGCCGCGAGGAAAAAATCAAGGCTTACAAAAATGTTAAACAAAGCACAATAATTCAAAACCGTGGGGATTTGCTTCACACCGCACCAACTTCTGCGAAAGATGGTGCGGTGTGGAGGAAATAACCACGGTTTTTTTAAAGGGATATTATTATGGAACATAAAGGAATTTCTGCATTTACATTAAAGCTGATTGCTATCATTGGTATGATTGCGCAGCATACTGTACTGGCTTTGCCCGGGGTGTTTCCCTTTGGGGTAGAGGTTGCGGCTAATATTGCCGGGGGGCTTACTTTCCCTATATTGGCGTTTTTCTTGGTAGAGGGCTTTAGGCATACATCTGACCTTAGCAAGTACAAGAAGAGGATACTTTTGTTTGCTTTCATATCCTTTATACCGCATTTGATTAGCCTGGGTAGCGGGTTAAATATTATGTTCCAGCTTTTGTTTGGGCTTATGCTGCTGGAGTACAGGCGCAAACATGGGAGCAATGCAAAGTTTTGGCTGCTGTTTGTGCTTACCGGCGTGCTAACTATTATATTTGACTGGAGCGCCACGGCTTATATCGTGATATTGGCCTATGAAGCCATAAGAAGCGAAAAGCTGCGCCGTATTGTAACTCCTGTTATAGCCTCTGTTGGGCTGGTGGTATTCAGTATAGTTGTTAGCATTATTTTCTCGCTATTTATAGACCCAGATGTTTTGGCAGAGGGTGCATCTAAGGCCACCATGTTCTTCCCGCTGGGCTGTTTGCTTGTTATCCCGCTGCTGCTTATGTACAAGGGCAAGCGCGGCCCTAAGATGAAATGGTTTTTCTATGTGATTTATCCTGTGCATTTATTGGTGCTGGGTATAATTGCTTTCATCATGGGCGTAGGGGTTGTGCATACGTTTATCGACATGGTTTTGGAAGGCTTTAACGCCGCCATTGGTTACTAATAAAACGCCTCGAACACGATATTTGCCAGGTCTAGTCCCCTTGGGGTAAGGTGGATATTCTCCCCAGTGGTGGCCAGCAGGCCATCTACCAGCAGCTTTTGGGCAGCGGGCTGGTGGCTTGATGGGATTAGGCTTTTGGGGATGCCTTCTGTAAGGCGCAGGCCCAATATTATTGATTCGCAAACGGCTTCTTCATCTGATATGGTGACGAAGCCGTTTTTTTGCCCGGGGTTTTGCAGGTAGGTGGCCATGTCTTCGGCGTTGTTCCAGCGGGCTTGGCCGTTGAATGAATGCCCCCCCAGCCCGAAGGCGATGTACGGCACGCGCCGCCAGCAGTTGATGTTATGGCGGCTTTCTGAGCCTGGGCGGGCAAAGTTGGATATTTCATAATGGGTATAGCCTGCGGTGGCCAGGGCTTGCCTGGCGTGGTGGTACATTTGGCGGTCTGTTTCGTCGCCGGGCAGGGTGATATGGTTGACCTCCAGGGCTGCCCATAGGGGGGTGTTTTCTGCAGGGGTGAGGCTGTAGGCAGAAATATGCGCCGGGGCTAGGGCTATCACAGCCTGCACGGTGGCCTCCCATTCTGCCATCGTTTGCCCCGGCAGCGCGAACATCAGGTCTATATTGATATTGTCGAAACCGGCGACCTGGGCGGCATGGTAGTTTTGGGCGAAATCATCCATGGTATGGATGCGGCTTATAGTGCGCAGCAGGTGAGGGTGAGTGGTTTGCAGCCCAAAGCTGAGGCGGTTTACACCTTGAGCCTTTAAGGCTTGCAGGTAAGCCTTGTCTACTGTGCCTGGGTTGGCCTCTACGGTAATTTCTGCGCCATTTTGCAGCGGGAGGGATTGCAGGGCGTTTAAAATTTTACATAGCAAATGGGGAGGCAGCGCTGTGGGCGTGCCTCCCCCGATGTATACCGTGTCAATTTCCTGGGTAAAGCTAGCCGCGCTAATCTCGTTCATAAGGGCGGCGGCGTAATCCTCTTGCAGGTTGCCCTCTACGGGAAAGGACAGGAAATCACAATAGGAGCATTTCTTCACGCAGAACGGGATGTGAGTGTAGATTCCGGGCATGTTGGCCTCCTGGGAGGGTATTGTTTATGCTTTGCAAATTTTTTCTTCTTTCCCAAAAAAATTGGCGTGGGCGAAACCCATGGTTTTAATCCCTAAGCGTCATCCAGCTTCAACACATTCATAAACGCTTGCTGTGGTACTTCTACGTTGCCTATGTTTCGCATACGTTTTTTGCCCTCTTTTTGTTTTTCTAGGAGTTTCTTTTTGCGGGTTATGTCGCCGCCGTAGCATTTAGATAGTACGTCTTTGCGCAGGGCGCCCAGGGTTTCGCGGGCTACTACGCGGCTGCCTATGGTGGCTTGGATTGGGATTTCAAACTGGTGGCGTGGTATTTCTTTTTTTAGTTTTTCTACTATTTTGCGGCCACGTTCTTGGGCTGTTTTGGAAAACACTATGAAGGATAGGGCATCTACAAGCTCGTGGTGGACTAGTACGTCTAGCTTTACAAGTTCAGAACGTTCGTAGCCTTTTAGGTCGTAATCGAAGGATGCGTAGCCACGGCTGCGGGATTTTAGGGTGTCGAAGAAATCGTATATTATTTCGTTTAGGGGCAACTCGTAGCTTAGGGTTGCGCGTTTTGAGTCCAAATATTCCATGCCAATGTATACGCCCCGGCGTTCTTGGCATAGCTCCATTACTGCGCCTATAAATTCTGACGGCAGCAGGATTTCGGCCTTTACTATTGGTTCTTCCATGTATTCTATATGGGATGGGTTTGGCAGGTCAGCTGGGTTGGATAGGTCTAGCACTGTGCCGTCGGTTTTGTGTACTTTGTAGATTACGCTTGGGGCGGTGGTGATAAGCTCTAGGTTGTATTCCCGCTCTAGGCGCTCTTGTATTATTTCCAGATGCAAAAGCCCTAGAAAACCGCAGCGGAAGCCAAAGCCCAGCGCGATGGATGTCTCTGGCTCAAATTGTAGGGATGCGTCGTTTAGCTGTAGTTTTTCTAGTGATTCCCGAAGGTCGTTGTATTTTGCGCCGTCTTGAGGGAATATGCCGCAGTACACCATCGGGTTAACTCGCTTGTAGCCCGGCAGCGGCTCTGGGGTTGGGTTGTTTATGTCGGTTACGGTGTCGCCTATGCTGGTGTCGCTTACATTTTTAATGCTGGCGGTGATATAACCAACCTCGCCAGCAAATAAATTTTCTGAAGGGATAAACTTGCCCGGGCCAAAATACCCGGCCTCCACTACCTCGAAGGTCTTGTTTGTTGCCATAAAATGCACCTTAGTGCCTTTTTTTAAAGTGCCGTCTATCACCCGGATAAACACGATTACACCCTTGTAAGCGTCATAAAGAGAGTCGAAAATCAGCGCCTTTAGCGGCGCATCAGGGTCACCCGATGGGGCAGGTATAGATTTAACAATGCTATCGAAAACCTGCTCTATATTAAGCTTAGCCTTGGCAGAAATAAGTGGCGCGCCCTCGGTATCTAGCCCGATGATATTCTCTATATCTGCTTTGGTTGCGTCTGGGTCTGCTGCGGGCAGGTCTATTTTGTTTATAACTGGCACAACTTCCAGGTTGTTCTCCAGGGCAAGGTAAACATTGGCCAGGGTTTGCGCCTCTATGCCCTGGGCGGCGTCCACCACTAAAAGCGCACCCTCGCAGGCCGCCAGCGAACGGCTCACTTCATAAGTGAAGTCCACATGCCCGGGGGTGTCTATCAAATTTAAAATATACTCCTGCCCGTCTGGCGCGATATACACCAGCCGTACAGATTGCGCCTTTATGGTAATCCCGCGCTCGCGCTCTAGGTCCATATTATCCAGCACTTGTGATTGCATTTCGCGCTGGGTTAACACCCCGGCCATCTCTATAAGCCTATCCGCCAGGGTAGACTTCCCATGGTCTATATGGGCGATTATGCAAAAATTCCTTGTTATTGCCATTTGTTTTTTCGGGTCTGCCATTTGATTCCTCCTAAGAATATGTCGGTATAATAGCAAAAATGTGGGTAAAAGACAAGACCGCCTAAGGTTTTGCCAGCTACACCGCCGCCACTTTTTATAAGGCTAACTTCGTGAACCGGGCACGACCTGCTTCCCAATTTTTTTGGGTTACAGTTATGGGAAAACTTAACTTTTTATTTTTGAGATTTTGTTTTTTAAAAAATGGCTTGATTAGCGGGTTTTTCTGTTCTTGAAGCAGCAAAACATGTGTTTTTTACCTGAAAAATGGTACCATACGGTACCATTTTGCCGAAATTATGGTACCGTATGGTACCACGCCCGCCCCAAAATTAAAGTTTTTGAAAGTGCCAGAGGTGACATCTTTGACGGTTTTGTTCAAATAAAAGGCTTCCCGCAACAAGTTTCTTCTGTTATAATCATACGGAGAAAGACATTAGAGTTCTTCCGAAACCACAAAAATGGGATTTCGCAAGAAGCATATTTTCTAAGGAGACGCATCAAATGAGCGAATTTGACCAGAACCAGCGGATAAAACCGATAGATATAGTAAAGGAAATGCACGGCTCGTATCTTGAGTACGCCATGAGTGTAATAGTGGCGCGGGCGCTGCCAGATGTGCGGGATGGCTTAAAGCCTGTACACCGGCGCATATTGTACGCCATGAGCGAGCTTAACCTAGACCCTACAAAAGCGTTTAAAAAATCTGCACGTATCGTGGGCGATACCATGGGTAAGTACCACCCCCATGGCGATAGCTCTATTTACGATGCCATGGTGCGTATGGCGCAGGATTTTTCTGTGCGATACACCTTGGTAGAGGGCCATGGTAACTTTGGTTCTATGGACGGCGACGGCGCAGCCGCCATGCGTTACACAGAGGCGCGGCTTTCCCGCCTTAGCATGGACATGCTTACAGATATCGAGAAAGAAACTGTGGACTTTGCACCAAACTATGATGGCGAATTCACAGAGCCATCTGTGCTGCCAGCCCGCTTCCCAAACCTGTTGGTAAACGGCTCTAGCGGTATTGCTGTGGGCATGAGCACCAATATACCGCCCCACAACCTAACCGATGTTATAACTGCGGTGCTACATCGCATAGGCCATATGCGTGAAGGTATAGAAACCCCATTAGAAGACCTGATAGACATAGTAAAAGCACCAGATTACCCCACAGGCGGCGCAATCCTTGGCACCCACAATATCCGGGAAGCCTACCGTACAGGCCGGGGCAAAGTGGTGCTACGGGCAGAAACTACCATAGAGCCAATCCCAGGCATGGCCAACCGTGAGCAAATCCGCGTTACCGCCATCCCTTACCAAGTAAACAAGGCCAACCTGGTAAAGAAAATGGCCGACCTAGTAAAAGACAAGAAAATCGATGGCATAACAGATATCCGGGACGAATCCAACCGCAATGGCGTGCGCATTATAATAGAGCTTCGCAAAGACGCCAACGCCAACGTGGTGCTTAATCAGCTTTTCAAGCTATCTTCCCTGCAAGAAAGCTACGGCATTATCATGCTGGCTCTGGTTAACAACGAGCCGAAAATCCTCAACCTTTCGGAAGTAATAGACCATTATATAGCCCACCAGCAGGAAGTAATCACCAGGCGCACCCAGTTTGACCTAGCCAAGGCAGAACGCCGTGCCCATATACTAGAAGGCCTGCTAAAAGCCCAGGACCATATAGATGAAATTATAGCCCTAATCCGCAGCAGCGACGACGGTAACCACGCCAAAGCCCGCCTGATAGAACGCTTCGAATTTACAGACTTGCAAGCTCAGGCCATAGTAGATATGCGCCTTCGCGCCCTAACCGGCCTAGAAAAGCAGCGCCTGGAAAAAGAATATGCAGAACTGCAGCTTCTAATAGCCGAGCTAAATAAAATCCTTAGCGAGATGGGTTACCTATTACAAGTGCTAACCGAAGAACTAACCGCCATAAAAGACAAGTATGGCGACGCCCGCCGCAGCGCAATCCTACACGACCCAGGCGAAATAAACATGGAAGACCTAATAGAGGAAGCTCAAAACGTAATCACCATCAGCCACCTGGGTTATATAAAACGCCTGCCGCTAGACACTTACCGCAGCCAAGCCCGCGGCGGCAAAGGTGTAATAGGCATGCAAACTCGCGAAGAAGATGTGGTGAAAGATCTCTTCGTGGCCAACACCCATGACCATATCCTATTCTTTACCACCCGCGGCCGGGCCCATAGCCTGCGTGCTTTTGAAATCCCAGAAGCCGGGCGGCAGGCCAAGGGTATGCCCCTGGTTAACCTACTTAACCTACCCGCCGGTGAAACTGTGGCGGCCATGTTCCCAGTGGCCAAAGGGGATTGGGATGGCCAATTGATTTTTGCCACCAAGCAGGGCACAGTCATGCGAACAGACCTTAGCGCATTCTCCAGGATAAACAAATCTGGCCTTATTGCCATCACATTCCGCGAAGACGATAGCCTAATAGCCGTAATGCGCTCTGACGGCAATCGCGAACTTTTCCTGGCCACCATGAACGGCCGCGGCATCCGCTTTAGCGAAGCCCAAGTGCGCAAAACTGGCCGTGGCTCTAAAGGCGTTACCGGCATGAGGCTAAACCCAGGCGACGAAATAGTGGGCGCAACCCTGGCAGACGAGCAAGTATTGCTAGTATCCACCAACGGCTACGGCAAATGCACCCCACTAGAAGACTTCCGTGACCAAAACCGCGCCGGCAAAGGCGTGATAGCCTATAAGCCCAACGACAAAACCGGCAATGTAATTGGCATAGCCGCAGTAACAGACAACGACGGCCTTATGCTAATCAACTCTGAAGGCGTGGTAATACGCATCCGGGTGGTAGATATATCAGTGAAAGGCCGCTTTGCCAGGGGCGTGAAGCTGATAAACATGGACAAAGATGTAACCGTAGTGGGCCTAGCCAAAATACTAGACAACGACCACGAAGGCGAAGAAGCAGAAATGGCAGAAGTAGCAGAAACAACCGAAGCCACCGAAGAATAATATGTAGGGGATGCGCCCCTGCGCATCCCGCATAGTGGTGTGCAGGGGCGCGTCTTTTATGCGAAATGAGGTGCGCATGAACAAGCCAAGCATCCAAGAATGCTGCCAGCGGCTTCTGCCAGACCCGAAGCAGAAGCAGGGTATGCTAAACCTGTTAGAATTTCTGCAGGGGTTAAAGTTGAAACCCCTGTGGTATCACAAGACCTCGTTTAAATGCAATTACAAGAGCCAGCGGGTGCTGTATATTAACTTTATAAGCGGCAATAGGCTTAGGCTACGTGTTTGCACCGTGGGGGATGCCCATGGTATTGGCAACATGGAATTGTATTTGCAGGCGATACCACAGGACTTGCGGGATGAATTTGCTAATTACCAGGCCAACATCCATCCTTGCGATATCCATACCACTTGCGTAGAAGATTGCGAACGGACGCGCAGCTACTATATTACAAGCCCAACCCCGGCGCAGTTTACCTGGGTGGAGAAGTTTATCCTTGCCCGTATGGCGTTTATTGATATGGGCTAGGGCGGAGGAAGTGATGGTAGCTATTAGTTATAAAACTCATGATAAACATCTTGATACAGCTGGTTTTATAGATATGGCAATGCAGGTGTGGCCTGGGAATTACCACTCACAATATACAAAGGAAACTTTAGCCAAAACTATCAACACCACCGCCTGGGACGGAGACAAATTGGTTGGTTGTGTTAGGGTGCTAACTGACGGATATTTTTTTGGCACGATTACAGAGATTCTTGTTTTGCCTGAATATCGAAGGCAGGGAGTGGGGGAAAAGTTGATGGCCCTTGCGTTTGAAACATCGCCAACATCTTTATTCTTTGGCGCGCAGCCAGAAGCTGTACCTTTCTACGAAAATATCGGACATGAAAAATCTATGCAATCATTCTCCAAAAAAAAGCCGCGAAGGCAATAAAACCAATAGGAGGAACACATGAAATCATCCTGGCCAATGGCGATTTTTCTTATGTTTGCGTTCCTGGCAGTTTTGGGTGGGGCGGTTTTTGTTGTGGAGGCACGGTTTGGCGATGGCGATAGCCAGTTGCTAGCGCTGTTTCAGCGGGTACCGGAGCGGCCTGTTTTTGCTGCAGAACAAGATTACATATCACCCACGCCGCCTGCGGATTACAACCCAAGCGGTAGCCTTTTTGTGTATACCGGCAACGATTACCCAAGCATTGCCGAAGCTACAGCCATAGAGTATTACCAGCCTACCCAAATAGAGGCCACCCCTACGCCCAGCCCAAGCCCTTCCCCCCATGAGCCCCCGACCCCAGATATAGTCACCCTAACATTATCTGCGGCGGGTGATGTCACCCTTGGGGGTGATTCCCGCTGGGCTGGGTATCACGCTTTCATGCGGGAGTTTGCCAACAGCGGCAACGACCATAGCCATTTTTTCCGCAATATTGCCCATGTTTTCCGGGATAGTGACCTGTCTATTGTTAACCTGGAAGGCACGCTCACCTATGCCACCTACCATATGGATAAACAATTTGTGTTCCGTGGGCCGCCGCATTTTGCGCGGATTTTATCCTCTTCGTATGTGGATGTTGTTACCATAGCCAACAACCATACCATAGACTTTTTCGACCGGGGTTATAACGACACTCGCGCCGCCCTTACCGCAGAAGGCATACGCTATTTTGGCAACGAGTTTAATACAATCATGGAGATAAACGGTATTTTGGTTGGTATGTTTGGCTACCGGGTGTGGGATGATTCTGCCAATAACCGCAACCGCATCCAAGCGTCTATAGACTACTTGCAAAACAGCGGCGCCCAGCTGATAATCGCATATTTCCACTGGGGGGTAGAGCGGAATAACCACCCAGAACAATACCAGCGCAATATCGGCCGCTTCGCCATCCGCCAGGGGGTAGATTTGGTGCTGGGGGCGCACCCGCATGTGATACAGGGCATAGAACAGTACATGGGGCGGCATATCGTGTACTCGCTGGCCAATTTTAGCTTTGGCGGCAATGCCAACCCTCCATGCCAAGATAGCTTTATCTTCCAGCAGACATTTAGCTTCCAAGACGGGCAGCTGCGGCCCTATGATGATACTTATATCATCCCGGTGTTTGTATCATCTGTGCGTGGCAGGAATGACTTCACCCCCACCATAGCCACCGGCACAGACGGCGAGCGGATTTTAGGGCGGATAGCGGAGTATAGTTATTTGTTAAACAATTAAACTGCCCCCCACTCGCACACAAACCAAAACCAGTTGGTCGCAATTTGCGACCAACTGGTTTTGCAAATATAGCCTTGTGGACGCCCACGGTTTTATACAGTTCTTTCGAAATCATAAAAAACGTGATTTCTAAAGAAGTCAAATTAAAGATGAAATCTTCACTCTCTTTATGATATAATCTTACAATCATGTCACAGAAAGGATTAAAAACATGCTAGATAAACTAACAGCAATTCAGCAAAAAATAAGCAGCAGCCTAGACTCAATTAAAATCCTAGCCGAACTAGCAAATTTTCGCGTGCAAACCCTAGGCCGCAAAGGCGAACTAACCCGGCTGCTAAAAGCCGTAGGCAGCCTGCCGCCAGAAGAGCGCAAGGAGCTTGGCAAAAAGGTAAACGAAATCCGCGACCAAATCCTCTCAGAGATAGAAAACAAAAAAGCAGCCCTAGAGGCCAGCGCCCTGGCAGAATCCCTAATAACCGAAACAATAGATGTAACCCTACCGGGCAAAACCAGCCCAGCGGGCAGCTTGCACCCAGTCACGCAGTTTATGTGGCGGTTAGAAGAGCTGTTTATCAGCCTAGGTTTTGATATAGTTGAGGGCAGCTTGATAGAAACCGTATACCATAATTTCGATGCCTTAAACACCCCACACAATCACCCTTCCCGGGACGAAGGCGACACCTTTTACATCGACGAAACCCATGTGCTACGCACCCACACCTCGCCCATGCAAGTACGCACCATGGAGCGCCAAAAGCCGCCCATCCGCGTGATTGTACCGGGCATGGTTTCCCGCCGGGATGAAATTGACGCCACACACACACCAGTATTCCACCAGATGGAAGGCCTAGTGATAGACCGCGGCATCACATTTGCAGACCTGCGCGGCATGTTAGACACCATCGTGCGCTATGTATTTGGCCAAGAAGCCAAAGTTCGCTTGCGCCCAAGCCATTTCCCCTTTACAGAACCAAGCGCAGAAGTTGACATATCCTGCTACGCCTGCGTAACCTCCAAACCTGGCAAGCTACTACCCCCCAAAGACGATTGCAGCGTATGCAAAGGCAGCGGCTGGGTAGAACTATGGGGCTGCGGAATGGTCCACCCAGAAGTGCTGCGCAAAAGCGGCATAGACCCAAGCGAATACAGCGGCTACGCTTTCGGCCTGGGTGTAACGCGTATGACCTCCGCCCTATACGGAATCCCAACGCTAAAGCCCTATTTCGAGAATGATGTACAGTTTTTGAAGCAGTTTTAAAACCGTAAGAGGCTTCGTCCGGGATGCTTGGGCCAGCCGACCACAATTTCAAATACTTTTCAGAAGATTCGCTTCGCGAACCCGGTGCTTTGTACCGCCCGCCTTCTTGCGGGTTCGTTTTGAAAAAGTTTTAGAAAAAACTTTGAAATGGAGATTTAGATATGAACATTCCACTATCCTGGCTAAAAGAGGCCGCAAATATAACCGCCGCAACAGATGAGCTTATAGAAAAACTCACCAACACAGGCAACGCCGTAGAAGGCGTAGAAAAACTTGGCGAAGAGATTACCAACGTAATAGTGGGCAAAATCGCCTCCCTAGAGCGCCACCCAGATGCAGACAAGCTATGGGTAACCCAAACAGATATAGGAAGCGAAACCCTACAAATAGTCACCGGGGCAGACAACCTCAAGGTTGGGGATTACATCCCAGTGGCCATCAATGGCGCAACTTTGGTGGGCGGCTTAAAAATCAAGCCCTCTAAAATGCGCGGGTTAGATTCAAACGGCATGTTATGCTCTGTGGAAGAGCTAGGCTATACCAAGGCAGATTACCCAGAAGCCCCAGAAAACGGCATATATGTTTTCCCAACAGCCCAGCCCCTAGGCGCAGACGCCCGGCCAATTATGCAGCTATTAGAAGAAGTGGCAGATTTCGATATCCTGGCCAACCGCCCAGACACCAACAGCGTAATGGGCATGGCCCGTGAAGCCGCCGCCGCATATGGCAACCGCTTCACGTCACCGGCAATAAGCCTAAAAGAAACAGGCCGCGGCCAGGCTAGCGACCATGTTACAGTAGAAATTCAAGACACTGCCCGTTGCCCCCGCTACATTGCCCGGGTGGTAGAAAATGTGAAAATCGCCCCCTCGCCCCAATGGCTTCGTCGTAGGCTTTCTACCGCAGGAGTGCGCCCTATAAACAATATAGTAGACATCACCAACTATGTAATGCTGGAATACGGCCAGCCCCTTCACGCCTTCGACATAAGTACCGTGGCCAAAAAAGATGGCAAGCATGGCATAGTAGTACGCACCGCCGCAGAAGGCGAGACCTTCACCACACTAGACGGCAACCAGCGCAAGCTAACCACTAGCACCTTGCTTATTGCAGACCACGAAAAACCTGTGGGCATAGCAGGTGTAATGGGTGGCGAAAACTCCATGATACGCGATAACACCGCCATGATTTTATTCGAGTCTGCCAATTTTGATTCTTCCAACATTCGCCAAACATCCCGCGCCCTTGGCCTGCGTACAGATGCCTCTGCTCGCTACGAAAAAGGGCAAGATCCACAGCAAGCCCTAGCCAGCGTTAACCGCGCCATGGAGCTTGTAGAGCTGCTTGCCTGCGGCGATGTAATCCCCGGCATGGTGGATGTATACCCCGCCCCACGCAAAACCCGCGAAATCACATTCAACCCGCAAGAAATAACCGCCTACCTTGGCGCGCCGGATATCACCCCACAAATGATGCAACAATTCCTAACTGCCCTCGACATAGAAACCACCATAGACAACCCCACCACCGGCCGCGCAACCATCCCTACCTACCGGGCAGACATGGCTGGCGCGGCAGATCTAGCCGAAGAAATAGGCCGCATGTACGGCCTAAATAATATCCCCACCAACTACAGCCACACCCTAAACACCGCCACCCCGCTAATCCATATAGATGGCCGTCCCAGCGATGCAGGCAAATCGCCGTGTCGCCGCCGTGAAGACGGCTTCAAGCGCAAGCTAACCGCCATGGGTTACAACGAGGCATTAACCTATCCATTTGAATCCCCCAAGGTGGCAGATAAGTTGCTAATCCCGCAAGATAGCTGCCTGCGCAGCAAGACTATAATCCTAAAAAACCCCCTTGGGGAGGACTTTAGTACCATGCGTACCACCCCCCTTGGCGGCCTGATGGAAAGCATCTCCCGCAACCAAAGCAAAAATAACGCCAATGTACAACTGTTCGAACTGGCGAATATTTATATGAAGGGCGATGAAACCGTAGCCCAAGAGCTGCCACGCCTCACCATGGTGACTTACGGCAAGGAAACGGACTTCTTCACCGTAAAAGGTAGCGTAGAATCGCTAGTAGCCACCATCACAAACAAGCAGCCAACCCTAACCCAGGCAGGGGCACCTCCATACCTGCACCCAGGCCGCAGCGCAAAAATTGCCATGAAAACCTCGCCAAACCCGCGGGATCCAGCCGAAACCATACTTGGCTACATGGGTGAAATCCACCCGCAAGTGGCCAAAAACTACGGCCTTTCCACCAGAACCTACGTGGCCATACTAGATGTAGCCGCCCTGCACGAAATTGCCGACGCCTACAGCTTTAAGTTCACCCTACCGCCTATTTACCCGGCGTTAGAGCGTGACCTGGCCCTGAAGGTGAAGGCCGAAGTTACCGCGGCACAGCTAGAGGCTGCCATCCGCGAAAAAGGCGGACAAATCCTATCCGAGGTTAAGCTCTTTGATGTGTACCAGGGCGAGCAAGTGGGAGCGGGCTTTAAATCCATGGCCTATTCCCTAAGCTTCCGCACCCCAGAGCGCACCCTAACCGTAGAAGATGTGGAAAAACCCATGGCCGCAATCCTGCAAAACTTAAAAACCAAACATGATGCAGAAGTAAGGAGCTAAACATGCAATTTCCTACGCTAAATATGCTGCTGTTTTCACTGCTTGGGGCGTTTGCCGCACCTATTATCCATGAAATGGTGCGGGTGCGGGTTTCTGCCGCATTGGGTGACACACAGCCATACAACAAAGGCTTTCTCACATGGAACCCGATAAAATTCTTCGAGCCTATCGGTTTTGTTTTAATGCTCTTGTTTAATGTAGGCTGGGCAAGGCCTACGCCCCTGTCCAATTATCATTATAGAAACCGTAGAAGCGGCATGATACTCACCTATACCATGCCCATTGTGGTTAGCCTGTTTATTGGGGTGATTACGCTGTTTTTGTGGCAGTATATCCCGGCGCAGGAAAATATGTCGGTTATAAGGTTGATTGTTCGCCACTTTGCATATGCCAATATTTCCGTTGCTATTATAAATACCATCATCCCTGTGTTTCCCTTTGGGGCTAATGCCCTGCTAAAGCTTTTTGTAAGCCCAGAGGCCGTAGTAAAAATCAACCATAATGAAAAAATGTTGCAAATAATATTTATATTCGCGCTGGTGTTTGGGCTTATATCCCGGGTGATAAACCCAATTTTGGCCTTTATTGCTACGCTGATTATACTGTAGGTTGCAAATGGAAGTTAAACTAACCGCCTATGAGGGCCCCCTTGACCTGCTGCTAAAGCTTATCCGCAAGAATGAAATAGATATATTTGACCTGCCCATAAGCCAGCTTACCTCCCAATATCTTGAAGAAATAGCAAACCTGCCGCCAGATATGGACAATTTAAGCGAATTTTTGGTAATGGCGGCCACCTTGATAGAAATTAAATCCCGCATGTTGCTTCCTCGGCCGAAAATCGAGGGCGAAGAAGAAGGCGACCCCAGGGAAGCCCTGGTGGAAAAATTGCTGGCCTACAGCCAGGCCCAAGAGCTGGCTAGCCAGCTACAAGGCCTAGAAACCATAGGCGAAAGGCTTACCGGCCCAGGAGACAAGCTGCTACTGGCAGAGATGAAAAACCTAGCCTCTGCCCGGCCGGATATGAACCATGTGACCATAGATATATTAAGCGAGCTTTTTCAGGAAATGCTGGCGCGCAAGGCCAACCGCCGGGATATCATCCGCTCTGGCTATGGCAAAATGCCCCGGGAGAAATTCTCTGTTACAGAGAAGGTGGCATTTATAGGCAATATTCTAAAAAGCCGGGGCAGGCTTAGTATGCGTTGGCTTTTTGAAGATTGTCGTAGCCGTGGCGAAATGGTGGCAACATTCCTAGCTATTTTAGAGATGGTACGCCGCGGCATGATACATGCCAGCCAGCCAAAAAATTTCGGCGATGTAGAGGTGACACCATGCCAGGCTTAACCAACGAACGTGAAAAAATATTAGAGGCCATGCTTTTTGCCAGCCCAGACAGCGTACCGCTGGAAAAACTGGCAGAAGCCCTAGACTGCGACATCCCTCTCACCCGCGGCTTGCTGGCCCATATGGCAGAAACTTACGCCCGGGAAAACGCAGGCATTCAGCTACAACAAATGGAGGATGCCTACCGCCTTTGCACCAACCCAGACTACTTCCCCCCAGTGCAACGCTTGCTACAAAAAAGGCCGCGCCGCGCCCTGTCCCCGGCACAGCTAGAGGCCCTGGCCATAGTTGTGTTTAAGCAACCCGTGACCCGCGGCGTGATTGAAGAAATCCGCGGCGTAAACACAGATTCTGCTGTAAGCCGCCTGCTAGAATACAATTTGATAGAAGAAAAAGGCCGCCTAGATGCACCAGGCCGCCCCATCCTATTTGGCACTACTGAAGAGTTTTTGCTGTTCTACGGCGTAAGCGGGCTAAACGAGCTGCTTAACAAAAACGACCAGGAGGAGCTAACCCTTGAAAACATTTGAGAATGAAACAGCCATAGGTGTGCCATCAACGGACAAGGACGGAAATATTTTTAGCAAAACCCTGATAGGCTCGTATGTTGTAATCCCAAAATCCCGCGTGGCCTCGCCGTTTGATTTAACAGAGCAGGAATGGCAAGATACTAAGCGGCTGATGGATGCCGTCAAGTTGTACTTAGATGAACAGCTCAGCCCGGATGGCTATAATGTGGGCTGGAATATAGGTGAGGCTGGCGGGCAGCATGTGGTCTATGCCCATATGCATATCATCCCACGGTTTAAAGATGAACCCTTTGCCGGGAAGGGGATACGGCATTGGCTGAAAAAGGATGAGAATATGCGGCTTTAGGCTGTCGCACTGCCCTTGCCAAGGCAGCCCCTTACATATTGGGGGGCTGTTTTTTTATAATAGAGTTCTTCTGAAATTGCAAAAAACGCAATTTCAGAAGAAGTAAAAAATTGAAAATGTAACTTTTCCGAAACCCCCTACGGGAATTTCGGAAGAAGTCTAATGCCAAATGTTGCAAGCCAATTGGAACTTGTATGTGCTAATTTTTGCAAATGCGTCATGATATTTTTTCCGAAAATGGTACCACATTTTAGGCAAAATGATGCCATTTACATGCCTGCAAAACGAAAAAACCCCGAAAATTCGGTGGTTTTATTATTTGTGAATCAAAAAAATTAACGGCTTTTCCAATTTTCTTGAAACTTATAGTGAAATAATTCGAAATAGGTCTCGCCTGTCGCGGCAAAAACGCCTGAAACGCCTTGTTTCTGCGTTTCAGGCGCCGCTCTGGCGAGACCGTTTCTCATTTATTTCACTATACCGAGTTTCGCATTTGCATTAACCCACCGGAATCCGCACCCCATCAACCACAACCGCCGTAATCGCATCCACATCCAAATGAGTGCGGGTACGGTATGTTAACTCGAAGCGAGGCGCACCAAAAGACGCAGCAAAACCAACTAGCGGTATTTCCCCGCCTGCGGTTTCTAGCACGACATTAGGCCTGTGGTAGGCAAAGTCGTGGCTGTCAAATTCGCCAGAAAACGCACCAGAAAAACGGACAAACAGCGGGCTAACCGTCAGCTTGTTTATAGTAAACTCGCCAGATTTAACTTCTCCTTCCCAGGTAAATATTTCACTTTGGGCGCTGGCTGCGTCAACTTCCAGCACCCAGCGCCCACGAAGGCTCTCCCGGTAGTACACCCGTAGCATCAGCTTGTAATCCTCTGCATTGGCCATGTCTATGGGGAAAATTGTCTCTGTAAACGAATACGCGCCAAAGTTGCCAAAGTCTGCGCCCGGCCTTAATTCACTAGTTACCACGCCGCTGGAAACATATTCTCCACACGGCGCGATAAGCCGCGCAGTGGCGGTGCCCCTGCCTACCCTCCCGGCAAACTGCACATGCAAATGCCCATCAACAATGCCAACATTAGAGATCCACTGGGGCGAGCCGTACAGCCCATCCGGCAGCGGAGGGAAAGCCCCGGCCGGCTGCGGCATTAAAATCTTGATGTCGCCATGAGTGAGGTAATACACCAGTTCTGCCTCTGGGATTTCGCCGGGCTGGATGGGAAAGGGCTCTACAAGAAACACACCGTCAGACAGTATTACATGGTTATAATCCAGCAAAATAACCCCTTGCTGCCGCCGGCTGATAATCATTTCTTTGTAAACGGTATTTGTTTCTTCATCGAGGCCAAGCCCAGACACAAGCGTGCTGCCAGGCCCACCCATGCCCGTTTTCCACGAGCCAGGCGTGAGCCTATTCTGCCCGCTAACATCTCGCATTGCAAGGTAGATAACCGCATCATACCCAAATTGCCCTGCCGCAATAACCTCAATGCGAATGCCCTGGTCTTCTGCGTAAACCAACATGGGCTGCACTATTTCGGCAAAGTCTAGGTCGCGTCCGGATATAAACCTGTCGAACACCCCAAGCCCCGTTGCGGCGTACACTGTACCCATAGTCAGCGCCAGCAGCACAAATGTGGCAGCCGCAAGCTTCCATTTTAAACGCGGCGTGGTAGCCTCGCTGGCTTTCATGCGGGCCTTTACCTTTGCCGCCAAATATGTGTCATCTACCTCCACTTGGGAAAACGCATCCTGTATGCGCCGTTCGTCTTTGTCAAAATTCATTTCACGCCCTCCTGTTCAGAAAATTTTTGCAGCAGCACGGCGGCTTTTTGTTTCGCCCGCATGTACATCATGCGTACTGCCCCTTCTCGCTTGCCCATAATTTGCGCCAGCTGTGCGTAGCTGTAGCCCTCGATTGTTCGCATGTACAATACTGCGCGTTCCTGCGGCTTTAGTGGGGAAAGCGCCTGCATTATTTCTGGCATTTGCAGTTCATCATGCGGGAGGGCTACAGGTTCTTCGCTGATATCCGCAAAGAAAAATAATTTGCGCCTCCTGCGGTAATTCATGCATATGTTAAATGTGATTTTGTACAACCATGCGCCCAGGTTTTGCCCATCAAAACTTGCCTGGCCATTATACGCGGCGATAAACACATCTTGGATGGCATCTTCTGCATCTGCGTGGTTGCCCAGTATAGATGCAGCATAACGCAGCAGTTTTTTGCCGTATAGCTGTATGGCGTTGTCTAAATCCATGCGTTCATCCCCTTCCCAACTATTTTTGCCGGCCAACACTCTTATAACACAGCTTAAAGCAATTTTGTCACAATAACTACAAAATTTTTCATGCGAGCATCACGCGTAAAATCCAGTTGGTCGGATTTTCCGACCAACTGGATTTTTATATTAAGCTCAATTATAGCTGCTTCACCTAAAAACATTGGCATAGAGCGCAGGAAATTTTCGCAAGGCGAGAAGCTGAAAACCGCCGCGCACTAGAGGTATGCAAGGTTTTCAGCGACGAAGGCTTACGGGAAATTTACAAGTTCTATGCGAATGTTTTTAGGTGGAGCGGTTATAAAATCGCTTCATTATTCGTAGCTCTAATCCGAGGATATAGTGAAACAATTCGAAAACGGTCTCGCCTGTCGCGGCAAAAACGCGTGAAACGTCTTATCGCGGCGTTTCAGCTGCCGCTCGGGCGAGACTGTTTCTCATTTATTTCACTACAGCATCATAACCCGGCCGCGAGACGTACACAAAACCCACGCAAAAACTCCCACGGAATCGCCTCCCCGGCGAGGGGGTTTGTAAAGTTTGGGTTTTTGTTGTATTGTAGGGGTGACAAAATTTTAGGAGGTAAGCAGATGAGTATTATTCGTGACTCGTCCTTGGCGGCGGCTGGGGTTCAAAAGATTGAATGGGTTAAAGAGTATATGCCCGTTTTGAGGCAAATTGAAGAACGGTTTAGGAAGGAACAGCCGTTTAAAGGCAAGCGTATTTCTGTATGTATTCACCTAGAGGCTAAAACCGCGTACCTTGTGCAAGTTCTTGCGGCTGGCGGCGCAGATGTAGCCGTTACCGGATCCAACAGCCTGTCCACAAAAGATGATATTTGTGCTGGGCTTGCGTCCCAGGGTTACAAGGTATACGCATGGCATGGCGCAACAGAAGAAGAATACTGGGATCACCTGAAAAAAACCCTAGAATTTAAGCCTCATATAATAATAGACGACGGCGGAGACTTCGTTAGCCTGCTACATGGCGAATGCGCGGCCTATGCAGAAAATCTGCTGGGTGGCTGCGAAGAAACCACCACAGGTATAACCCGCCTTAAAGCCCGCAAAAAAGAAGGCAGCCTAAAGTTCCCAATGATGGCCGTTAATGATGCAGATAGCAAGCATCTTTTCGACAATGTGCATGGCACGGGGCAATCTGTATGGGATTCTATCATGTACACCACCAATGTTATGCTAACCGGCCGCGATGTAGTTGTTGCGGGTTACGGCTTTTGCGGCAAGGGCGTTGCCATGCGCGCAAAAGGCCTTGGCGCGCGCGTTATAGTTACAGAAATAAACCCATGGCGCGCCATGGAAGCAGTAATGGACGGCTTCCGGGTGATGAAAATGGACGACGCCGCCCGCATTGGCGAATTCTTTGTAACCGTTACCGGTTGCAGCGATGTAATTACTACCCGCCACTTCGAGGTGATGAAGCACAATGCCTTCCTGGCAAACGCAGGCCATTTCGACGTTGAAGTTAACGTGAGCGCCCTAAAAGCCGCCGCCACCCAAGTAAACAACCGCCGCCCCTTTATAGACGGCTACCATATGAAAGATGGCCGCATACTAAACCTGTTAGCCGATGGCAAACTGGTTAACATAGTAGCAGGCAATGGCCACCCCGCAGACATTATGGACATGTCTTTTGCCCTGCAAGCCCTAGGCGCAAAATACATCTTAGACAACGCCAACAACCTAACCCCATCCCTACACTACATCCCCACAGAAGTAGACCGGGAAATAGCCCTAATGAAAGCTAAAGCCATGAACCTAGGCTTAGACGAATTAACACCAGAACAAGATAAGTATTTCTACGGCACCGGGGAATAAAAGCAAAACCGCCAGAGGCTTCCGCTTTTTTGAAAAAAAGCTTGGCAAAAAACTTTAACATTGTGGGTATCGGAAGGGGGACAGTGTTCAGCTACCGCTTTTCCTAGCCCCAATGTTAAAGTTTTTGCCCCGCTTTTTCAAAAAGTGGGTGTGGGGGCAAAGCCCCCGTGGCCTAACCTAAATAGCCGAATGAGTGAACACAGCAATAGCGCAGGTTGGGATCACGCATACTGCACCTAGGGGGTTGCCCCAGAAGAAGCCTTCGTCGTTTTCTATGCCCATTGGGGTCATTACATCTGTGCAGGCGCTGCCTACTGGGCAGGCCGGGGGTGCGCCAATGTCTGCAAGCAGGCGAACGCAGTTGCAATCTACGGACAGCAGTACGCCAGTGAAGCCGTTGCCGCTAAGGCCGCCAGATGTTGTGAAAATGGTAACTGTTTGGCCAATGTGCCTTATCATACTGTCTACCAAGCATTTTACATGTTCTACCATGGTATTACCTCCTATAGTTTTTGTTTCCAAAAGCGTGGGTTGTACACGCTTCTAGTTTTATATTATGAGGCTTGTGCAAAAATGTGCATACATATGAAATGGCATATGCAAACAGATGGTTAATCAGTTATTTCATGCGAAAGAAAGAGGCCGGACATGTTAGCAATGGAGCTAGACACCGCCGCAGTTAAGCCGTTTATGGCAAGCCTGCTGCGTGAAGATTTATTTGACAAATTTGAAACCCGCAGCGTAGAAGTGGTGGGCAAATCGCGCATTAGCATAGAGAACAACGCCGAAGGCGGCTACATCCCATGGGGCGAGCTACGCCCGCTGGTGCATACCATAGTAAAGGCAGGGGGAAAGCCGCGGTATGTAAAGGTGGTGCTGTCGTTCCCGGGGGAGAAAACAAGCGTGGTGCATGGCAATGCGGCGGCGCTGTTTTTGAATCTGGTTTACGAGAACGATGGCGTAACTTTCACCACTGCCACGGCGCAAAGGGAGTTTCAGCTAGAAAAAACCCTTGATCAAGCCTGGGATACATGGGTGGCAGGATTTTTTGCCCGAAAAGGGCTTGAGGTAAAAAGCAGAGAATGACTTGAAAAAGGAGATGTTCCCATGAACTTTGAGAACTTTAAATGGCTAAACCAAAGCCGCCACAAAATTGAAGGGGATAAGATTACAATAGACGCCCCAGCAATTACAGATTATTTCAACAGCCCTGTGCCAGAAGGCGGCAAATTTAAGCCCCCAATGGGCAATGCGCCGTTCTTTTACACAGATATTGAGGGGGATTTTGTGGCGCGAGTTAAAGTGAAGCCAAACTTCAAATCTACCTTTGACGCATGCTGTCTTATGGTAATCCAAAACGAGAATATATGGATAAAAGCCGCCTACGAAATGTCGGATTTCAACACCACAGCCGTGGTTAGCGTGGTAACAAACACCCTGTCTGACGACGCAAATGGCTGCAACATTGCCTCAGATAGCCTATGGCTGCAAGTGGCTAGGGTGGGCAACAACTACGCAATCCACTACTCGCTAGACGGCCAAAAATACGATATGGTACGGGTATTTTACCTAGACACAGCCGCAACTGTAAAGGTAGGAATAGAGGCCCAATGCCCAACAGGTGATGGCGGCATGCGCGAGTTTAGCGAGTTTTCAATAGAGAAGCGCACAATAAATAACCTCCGCGCCGGTGTGTAGTTAAATTTAAGGGGATGCAAGCATGAAAAAATTAATTTTGGCTGGCTTTATAGCCATCATTTTGCTGGCAAGCTTAACGCCTGCTGCCAACGCAACCGAATGGCGCAACGACCCGCAATTTTCCCTAGAGCAGCATCTAATAGGCACATGGCGGTGGGTGTCTCCGGGCAATTACACGATAGTCTTCCGGGAAGACGGCGTGATGATTAGCGGCATGCCGGGCTTGCGCATACCTGGCAACTGGATGGTTGTGGACAACCGGCTTATTGTAGACGGCGAAGATTTGAACATCCGCATTGTAGACGACTCGATAATACTAGACAGGCTGGGCAGCACCTTCATCTACGAATGGTACAGCGATTCTACCGAAGGCGAAGCCAGCTTGAGAACCTTCATGATTATAGGAATCGTTGCGATAGTGTTTGTCCTCGCATTTGTAGTGGGTATAATCGTGCTTATTGTAGTGCTGGTAATAAGGCGTGGCAAAAAAAGAGAGGGCTCGCATTTTGATAATATTACACCGCCCGGGCAGGGGTGATTAGGCCGAAGGGCTTTGCTCCACACCCCACCCGCTTTTTTGAAAAAAAGCGGGTGGAAAAATTTTAATATTGGATTATGGTACCATACGGTACCATTTTTCGAGGATTATGGTACCGTATGGTACCATTTTTTTGCCCAAAAACCCAAAAAATCATAAGCCTAAAATAAAAAAAGCCCTAAAACAAGGGCTTTTTTGAAAATTCAATCCCCAAAAATTAAAGTCTTTTGTAAAACTTTTTTCAAAACGAACCCGCAAGAAGGCAGGTGATGTAAAGCACCGGATTCGCGAAGCGAATCTTCTGAAAATTTTTTGGAGGTGTGGTCGGTTGCTTCGCAACCTGCTCGCCCAAGCATCCCGGGCAAAGTCTCTGACGATTTTGCCTCATATCACAACACAATCCGCCCCGGTAAACAGCACGCTTGGGATGCCTTCTGCCTGGGCGGCAGCTACGTTTTCCTCCGTATCGTCGTAGAAGATACATTCGCTGTGGGTTAGGTTGTAGCGTGTTAGCAATTCCCGGTAGATTTGGGGGTGGGGTTTGTTTATGTGGATTTCGCAGGAAAATACGCCGCCGTCGAATAGTTTGAAGAAGGAGTTTGTGGCCAGGATATGTTGGGAGAGTTCTGTATGGTAGTTGGATAGATAGTAGAGGTTATGGCCTGCGTTTTTTATTTTGGGTAGCAGGGCTATTGTGGCTGGCATTGGGGTTAGCATTTGTTTTATTTGGCCCATGGTGTGGCGGATTTGTGGGGCTAGGGCTGGGTTGCGCTGGCAGAAAATTTCGTAGGCTAGGGCGTGGGTTAGCAGACCTTGGTCTAGCTTTATCCATTCTTGGCTAAGGAAGATTTCTGCCATTATTTTGTTGGCGGTGGCTTGGCATGGGAATAGTTGCGCTAGAAACTCTTTTGGCTTGTAGTCTATCAGCACATTGCCTATGTCGAAGATATAATTCATGGGATACCTCCTATGTGGGATTATCTCTTAAGGGCCTTGTACAGCACATCCACTGTGTCAATGGCGAGGGCTACAAGAATGATAGCCATCAGCATCCTATTTGGGTGGGACAATATATTGGTTACGATATAAAGGCCGCCCAGTATATCGCTTAAATACGCTGTAAAGTCTTGGTGAATCAGATTGTTGCTGCCCAGTATTACCACAGTAAGAACCGCCAGGGCTATATTGGCGGCCAGTGTAGTAACTACAACTTTTATGTTGTAATGGCCGATTATAATCTGGTACAGGATTGAAACTACACTTATTGCGCCCCAGGCCAATATCGGCAGCCAAAGGCTGCGAAGGTATTCTGCATCAAACGCGGGAATCCACCTGCCGTCGAAGCCGCCGCCAATGTATTGTGGGAAAAACAGCAAGGTGGTAACCATTGCTATCGTAAGTGCAATTTCGGCAATGCCGCCGGTTATGGATACTACGGCTTCTGCTTCTGGAACATTGGGTAGGTCGGTTATGTCGCCGTCTTTTAGCTTAGCCTTGCTGTAATCTAATATGGCGAAGATGACAGTAATAGCCGCAAATGCCTGTATGGTAATGCTGATAGAAGATGCAAACACATGTATAAACCTTGATACAAATGTGATGGGCGCAAGGGTTACGCCACCTAGCACGATGTTTATATCCGTATCAAACCCAGCAAACAGCCCCACCGCTGCCAAAATTGCCGCAACTGTAGCCACTATTGGCAGGGCAGTCCGTAGCACCCGCTTGTACATAAGAAAATACACGCCGCTTATCAGGGCATTGTGGCCGCTGCCGTTGTATTTTAATGCTAACTCTTCTGGCGAGCCTAGTTCATCTAGCACTTCTTTTATTGTATCTTCACTGGCCATATTTGGCTGGCGTTCTTCGGCCATTTCGGTTATTAGGCCGTCTAGTTCTCTTTCCACATCTTTTTGCATTTTTACCGGCAGGTGGCGGGTTACTGCGTAGATGTAGCGGTCTTTTAGGTTGTTTTTCATTTTAATCCTCCAGGATATTTTTTACATTTTGCATAGCTTGCCACCAGTGGTTTACCATTTCTGCCAAAATTTCTTTGCCTAGGTCTGTCGTGGCGTAGTATTTGCGCGGTTTTGCGCCGTCGGTTGTGTTCCAGTGGCTGCTTAGTAGTCCTTGGCTTTCTAGCCGCCGCAGCAGCGGATACAGGGTGTTGGCTTCTACTGGCATCCCTGTTTCTGCCAGCTCTGTAACCAGGTTGTAGCCGTATGCCGCTTGCCGCAACTTGGCCAAAACGCATAGGATTATAGTGCCACGGCGCATTTCTTGCAATAGACCGGATAGAATTTCATCTTTGTTCAATATTATCACCTCCGCGATAGTCGTGTGTGCATTGTAATGTGTGACGCACATTATGTCAACAAAAAAATATATTACAGATAAAAATAAATGATTGCATGGTGCAGTGGATATAAATTGAAATATGTAAAGGGTTGTGCCGGCGTGATATAATAAACCATACATGCAATAAATAGAAAAGGAAAGATAAAAATGAACCTAGAACAGCTAAAACAAGACCTACAAGCCAAGTTCCTATACGGCAAGATAGACATGAAGCAGCTAGTAGAAACCATGGGGCAGCAGAATTTTGTAAAATTCCTGCTGGAGAATACAGGTGACCCAAACTCCACTTTCCGGGAAAATATTTTGGGGCTGGTGGAAGTGGATTACCTAAGCAATGATAACCTGGCTGAAATGCTAACAGTGTACCTTAGTCCAAGCCATTTGTTTAACGGCCTTGGCCGCCAAAATGACGATACTGTATTTTGGCGTTCGTTTTCGTCGCTGGCGGTGGGATACCTTGTGGAAACGGATGGAGAAAGGGATTTTCTTTCCCAGGAGGAGTACATGGCGGCGCTGCAAAAGGCAGTGGAATACATGCGCCGTGAAGTAGACCGCCGGGGCTTTATAAAAGACAAGGGCTGGGGCCATGCGGTGGCCCACGGGGCGGATATGTTATGCGGCATAGCCCGAAACCCAAAATTCCCCATAGAAGCTGCAAGAGAGTTTTTGGAATGCATTAAAACCCACATAACCTGCCAACAAGCCTTTACAGATGGCGACGAACGAAGGCTAGCGGCGGTAATCCCCGCCCTGCTAGAGAAAGGCCTAAGCGAGGCAGCATTGCAAGACTGGATAGAAAGCCTAACCCCCAGCATAATCGCAGAGCCATATACAAACGAGCAGTTCCTGGGCGTTAGGGTTTTGTTCACTATCAAAACCTTTTTGCTTGCGCTGTATTTCATACTGGATGAAGGCAATGGCGATTTACGGAAGTTTATTAAGGAATACGAAGCCGACGTGTGGGCAAAAGCGCATTCTGCCCAGGAGGCATAAGTGGTTTAGCTTCCTGCAGAATTGTGTCAGTTTTACTGCGAAAGTGGGGGTTTGGATGGTGGGGTTGATACAATCGCGCGATATAAACATATCTATAAATTTTCAATAAAAATATTTACCGACATATTATTAGCCGTACTGAGGATTCATGTTTTTGGAAGTTACAGTCAGCCAAACTATAACTACGGCGGAGCAGCTTTGTTTTGCGTTTGTTGAATTCAGTTGGTCGGATTTTCCGACCAACTGAATTTTTCGCCGAAATAAAACTGCAAGCCACAAACTTCTGCGGTTTGTTGTCGGTTTAAGCGGCTATACATAGCAAAGGGGCTATCACAATGGTAGCCCCTTTGCCATAGTTCTTGTTTTTGTAGCTGCTAAGTGAACGCTTTAGGCGTTTTTGTCGCCATAGACGACCGTTTTCGAATTATTTCACGATATTAGCCGCTCCATCTAAAAACCCTCGCATAGAGCTTGTAAATTCCCCACAAGCCTTCGTCGCTAAAAACCTTGCGCACCGCTAGTGCGCGGCGGCTTTCAGCCCCTCGCCTTGCGAGAAATTTTCTGCGCTCTATGCGAATGTTTTTAGGTGGAGCGACTATAGTTCTAATTATGTAGCCACAAAAGCCAAGCCTCTGGCAGTCTTGTTACGCCTTCACAGCCAGCCCCATCTGGAAAACGTACCCGCCACCTAATGCTAGGGGAATGGAGGCGAATTTGCAGCCTTCTGGTGGGGCGTTTGCGCCTATGCTTGGTGGGTTTATGTTTACGGTTATGCCTTTGCCAGAGAAGATTGTTACTACGTTGCCGCAAATCATGTTGCCTAGTTCGCAAAGGGCGCTTTTGGCCATTTCGTCTAGGGATGCTACGGGCATGCCCATCATCATTTGGGATGCTATGTGGCAGCCGGTTTCGGCCTCCATGTTAAAGACAACTTCCCCCTCAAAATCGCCAAAAAAGCCCACGCTAATAGTAACTGGCAGGTAGGCATCTGGCTTTGCAGAGACATTGCCAAGGGCAGGGGATTCGTTGCAAATAGCCGCAAAAATCCTTTGCGCGCCCTGCACAAATGGATTTATATAGGTTGCATCCAACTGCCCTTCACCTCCATATTATTTGAAGTCTGTATTTTCTTCCTCTGGTTTGTCTTTTTTGCCAAAGATTGAGCCTAGGTTAAATTTTGACAGCACACCAGGAATCATGTCAATTAGCTTGTTAACGCTTTCTTGGTTCTTTACATTAACCAGCTGAACAGTGCCGTTTGCTATTACCACAACTGCCGCAGGGGTCATTTTTGCGCCCACTGCGCCGCCGCCACCGTCTTTGCCGTCCTTGGTTTCGCCAGTTACCACAAGGCCTGTGCCCATGCCAAAGGATACATCTACCAGCGGGATTAAAATTACATCGCCAATGGTAACAGGCTCGCCCACCACGGTTTTGGTGGATACGAAATTCTCCATGTTTGTAAAAAGCGCTTTTATGCTTTCAGGTACTTTTGCGTCCATTTTACATCGCTCCTTTTTAATTTATCGCCTGCCATATTATGCTGCGCACAGGCTTTTTTAAAACCAGCCGCATGTACGGCATGGCCATTTTCCCTAGGTTAATATTGCCGCGAATATACGCGTTAAAACGGATGAAGGCTTCATCTGCCTCGAAATCACCATCCAGGCGCACATGCTGCCTAAAGCCAACAAGCCCGGCCACTACTTCGTATGCGCCAAGAGCCAGGCCGGTGTTGGCTGGGTCACCCAGGCCCACTGCGGCCTGGATATCTATCTTCTTGGGTTTTAACCCCCGCATAGACTTTTTAATTGCCTGCCAACTAAGGCTTACAATCACCTTACGGTGTGGGTGTTGCCAGGCTTTTTTGAAGCTGGTAAGGCCGTTTTTTAGGGATGATGTTTTCTTCCGCTTGGGGCGTGCGGCCTTCTTGGAGGGTGCGGATTTCTTCTTGGCCTTGGCGGCTTTGGCTTTTGTGAGCCTGGTTGGCTTTTTGCCAGTATTAAGCCTAATGCCGGCTATACGTACCGTAAGCTTGTCCGCGTCCTCTCGGTAATCGTAAACCACGTAAACCAGCCTAAAAAGGTAACTAACCCGCAGCAGCGCTGTGGTGCTACCGTCGCGCGCCGCCTTTAGCTCGTACTTTATTGGCACAAACATAAGCAAAACCGCCAGCAGCAGCAATGCCAACACCAGCCCCAGCAGCCCAACAATAATCCACAAAAGCACCCAAAGCCCAGTTGCCACCCATGTCATAGCTGGCCAAACCCTGGTTTATGCATTTTTTTTAAATAAACTGTTGCCGCCAAAATAATCGCCAGCGGCAAAAGCACCAAAATAAGCGCAATAAATATAGAAATATGGATAAAAAACTCCAGCGGAACCATGTTTATAAGCAAATCCACGCGAGGGTCTAAAATCCAATAATCATTATCGAAGAAAAGTACATGGAAAATATAAAAAGCCCTGTCGAAGTCTATGGCAATAACCCCAACAGTAACCGCTGCCAGCAACAAAAACGTCAACAGCACATTGCGAGAACAATGGGCAAGCACGTACAAGACCTTATATTTAAACAGCATCATGGCCAAAACAACCGCAATCATGGCAAAAAAAGCAATATTGCGCACCACAAAAAGCCTGTCATACAGCACCCTAACATCAATCATATGCCGTATCTCGATATCGCTAAAAAACCTGCGCTCTTGCCCCGCCACCACAGCATAAACATCCTCTATGCTGTCGCGCCGCCCACGCATATAATCCAACAGCTCTGTAGTAACTCGCATAAGCTCATCGTCACTAACCTGGATAGTGTGTGCAACTTCATTCCGGGCATACTGCCACCTAAAAAACGGCGTAAAAAATGTAGGCACAATCACACTTTGGCTAGCAATAAGCACAAGCAAACAAATTGCCACAACATAACCCATAACCCAACGCATGTGGTATCTCCTTATAATTAAACCGTGGTGGCTTCGCCCCCACACCCCCACCCGCTTTTTGAAAAAAGCGGGGCAAAAACTTTAACATTGAAATGCTTTTGCTTATTTTTCAAAAAGCGGATGGAGTATGGGGGAGAAGCCTCTGATGGTCTTGTCTTATCACTTACCAGGCGGCTTGGCGGATATGTCTATTTGCATCCCGCCTATACTTTCCCGCATTTTTGTGTCGGCTTTTTTGTTTTCTAGGTTGATGTAGTCTAGGTAGCCCATGTTGCCGCTGTGCAGGGCTTCTGCTAGGGCTAGTGGCACTTTGGATTCTGCCTCTACTACTTTGGCGCGCATTTCTTGTACTTTGGCACGCATTTCTTGTTCTTCGGCTATGGCTAGGCTTCGGCGTTCTTCGGCTTTTGCTTCGGCGATTTTTTTGTCGGCTTCGGCTTGTTCAATTTGCAGGGCTGCGCCCACGTTTCGGCCTATATCCATGTCGGCTATGTCTATTGATAGGATTTCGTAGGCTGTGCCTGCGTCTAGGCCTTTAGCCAGAACAGTTTTGGAGATTCTGTCTGGGTTTTCTAGCACTTCGCGGTGGGTGGGGGCAGAGCCGATTGTGGTTACAATGCCCTCGCCTACACGGGCCACTATTGTGGCCTCGCCTGCGCCGCCGATAAGGCGCTGGATATTGGTGCGTACGGTAATGCGCGCCATGGCCTTAACTTCTGTACCGTTGCTGGCCACTGCGGATATCATTGGGGTTTCTATCACTTTGGGGTTAACGCTCATGCGTACGGCCTCGAAAACATCGCGGCCCGCAAGGTCTATTGCACAGGCGCGCTCGAATGTTAGCTCTAGGTTGGCGCGGTGTGCGGCAATAAGGGCGTTAACCACTGCGTCTACCCGGCCGCCCGCAAGATAATGGGATTCTAGCTGGCCTATTGGCACTGGAATATTTGCTTTTGTAAGTCGGATAAGCGGCAGCACAACCTTTGAAGGGACAACCCGCCGAAGGCGCATGCCAACCAAAGACATAATGCTGATTTTCGCACCGCTGGAAATGGCCGAAATCCATAACCCAAGCGGCACAAAGCGGAAAAACAGCAACACAACAAATAAAGCTGGCACAAAAATAAGCAAGAACATGCCGAAGCCAGCAAAAGCGGCAAAATCTTCTAGATGATTTACCTGGGCTAGAAAAGTTGTTGTCATTTGCAATACCTCCTATTGGAAACCACTGATTAACCATCCATTCGCATATGCTATTTTTCATGGGGTTAATTCAGCGTTTCAATTGATATGCGGGGTGGCCTCCCGTGGGCTAGTTGCCATCAACCAAGCTTACTACAATCTTGTTCATTTTTGTTTCCACTACTTTTACCATCGCGCCGCGTTCTATCATTGGGCCGTTAGAGGTTACATCTACGCGCACGCCGTTGAAGTCCGCTTCACCCTGGGGGCGCAGGATGGTTACGGCCTTGCCTTCCTTGCCCAAGAAGCCGGAAAGGTCTAGGGGTGGGAGGTCTTCTGCCAGGGTATCATTCAAAAAGAGTTTGCCATGAAAACGCTGCCTTTTGTACATAGTGTACAAGATCCCTGCGGCAAGAAGGATAACCGAAATATTGATACCAACAATAACAAAACCGCCCGGTACATATATTATAGCCAACACAGCCGAGGCTATAAGCGCAAGTACACCTACAATGCCACATATAAATCCGTCGAAGCCGGGCATGATAATCTCCAGTACAAGTGCCGCGATACCAACTACCAACAAAATAATGCTAAGTTCAAACATACTCATACCTCCATTTAAATGAGGCGCTGCCTCAAACTCCGCCACTGCGCGGGCTAAGCCTTGCGTACTTCCTTGGCGGCTGTTGCCGCCTGCGGGCGCATGCTATGCATACGGATTGTGGTTGGGGTTTATTTTATTATGGCTGGCACTTTGTCTTTCCGCCGCGCTGATTGTGGGTAGACTTGCGTAGGCGGTGGGTAGTGCCGGCCTTTTTGGTTTTGGTATGGTGGAGAGGTGATATTAGCCTTAAATTAAAACAACGAACTGGAGCGGCACCACAAAATGCCGAGATAAGGCACTTTAAGGCGAGCTTGCCGCGACAATAAGGCGATTTTAATTGAGATAGGTATAGGAAGCCGATGGCTGTACAGCTTTGCTATTGCGGTTTGTTGAGTTTTGGCTTGTTTAATGCTGTTTTGGGAGATTTTCCCCCAAAGCCAGCGGTAATCTGTACAGTTTGTTATTCTGCTTCTTTTGGTGGCGGGGTCATTATCGGCTCGCGGATGCTTACTACGTCGCTTTTTAGTACGGCCATGCGTACGGTACGGCCGCCTGTGCCGAATTCTACCATGAAGCAATCCGTGCCAACATCGGAGATTTTGCCGAATAGGCCGCCGCTGGTTACGATATTATCGCCAGTTTTGATTGCCTGTTGCATTTCGCGCATTTGTTTTTCTCTTTTGCGCTGTGGGCGAAATAGGAAGAAATACATAGCGCCAAAGGCTGCAATCCATACAAAAATCATTGGCATAGTGCCCATGCCGCCGCCACCTGCTGCCGCGCCACTGGCGGCGTCTGCTGTTGCGGCTACTACATCTGCCGCTGCGGGGGCTGCTGCGCCGCCTGCGCCTGTGTCGCCCTGTATGCCCCAGGCCAGGAATGTTAGGTTGTTAAACGTGCTTAAAAGAAAGTTTGTCATTTTGTAAAAATCCTCCTGATATGCTGATACTATCCTTGTTAAAGCCTCCCCAGCCAAGCTGCGTCAGATAGGATGGATTTAACCGAGAATGGTATGAATGTAGCCGCCCGGACTTTTTCCTGCGGCAATGTCTATAGTTTCTTATTTTTTTGCTGAATTGTCAATATCTATAGTCGCTCCACCCAAAAACATTCGCATAGAGCGCAGGAAATTTTTCGCAAGGTGAGGAGCTGAAAGCCGCCGCGCACTAGCGGTGTGCAAGGTTTTTAGCGACGAAGGCTTGTTTGAAATTTACAAGCTCTATGTGAGGGTTTTTAGGCGGAGTGACTATGGTTGGACAGTTAAAAAAATCCTCCCGATTTAAAACCGAGAGGATTTATAAAGTTTAAGCTTGTTCTACCCTTGGGTAAACAGAAACTTGCTTCTTGTCTCTGCCTTTGCGCTCGAAACGGACTATGCCGTCTGTAAGTGCGAAAAGGTTATCGTTAGAGCCGCGGCCCACATTGTTGCCGGGGTGGATTTTTGTGCCGCGCTGGGTGTATAGGATATTGCCGGCTAGTACAAACTGGCCGTCTGCACGTTTTGCGCCTAGGCTTTTGGCGTTAGAGTCTCTGCCGTTTTTGGTAGAGCCCACACCCTTTTTATGAGCGAAAAACGAAAGGTTCAATTTTATCATAATGACACTCCTGTTCCATTTTCAATTATCTCAATTTGGCTTGGGTATTGTTCTTTTACGCATTGCAGCCCCAAAACCATTGCATCTATCAGCAGCCCTGCGTCTTTGCTGCGGGGGGATTCTTTCAAGTTGAAAGAAAGATACCCTTCTTCTTCGTGCTCGCAGTTGAAACCTGCCGCCCCTGCGGCTGTTAAGGTTTCGATACTGTTTACCGTATTGATAACCAGCATGCTAACTGCGGCGCATACCTGGCTTTCGCCATGGTTGCTTACTGTGAAACCCACAACTTCGCCTGCGCTGCCGCGAAACAAAAATACAGCTATCACTTATTTATTGCGCTAATTTTTACGCTTGTATATGGCTGACGATGGCCTTTTTTCTTATGGAAGCCTTTTTTAGATTTATACTTGTAGATGATAACTTTTTTAGCCTTGCCATCCCCAAGAACTTCGCCAGTAACATTTGCGCCAGCCACAGTTGGTTTGCCAAAAACAGAAGCATCGCCGTCTAGAATTCCCAGCACCTTGTCAAATGTGAAGTTAGTACCTTCTTCCACGCCAAGTTTTTCTACAGTAATAACATCGCCGGGTTGAACTTTGTACTGCTTGCCGCCACTTTCAATGATTGCGTACATAATACACCTCCTATATTTTTTGGAAGTACACGCTAAGAGAGGCATAGGCCTTAGCCCAATTTAATACCTAACTCATGCGGTTACAACTTGAGGATTTTATCACAAGATTTTGTCTTTGTAAAGTGTTATTGCTGTGGTAGAATGGGGATATTAAAACCGTTAAAAGCTTCGCCTCGGTTTCATAATGTTCGTTTCGCGCACCGGGTCGCATTTGAAGAAAGAATCAAAAACTTTGCCGTTAAATTTTTCAGTTGGTCGCAATTTGCGACCAACTGAAGTTAGAGGTGCTGCTGTGATTTATTTTTTGCTTTTTATTGAGGGAATAATTTCGTTTATTTCGCCGTGCTTGCTGCCGCTTGTTCCGGTTTATGTGTCTTATTTTGCGGGGGGCGGCCAAGGGGCTGTGCTTCGCAATGCTATTTGCTTTGTGGTTGGGTTTACGGCTGTGTTTGTGGCCTTGGGGGCTTTTGCTGGGGCTGTGGGCGGGGTTTTGGTTATGTATGCCGGGGTGGTTAACTTGGTGGCCGGTGGGCTGGTTGTTCTTTTTGGGTTGGATTATTTGTTTGAAATTAGGGCGCGGCTGGGGACGCGCTTTAGGCTTGGGGGCGGGCCGCCTAGGTTTAAGCAACTGGAAACCTCGGCAGATAAACCAATGCCATTTTATATATATATGCTTTTTGGCGGGGTGTTTTCTATTGTATGGGCGCCGTGTGTAAGCAGGTTTTTGGGGGCGGCGCTTATGCGGGCGGCCACCCAGGCATCTGTGCTGGAGGGTATGCTTATGCTGCTGGTGTTTTCGCTGGGGCTGGCTATCCCTTTTGTGGCCAGCGCGTTGCTTATTAAGCAGCTTAAGGAAGCATTTGATTTCATCAAGCGGCATATGCGTGTGGTTAATATTGTTTCTGGCTTGGTGCTGGTGGCTACAGGGCTGCTTATTGCCACCGGGCTGTATGGCAGGTTTGTTTCACTATTCTAATGAGGTGATTGCGAATGAATAAAAAATTAAAAGCCTTAGTGATTGCAGGCTGCATGGCAGTGATTTTGGCAGGGGCGTTTTCTATCTATCATTTTACAGACCTAGGCAGGGATATAGACACCGCCGTGGTGTTCGACAACACTGGCCTAGAGCAAGCTGCGGATATCATATTCACAGATGTCTATGGAAACGAAATTTTCCTGTCAGATTTTTTTGGCCAGCCAATAGTCCTTAATTTTTGGACAACATGGTGCCCAAACTGTGTGCGGCAATCCCCGTATTTTGAGGCTCTTTACCAAAAAAAAGGCGACGAAATAAAAATAATAAAAATAAATCTGATAGACGGCAGGCGCGAAACTTGGCAAACAGTAGAAGCTTTTATGTACAACAATAACTACAGTTTCCCACTGTTTTTCGACACCACCCAAACCGCCTCATTCACTTACAATGCGCGAACCATCCCCGTCACGCATTTTATCAACCCAGATGGCTATATAGTAGCCAGCGAAGGCGGCCTGCTTACGGAAGAATCTATGGCACGCAACGTAGCAAGGATAACCCCATGAAAACAATAATCTTCGCCAATGGCGAAATGCCCAACCCCGCTGCCCTAAAACCCGCCACAAAAAACGCCGCCCTAATAATCGCATGCGACGGCGGCCTTAGCCACGCCCACGCCATGGGCATCACCCCACATATAATAATAGGCGACCTAGACTCCGCCCCGGCCAGCCTATTGGCAGAAGCAAAGGCAAATGGCATAGCCATAACCACCCACCCGGCAGAAAAAGACGAAACAGACCTAGAGCTTTCCATAATATATGCCAACCAAAATGCCGCCACAGAAATAATAATACTAGGCGCAACCGGTGGCCGCCTAGACCATACCCTGGCCAACCTGCATATGCTTGCAATAGCCAATTGCCCGGTAGAAATTCTAGACGAGGAGCATAGCATACATCTGGTAAAATCCAGCCTTACCCTGCCAAAGGCCAAATACAAAACCATCTCTCTAATCCCGCTAACCACTGTGGTGACAGGCATAACCACCACAGGCCTAACTTACCCGCTGCATTGCGAAACCCTATACGCAGGCAAATCCCGCGGGGTTAGCAACGAGTTCTGCGCGGAACAAGCGAGTATCGCTGTAGAGGACGGGATGCTACTGGTGATACGGGCGGTGTAGAGCTTCCGCCTTGGTGATACTACATGTTTTCAAAAAAATGGTGGAGATGTTCAGCTCTATTATCTGCCTACCCCTTGACAACCCCAACCCACAAGTGTAAACTGACATAAATCTACACCAATCCAGCTAATTCGGTTCTTACCGCATAGAACACAGGCGAGGAAATTCCATCCTCGCCTATTTTTTTGCCATTCTCTTGCGGCAATGTCGTGGCATCTGATATAATCCATAAAAACGGCAACCCTCATTCCAAACTTTAATGTTTGTGGGGCGTTGGGCAAAGCCGTAATGGTTTTAACATAAGGAGGCATTTAAATGACAGAATTAAAATCTGAAGGCGGGGGCGGCGTGGTTCGCGTCTCTGATGATGTCTTGGCGGTTATTGCTGGCACTGCCGCGCTAGAGTCAGAGGGAGTGGCCGGGCTTGCCGGGCATTTTTCCAGTGAGGTTGGCAGCCGGGCTGTGCGTAAGCATATGGCCAAGGGCGTTTTGGTTAAGGTTAATGGGCAGCGCGTAAAGATGGCGCTGGCTATCACTGCCAAGATGGGAGTAAAGTTGCACGAGGTGTCTAAAGATGTGCAACAAAGAGTTAAAACCGCGGTAGAAACCATGACTGGGCTAGATGTGATAGAAGTTAATGTTTCCGTTAGCGCAGTGGCCGCCGAAGCGAAAAAGGCATGAGCCGTCGCGATGCCAGAAGACATGCATTTCATCTGATTTTCCAGTATCCGTTTTTCCCTCAGCTAAATGCAGAGGCCGTGGCCCGTACCAGGCTGGATTATTACAGCGGCCTAGATACAGATGAAGAAGCCCTGCCACGCCCAAAAGGCCGCGACGCAGAATATGTGGACCGTGCCGTATGGGGAGTGCATGATAGGCTAAATGAAATAGACGGCGTTATAGAGAATTTTTTGAAGGATTGGGATATAGAGCGCATAAGCAGGATAGACCTGGCCGTGATGCGGCTGGCCATCTATGAAATGCTTTGCGAGGCAGATGTTCCCCTTGGTGCGGCTGTAAATGAAGCCGTGGAAATAGCCAAGGAATACGGCGCAGATGAATCCCCGGCCTTTGTCAATGGTGTGCTGGGTAATGTTGCCCGGGCCATAGGCAAGGATAGGAAATGACAGCCAAGGGGAGGCAGGTTTTTACTGTTGCCCAGGTCAACCGCTATGCCAAGGGGTTGGTAGAGGCAGATGCTATATTGGCGGGTCTTTTTGTAGAAGGAGAGCTGTCTAATTTTAATGCCCATTCCTCTGGGCATATGTATTTTACGCTAAAGGATGCCAACGCGGCCATTAGCGGCGTTATGTTTAAATCCCATGCAGGGCATTTAAATTTTATGCCAAAAAGCGGCATGAAAGTAGTGGCCTTTGGCCATATCTCCCTATACGAAAAAACCGGCCAGTATCAATTATATGTAGAGTATCTTGAACCCGCTGGGGTTGGGGGCTTGCAGCTGCAATTTGAGCAGCTAAAGGCCAAGCTAGAAGCTCAGGGGCTTTTCAGCACCACCAGAAAGCGGCCACTGCCGCAGTTTGCCCGTTGTGTGGCGGTTATAACCAGCCCCACAGGTGCGGCGGTGCAGGATATAATACGCATAGCCAGTGAAAGAAACCCTGCCACCAAAATAGTGGTAGCGCCGGCGCTGGTGCAGGGCGCAGGGGCGGCAGAAGACCTAGCCCGTGCGCTGGCAGAAGTAAATGCCTGGGGCGTGGCAGATGTGATAATAATAGGCCGCGGCGGCGGTAGTATAGAAGATTTATGGGCCTTTAATGAGGAAGTGCTGGCCCGGGCAATAGCCGCAAGCCAGATTCCTGTAATATCCGCAGTGGGGCATGAGACGGACTTTACCATAGCAGATTTCGTGGCAGACTATCGCGCACCTACCCCCACAGCCGCGGCGCAAACCGCAGTGTATGACCATTCTCACATGGCAAAATATATCGGCCAGTTGCAAGGCCAGCTAGGCCAAGCCATGGATACTAACATAGCCGCCCGGCGGGATGAAATAGCAGCGCTGTTTACCGGCCTAACCCGCCAAGGCGGCAACCGCCTGCGCAAGGAATGGCAAAACCTAGCCCATCTTGAAACCCTGCTGGAAAAAGTATCACCATATGCGGCCTTCAAAAGAGGTTACGCTCTGGCCAAAACCCCTACAGGAACAATAAAATCTGCAAAGGAAATATTCCAAGGCGACCACGTAACCCTACAATTTGCCGATGGAACAGCCAAAACCGAAATTAAGGAAGTGACCCATGCCCCGTAAAAAAAATCTATCCTTCGAAGAAAAAATCACCCGCCTTGCGGAAATAATAGAAGAAGTAGACAGCGACCAAACCCCGCTAGACAACGCCCTAACCCTATACAAAGAAGGCCTAGAGCTAGCCACTAGCTGCGGCCAGTTTTTAACAGAATACGAGACGCAAGTACAATCCCTCCAAAAAGCCGCAGATAATACATTCAGCCTGCAACCGTTCGACCATAGTAACAACATGTAGCCCGTCTAACGGGCTATATAACAAAGGAGCAACCATGCGAGAGGCAATGCAAGAATTTTTAACCAACCGTCACCTGCTTACAGCCCTGACGGCCACAGCTATAGCACAAGTTCTAAAGACTCTATTCGACTACTGGCGAACGGGGTCTTGGAAGAAAGCCCTTTTCTTTTCCACCGGCGGCATGCCCAGCAGCCATAGCGCAACAGCCGTGGCCCTGATGGTAAGCGTTGGCCTGTACGAAGGCTTTGGCACAACCACCTTTGCCATAAGCGCTGTCCTTGCCGTGGTGGTAATGCACGACGCCGCAGGCATACGCCGCGCCGCAGGCCACCAAGCCGAAGCCTTAAACTTCATCTTCTCTAAACTAGAAAGCCAAGGCCTAAAATTTGACAAAACCCTAAAAGAACTGCTAGGCCATAGGCCAATAGAAGTATTCGCCGGCGCAATTTTGGGGTTGGTGGTTGCTTTGGTGGCGCAGATACTGTTCTAAGGCCGAGTTTAAACCGAGTTTAAACCGTGGGGTTTCACCCCACACCCCCTTCTTTTTTGAAAAAAAGAAGCAAAAAACTTTAACATTAAATTATTTTAAAAAAAGTGTCTTGTTTGGCGGATTTTTTTGCAGTTCCGGGGTTGAGAAATGTGTTTTTTGCCAAGAAAATGGTACCATACGGTACCATTTTTTAGGAATTATGGTACCGTATGGTACCATTTTTTTATTAATACTATTATTTTTTGGTTGACATAATATGGCGGGTAAGTTAGTATCCCTGTGGAGATTTATTTGTGGGGAGATTTTTATGTGAGCATATTAAAAACAGATTTTCCTTGCGCGGGCTGGTAGCTGTTTTTATTATGCCTTTTTTATTATGATTCTTGTGAAATAATAACAAGCATGATTTCGAATTTATCTCACCAAATTTAAAATAGCTGTATAACTAAGCTAAATCTGAAAGGCTCGTTCTCCCCCAAAATTGCGTGCTTTTTGGATTGGCTTAGTTATACAGCTATTTTTTTATGCTATAAAGGCGCAAGGCCGCTTTATCTTGCCCATGTAATAATTAAAGATTGATTCTGGTTTTTTTAAGTTGCGCTGGGGTGAAACCTAACTAAAGCTCATGGTTTTAAATCTCTTTTACATATGTTATAATCCAAGAAAATTTCATAAAAACGGAGGCAATTTTCATGAAAAAATGGTTCAAAGCCTTGTTCGCGCTACTCTTATGCTTGGTTTTAATGGCGCAGCCCTTGGCGGTTTTATCTGTTAGGGCGCAGCAGGACGAGACTGTTGTGTGGAGCATGCATGGGTACTTGCGGTGGTATTCGCCAGACGCCCATTTTCCTTCTGGCGGCGTGCCTGCGGGCATGATATCTATACTGGTGCAAGACGGGGTGCGCAGCCTGCATATTAGCGAGCGCGCCAACGAGGGCCAAGGTTTGGATATGCGTTTTGGCCCGGCCATAATGCATGAAGGCGTGGCCTTGGCAGATAATACCGTATACTTGGCCGGGCGGGTGGTAGAACCCGAGACCGGCACGGAAGTTCAGCTAATGAGGCTGCAAGGGGGTGCGCCCATGGCTACCGCAGCACCGGCTGCAGATGGCAGCTTCCAGTTTACCCATGTTTTTTCCGAAGAAGATGCTGCTGGGCTTACGGGGCTAAGGGTAGCTACCAGCGGCACAGAGGCATTTTACCTAGATGTTTTAGAGATAAGGCGCGATTTTGCGACGTTTGCACAGATTCCTAACTGGGATATGAACGCACAATCCTTGGCAGAAGCTTTCAGCGAGCATTTTCTCATAGGCAATATCTGGAGCAACCGCGGCCAAATGAGCGATTTGGCCACATTTGACTCGTTTAATCATCATTACAATAGCGTTACGGCTTCCAACCACCATAAGGTATCTAATATCCTAAGCAACACGCCAAATGCCTGGGAATTTGACTTTAACCTGGCAGATTCGATAGTGGACTGGGCAGAGGATAACAACCTAGCAATGGTGGGGCATACTCTAGCCTGGCACGCGCAATCCCGGCCATGGCTCACCAATGTCCCTGGCACAAACGACCCCCTAACTCGGGAAGAAGCCATGTACAACCTGCACCGATATATAAGCACGGTGGCAGGCAGGTACTCTGGCCGGATGTATTCTTGGGATGTGGTTAACGAGGTTATTCACGTGCGCGGTGGCGCATGGTGGGGGCAAAACCCAGACTGGCGCGCCTATATGCGCCGCAGTGGCGCAGGGCTAGACGACAGCCCAGGCCATACACGCTGGTACGATGCCTTCGCCAACGGGGCAGACAGGGATGCAGGCGAATGTGGCTCGGATTATATCTTCTACGCCTTTAAATTTGCCAGAATATATGACCCCCACGCGATTTTGTATTACAACGACTACAACACCTTTAGCGCAGTAAAACGTGAGGCAATCGCCCAAATGGTAGAGCAAATTAACCAGCGCTGGGCAGAGCACGAGCTTTACGACGGCCGCCTGCTTATTGAAGGCATAGGAATGCAGGGCCATTACAACCTACGGGCATGGCCAGGCAACGTAGCTTATGTAGAAACCGCTTTGCGCCGCTTCGCGCAAACTGGCGCGCGGGTTAGCGTAACAGAGCTAAACGTATATCTTACCGGCGGCGGTGTAGTAGCCTACGACGAGCTGCTGCCAGAGCTTTTTGAAGAACAGGCAAGAAGATACACCCAATTTTTTGATATTTTCATGGATTTTGCCCAATATATGCCGCGCATCACCTGGTTTATATGGGTAGACTTACCTGCAGAGCAAGGCGCATGGCGCAGGTGGCCACATTCGCAGCATCCGGCGCTGTTTGATTTGCAGCGCCAGACAAAACCCGCGTTCTATGCGGTGTTAGAATCACTGGCCAATGCGCCGTCGGCCAATATTTCTGTGCCGGAAGTAACTACCCAGCGCATCCCCCTAGGGGCAGCGGGCCAGTCGTTTTCTGCAGGGCTTACAGCGGTGCAAACAAACCACGCCCCCATCCTATGGCAAATCACCAGCGGCGAGCTGCCACCCGGCCTTAGGCTAATTGGCCGCACCGGAGCGATAATAGGCACACCAGAGGCAGAAGGCGCGTTCCACTTCACCGTGGGTGCAGAAAACGCCCTAGGAATGGGCGAACGCGAAATGGTAATTGCCATAGGCGATGCCTACGAAACCTACCTGCCAGAAGTAACCCCTACCCCAACCCCAGAACCCACGCCAGAGCCAACCCCAGAAGCCCCAACCCCAGCAGAAGTCGCCGAAGCAGCAGAAGCGGCCACCCAACCAGAAGCCCCCACAGCCCCACAAGCAGACGACAGTGGCGTAAGCCTATGGGTGATTATTGCAATCATAACCGTGATTGCCCTGGCGGCAGTGGTAATATTCACAGTTGTGAAGAAAAAGAAGTAGGATAAAGCAAGGGCTTCACCCCACACTTAAAAAACCTTGATATTGGAATTATAGTCATTTAAACTGAAGTTTTAGGCAATAGCAAAGGCCGTAAGAAAGAGTGTTGATTTCTTACGGCCTTTGCTGTGGCCTTACGGCCTATGGATTTGTATAGAGCGCTAAAGTTTTGCCCCGCTTTTTTTATGTGTTACAGCGTTTATCTGCACGAAAAGCGGGTGAGTATTGGCGAAGCCTAGGGTCTTATTGCTGCCACTCGCTAGACGGTGGGTCGTGAGGAGGGGCTTCTGGGATTACTACTGCACATACTACATATGCAATTACAGCGAATAAGAACCCTATGAATGGTAGAAGGAATGGTGCAACTACCCATACAACCCGCACTATGGTGGGGTCTATGTTTAGGAATTGTGCCATGCCGCCGCATACGCCGCTTAGCTTACGGTTTGTGTTGGAACGGTAGAGTTTTTTGTCTTCCATGATTTTTCCTGCTTTCGTTTTATATTTTCAGCTTGCTTATACCAATTTCAATTAAAAGCGCCTCATTGTTCGCGGCAAAACCGCTCTAATCCGCCGTTCTAAGTTGAGATTAGCATTAACTGTGAATATATACGATGGCGCTTTGAGTTTGTCTGGTTGGTTATGTCAAATACCCCTTAACAAACCGCCCATGGTTTCGGGAGGCGTAAGAGAAGTACATATCGCCCACTACTATAATATGGTCAACCAGGTTAACGCCAATGAAACCCAGGCCATCTGATACTATGCGGGTGGTTTCGTTGTCTGCCATAGAGGGTTTTATTGTACCGCCGGGGTGGTTGTGGGAGATTATTACATTGGCTGCGCCGTGTTTTATTACTTCGCGCACTATTTCCCGAGGGTAGGCGGCGGTTTCATCTATGGTGCCTTTGGAGATTAGCGCGGTATGAATCAGCTTTAGCTGCGCGTCTAGGCAAAAAATGTAGAAATATTCCACAGTGTTACCTACAAAAAGGTTAATGGCGTATTCAGAGGCTACTTCAATGCTGTCTAGCACTACCTTTTTGCTCCAGCGGCTACGGAAGTACCGGTTGGCAAGCTGTGGCACAAGGTTTAGCAGAATTGCGATGTTTTCTGTACAGCCTAGGGCTTTTGTTAGTATTTCCACATCTGCCTCAAATAAATTATGCAGCGAGCCGAATTCTTTTAGCATCTTATGGGCAATATCGTTGGTGTTCTTCTGGGGATAGCAATAGTACAGAAGAATCTCCAGTACCTCGTGGTCGTGGAAGTCGTTTATGCCGTTTTTTAGGTAGCGGGCCTTCATTCGGCTACGGTGGCCTGCGTTTGGGTTTTCTTTTTTCATCGCATTGCGTCGTCCAGCGCATCCGTTACGGATTGAAGGACTTTTATCCTTGAATATTTTTTAGAATTGGATTCCACAACTATCCAGGGGGCTTGAGGGTTGTGGGTTAGGGCCAGCATTTCATTGGCGGCGGTTTCATAGGCTTCCCAGTTGCTGCGGTTGTTCCAGTCTGCATCGGTGATTTTATGCTGTTTTAGAGGGTCGTTTTGCCTGTCTTCGAAGCGTTGCAGCTGTTCTTCCTTGTCTATATGCAGCCAGAATTTTAGCACCACTGTGCCATGCCCCACCAGATGCTGTTCCATTTCGTTTATCTCCCGGTAGGCGCGCTGCCATATTTCTGGCGGTGTTAACTTGTCCACGCGCTCTATAAGCACTCGCCCGTACCAGGAGCGGTCGAAGATAGTCAAATGGCCGCCTTTTGGCATCTTTACCATAAACCGCCATAAATAATGCCGGGCAAGCTCCTGCGGCCGTGGCGGCCCAATGGGCACAACTGTAAAGCAGCGCGGATCCACTTCAGACACCAGCCGCTTAATATTACCGCCTTTACCGGCGGCATCCCAGCCCTCGTAAACCACCACCGCAGAACGGCGCTTCGTGTACATTTTATTGCAAAGGCTGCGCATTTTCTTTTGATAATACTTAAGCGCTTCGCTGTATTCCGCATCTTCCATTTGCTCGTTGGGCGAGATGGCCTGCAGGGTTTGGGGGATAATAATATCTGGTACATGTATGGTGGGCACTTCTGGCTTGGGTTTGCTTTCTTCTGTGGCGGCTGCCTGGCCAATACCTAGCCGTGCCTCTAGCTCGTGTATAATCGTACCCAGTACCTTGCATGTGCCAAAGCGTTTGTCTTCTGTTTCTATAATATGCCAAGGGTTTTGCTCTGTATCTGTCATGCGCAGCATCTTTTCGTACTGCGCCAGGTGCAGGTCGTAATTTTCGTTTTGCTTATAATCATGTTCTTTCATGCGCCATGCGGTGGCGGGGTCTTTGGCCAGCGCCTTAAAACGCCGGCGCTGTTCCTCCTGGCTTATATGCAAGAAAAACTTGATAATCAGGTATCCGTCATCTGTAAGCTGCCGCTCGAAAGCTGTTACATCATGATAAAACCCATGAACTTCCGTAATAGACAGCCCCCATTCGTCCCTAGTTTCCGGCAAAATAATCCTATGCCAGCTTTTATCCATTATAACAATCTGTCCCTTGGGCGGCAGATAAGTCCAATAACTCCACAAAAAAGGCCGCATACGCTTGTCATCTGTTATATTGCTTGTGGTACGCATATCAAAATAACGCGGGTCTAAAGGATTAGCCACCCGCGCAATATGCGTGCCCTTGCCAGACGCGCTCCAGCCCTCGAACACAATAATAACAGGCAGCCCGGCCTCCATAACCAGCTGCTGCAAATGAGCAAGCCTGCTCTCCATCTGGCGAAGCTGCTCTTTATATTCTTGTTTCTGCATTTTTTGCGTAAGGTCAAGTTCTTGTAACATAATTATCACCGATGGCAGTATAGCATAAAAAACTTTTAAAAAAAACCGTTAGAGGCTTTGCCCGGGATACTTGGGAGAGTCGGTTGCGAAGCAACCGATCAGCCGGGCACACATCAAAAACTTTTGGGAAGATTCGCTTCGCGAACTCGGTGATTTGTGCTGCCCACCTTCTTGTGAAGTATAGTGGAATAAATGAGAAACGGTCTCGCCCGGGCAGTACCTTAAACGCCGGGATAAGGCGTTTTTGCCGCGACAAGTGAGACCGATTTCGAATTATTTCACTATAGCTTTGGAAAAAACTTGTGAAAAAACTTTAATTTTTTTGGATGAATTGCGGAATTGCGAGCTTTTTTGCAGGTTGCAGCTGTTGAAATATGGGATTTTTCCATGGAACTCGCATCATTTCCCCCTATTTGTGGTACCGTATGGTACCATTTTTATCCCAAAATTAAGTTTTTCCCCCGCTTTTTTATAAAAGCTGGTGGAGATGTTGCCGGCTGGCCGGCTGCCGTGCAACCTGCTTGCCCAAGCATCCAAGGAGAGGTCTTTGGCGGTTTTATATTGCACTTGCTAAAACTCACACATTAGTTTATAATCACGGACGGTAAGCCCGAGTGGCGGAATAGGTAGACGCCCGGGACTTAAAATCCCGTGAGGGCAACCTCGTACCGGTTCGATTCCGGTCTCGGGCAGCCTTAGCGGACGGCAACATTGGTTCAGGTTTGAGTATGTTGTTGTTCGCAACTGATGAATGCAGGCTTTAGGAAACTAGAGCCTGTATTTTTTATGTCCGGGAAAAGGCGGCAAAGCCAATTTGTTCTGCAAACATGCCCTGATTAACCCAAGCCAGAAGTTGCGCATATAATATATGGCTTATTAAATCACAGGTGGTGTTTATATGGTAATAAAAATCCCTAGGCCGGAGGGTTTGCAGGCTTTGTACGAAAAAGCGACCAGCGATGCGGCCAAACATGGCATCGTGTATGAGGGCGACCTGAAATGCGGCAGCGCAAGCGGCCATGGATTTGCGGGCAGTTATATTGTTGAGGCGGATTTTATTACAATCAAGCTAACTAAAAAACCGCTGCTGGCAAGTAAGGCTCGCATTGAAAATGAGATAAAAAAGTACTTGGCCGGTTGTACCTGAAAATATAGGAATCCTCCTTAAAAACACTCACATATAACTTGTAAATTCCCCCGCAATCCTGCGCGCTAGCCTTGTGCGCCGCTAGTGCGTGACGGCTTTCAGCTCTCCACTTTGCGAAAAATTTCCAGGATTCTATATGGGTGTTTTTAGGTGGAGCGACTATAATTCAAAAGAATGCAAGAAATTTCTTGCATTCCAGAGCCACTAATATAGTAATTAAACTGGAAAATCGTCCAGTTTAATTACTCAGCCAGCTAACGCTGTCTGACTGCACCTCCTACGCTTCGCTGCGTCGGTGCAGGGCGTTCATGTAACTTCAAAATTGCTCAA
>WQVK01000018.1 GCA_009784025.1 Defluviitaleaceae bacterium
ACCGCAACATTTTTTATCATAAGCGACACCGACACCACTTACAATTTTTTAGTAGCCCTCGCATTTTCGCAGATGTTCACTATGTTATGCGAACGTGCCGACACCAAACACGGCGGCAGACTTGCAAGATTTTTAGAAGCGGTTGAGTAAACAGAATAAAATCAAAAACGGAAGCCGGAAAAAAATCTGGCTTCCGTTTTTTGCTGTGCAGCTAAACATATTTCTCCTATATTAACCAATCCCCAAAATACAATAAAATCTATTCACGCTGCTATGCACCAAGATATACCCACTTAACAAGAACACCCCAAAAAATACGGAAAAAATAAGCACAAAAATCCCCCAAGCTTATCCACCACCCTATACTCCCACATTTATTCATCCCCTAGCGGGCGACGAAGAGAGCCTGTGGTCTCGGCTGAAATTAAAAATTTAACCCGAGACCACAGGCTCTCTTCGTGTAACAACTTCTGGAAGAAGTAGTCATATAAATAAATGTGGGAGCATAGGGTGGTAGATAAGAGGGAGATAGGAAGAAAGAAGGGGTAAGAGAGTGAGAGAAGGACGAGGAAGAGTAAGAAATGGAGGTGGGTGTGGTTAGTGAGATAGTGGTGTTGGAGAGGGATAGAAAGATAATAAGAGAGATAGATAGGTGGAGGGTATGTCAAGGAAGGCATATAAAAGAACTGGCAGAATTTAGCGGGCAAAGAGCATGTGATAGAAGGTTAAGGAAATTGATGCAGGCAGGATATGTAAGCAGAGAAAAAATACTGTATGGCGTGGCCGGGATATACAGGGTCACAAATAAAGGTGCGAAACTAGAAGGATTAGGAAAAACAAGAAACAAAATCAGAATAGAACAAATAAGACATGATATAGCGGTACTGGACACGGCGATATACTTTAACAAAAATCACGGACTAGCATACAAAAACATAAGAACAGAATTAGAACTACACAGGCTAGACGGATTCGGCATAAGAAAACACAGGCCAGACTTCATATTCAAAAAAGAGGACAAAACAACATGCGTAGAAATAGAACTTGCCCTAAAATCAAAAAACAGATTTGAAACTATTATATCAGACAACTTCATGAAATATGACAAGCAGATATGGGTAGTACCAGACTTCGAGTGCAAAATAGCAAAAACACTGCAAAACAGCAAGGTAAAATACACAAACATAGAAATACTTACTATAAGCGAAATACAAGGAACAAAGGAGAATAACGAAAATGAACAACTTTTTACAAGCCCTATGGAATCGGGGCAGATAGATTTGGACATATAGTTTTAATAGCAGTAATATCCATTGCAGCTACATGGATAGCAGCAATTATATGGCGAAATGGAAAACTAAGAAAGATATATAACTTTAGAAAAGAGCTAAAAAGAATGAAACAGCCTAAACAAATAAAGCAATCTGGGCCACAAGAAGGAACACTAATAGGACATGCAGGGAGAAAGCCCATATACATATCAGATGACGCAAAGCATGTATTTGTATGTGGTACAACAGGAAGCGGAAAAACCGTAGCATTATCTAATTTCATAAAAAGAACCATAGAAGAAGATTATCCCGCGCTAATTATTGATGGCAAAGGAGATACAGGACAAGGCTCTATACTAGACATCATAAATACTATGAATCAAGGGGAGAACCAAGAAAACAAAAAGAAAGTATATGTAATAAACCTATCCGACCCCGAAGCCTCCGACTACTATAACCCCTTCAAAGGAGCATCACCAACAGTAGCAAAAGACATGATAATAAACATGACCGACTGGAGCGAAGAACACTACAAGCTAAACGCCGAAAGATATATACAAAGAATTTTGCAAATGCTAGAGATAGGCAAATATGAACTATCCTTCAAAAGAATAATAAAATGCATGGATGTAAATAAATTCACACAGCTTAGTAAGATATTACTAGAACACGAACGAATCACAAAAGAACAGCACCTAAACAACATAGAGGTAGCAGCTACAAGCGGAAAAATCACACAAAGCTCCATAGCCAGATTTAGCACAATAGCAGAAGGTGAACTCGGCAGAGTTTTTAATGGTAGCGGCATAGACATAGCACAGGCATTAGAAGAAAAAGCCATAATCCTATTCATCCTAAACCCGCTAACATTTCCCGAACTATCACCAGCCTTTGGTAGACTTGTGCTAATTGATTCAAAAAAGGCCATAGGAAAACTATTCGAAGCAAACAAAAAAAGGCAGCAGCCACAAAGAACATTCTTTATCATGGACGAAATAAACGCATATGCTACAACAGCCCTAACCGACCTAGTAAACAAAAGCAGAAGTGCAGGAGTTACATGCGTATTAGCCACCCAAAGCTTATCCGACCTAGACTTTGCCTGTGGCGAGGCATACAAAGAGCAGATAATAGAAAACTGCAACAACTACATAGTAATGAGACAAAACAGCGGAGTAAACGCTGAAAAATGGGCGAATATACTTGGAACAAGGTCAACAATGGAAGTAACATACCAACTACAACAAAGAGGTCTAGAAACATCCGAAACAGGGTTTGGAAGCGCAAGGCGTGTAAGAGAGTTCCTGTATCATCCAGACGATATTAAAACGCTAAGAACAGGGATAGGATTCTATTTGTCACGAGACACAAATTTCAATAGTAAAATAAATATCAACAAGGGGTTTTGATAATATGGAAAAAATCAAATGGCTGCTAGAAGCAATCGGACGGTTCTTAGCCTCCAACTATTTATACATAGCATGGTTTTTTGTATACTTCATGCTTGCATGGGGATTACTCGGTGGAGGCGAAGCAGGATTCATGCTGGTATTGGTAGTATATAGTGTATCAATAACCATAGCATTATCACCCATTGGGGAAATCCTACTAAGGCTACTAGAAAACTGCCGAGAGCCACAAACAGAAGTAGAAAGGGATTATTTGTTGCCACTCTTTGAAGAAGCATACGAGAGCGCAAAAGAGCTAGTACCAAGCATAAACCAAGGCATAAAAATCTACATCATGGACGCAATGTATGTAAACGCCTTTGCAATAGGACGGCGAACAATAGCCGTAACAAGGGGAGCATTAGAAACATTTACAGAAGATGAACTAAAAGGAATACTAGCCCACGAGCTAGGCCACATGAACTATGGCCACACAAAAGCACTTTTACTATCGCTCATAGGAAATCTATTCTTTTCCGTAATTATCTGGTTTTTCAGACTGGTACTAAATATATTACAGATAGCCACAAATATATTTGCACATATCAGTGTCATAGCCCTTGGATTCGCATTTTTCACCTTTATTATTCGAATAATTGTAGAGGCAAGCACCTTTGTATTTGTGAACCTAAGCCAGATAATCCTTGCGTTAAACAGCAGAACCAACGAAACACAGGCGGATAAATTCGCACATGATATTGGGTATGGTAAAGAGTTAATATCCAGCATGTACCTACTACAAAAAATATCAATGAACAAAAAAATGAGACTAGCAGACAGAGCAAAGGCCTCCCATCCGCATCTAGCGTACAGAATTAGCAAGCTAGAAAAGCTGGAGCGTGAGGCAGTTACAGGGTAATAGCCATACTATCCCATACCCCCTTAGCAGATAAAGACCTGCGCACATAAGAAAAAAAGACCGTTTTTAGATGTAATCTAAATAGGGTCTTTTTTACATTGGGCGCATATTCTGTGGGTTGGGGTATGGGAAACGACAGGATAAATTATTTTTAATTATGATGAATTGTTTTATATTAAGTTTCGACAAGATTATGTTGTCATTTTTATAGACTTGTTAACATCTGAAAATTTTTCTAATGGGTTAAATTCGTTAAAATCTCTATGTAAATCAGCATTGAACATATTTACGTATTCTTTAACTATATCTATACTGGAATGTCCAAGAAGCTTCTGTAATCTAAAAATATCTCCGTCCGTTCAATATCCAGTTTTTGGCGAAGGTATGGCGAAATAGATGTATTGATGTTTTCTTTATGCCTCTAGCTTGGTTATATTTACTAATAGACATTTTTATGCAATTAGGAGTCATTTGTTGTCCGCATAGCAGTACAAAACAAGTAGTCGTTTTCTGCACCTTTTCTATATTTCAAGTAGTCTAATAACACAATTTTAAGTGAGTTGGATATTGGAATTATTTGCTGATTTTTGTTTTTGGTTTTCTTTAAGATTATTGTGTCGTTATCCAAATCCAGGTCACTTATTTTTATATTTACAACGGTGCTTACTCTGTTGCCAGTTCCTACTACATAATTGGTAAACACCCAATTCCTATATTCAACAAAGCTGCATCGTTTTACATCGGGCTTTTTTAGTAATATAATTAACTCGCTATCAGTATATGTTTCTTTTACTTTTTTCTCTGCTCTTAGTGATGGAATTTTAAAAGCTTCCATATATCCTAAGCGACCGCAATAATTGATAAAAGCTCTTATGTTTGTGAGATGTGTGTTTATAGATATGTTATTCACATTTCTTTTTTCTTTCAAGTGGAGAATGAAGTTGTTTACCACTTGAATGCATAAGCTATCGCATAGATTTTCTTCATCATAACTTTCTATAAAAGCCCTGTATGTTGCTTGATATGATGTGATAGTATGCTCCGACAAGTCCCTAACTTTGTTAGACTGTTGAAATTCCTCGAACACGTTTTCTATTGTCCTAAATCCGATTGTCCATAGTTAGTTTAAGTTTTCCCATAAAATATATACCTCCATATAAAATAGTATTTTTAAACAAGAATAATATTCCGAAACCCGTTACTATGATTACCAGTTTATTACATAAAAATCATAGTAACTTGTTAGACCGATTAGCTAAAAAATGTTTGTCCTTCAATTCTCGGACAAGCAGTACCTGTCCATGTTACGAGAATTTGTTGCTTGTGAGATTAGAGCCTGAATTTAGTTGCTATGATGATGTATTACAGCTCTTTTTTTTTGTCTTGTAACCCTTACGTGAGAACGAGTTACTATGGTTATTTGCTAATCCGATACGATGGTTGTTATTATTTTCATTTAAATATCTATGTAATTTACAATTATGTTATCATTTATGACGATAACAGTCAACACAAATAGATGTTTTTGTTTAATAAAAAAGCAAACTATTGATTGAACCAGAAAACTTGACACATCACGTTAAAAAGTGTACTGTAATCGGGTCTTACGTGTTAAAAAAGAAGAAATCAGATGGTCAATTTCAGAAAACACTTGAATAATCACATATTTGAACAAAAGAGACGGACTGGAAAAATATTCCAAGCTACGGATCAGAAGGTCGAGGGTTCAAATCCTTTCTCGTACGTGATATGTTAAACCCCCGCAAACTTGTGTTTGCGGGGGTTTTTTGTTATTGTATGGGTAGATTATAGGATTGGATGGCGTTTTATGAAAAATATTACAATGATAGGTTTTGGTAGCTGGGGGATTGCCCTAGCTTGCTTGCTAGACAGGAACGGCCATAAGGTTGCTGCCTGGGATAGCAATGCAGATTATGTTGGCAGGCTGGCGGTTTCACGGCAGAATGAGTATTTGCCCGGAGTAGTCATCCCGCAGTCAATTTGCATCACCAGCGACGCGGCCGTGGCTGCTAAAACTGCTGATATTTTTGTATTTGCGCTGCCATCGAAGGGGCTTGGGGTCATTCCGCAGTTGTTTGCGGGGTTTTTTAAGCCTGGGGTGGTTATTGTTAGTGTGTCTAAAGGGTTTGACGAGGGTAGCCAGGCTCGTATTTGCGAGTATTTGCAGGGGCATGCGCCTGGCTGTGCCGTAGTGGCATTGACTGGGCCAAGCCATGCAGAAGAGGTTATCAAGGGCGTACCCACTGCGGTGGTGGCGGCTTCGGCCTGTGAGGCCGCGGCAGAAACAGTGCAGCATGTTTTTTCTACGGATACTTTCCGGGTGTATACCTCTACAGATGTGATTGGCGTAGAACTGGGCGGTGCCATTAAAAACGTGATAGCCCTGGCGGCAGGCTGCTCAGACGGCCTTGGGCTGGGCGATAATACCAAAGCCGCGTTAATCACCAGGGGTATTGCGGAAATTACCAGGCTTGGGGTGGCCATGGGCGCAAAAGAACAGACCTTTGGTGGGCTTTCTGGCATTGGTGATTTGATTGTTACCTGCACCAGCCAACATTCACGCAACTGGCGGGCTGGGTATTTGCTGGCAAAAGGCAAGGGGCTGGGAGAAGTGCTGGCAGAGGTTGGCATGGTGGTGGAAGGCGCGGCCACGGCAGAAACAGCACTACAGCTTGCCCGCAAATTTAATGTGGAAATGCCAATAGTGGAAGAGATAAACAATGTGCTTTTTGCAGGCAAAACCCCCGACGAGGCCGTGCGAGATTTGATGCTACGTGGCATGAAGGATGAATATTACAGCCGCTCCATACATACCAGGGGCTGATGAAATGGACTTGACACACCTCCAAAAACTTTAATTTTTATTTTGGGAATTGAGAAGACACATGTTTAGCTGGTTTCAGGATTTCAAGCTGGTAAGACAAGGACAACATGCGGCTTTTTAATAGACTTCTTTCGAAACTGTGCTTTTCAATTTCGAAAAAGTTTCATTTTCAATATTTTGCTTCTTCTGAAATCACGTTTTTTGTGATTTCAAAAGAACTCTAATGAAAAAATTGTACCGTATGGCATAGTTAACTAAATGAAAAACGGTCTCGCCCAAGCTGCATATGAAACGCCAAAGCAATGCATTTTTGGCGTTTTTGCCGCAACAGATGAGACCGTTTTCGACTTATTTCACCATATCAGTTGGTCGGATTTTCCGACCAACTGAATTTTTCGCCAGAATAAAATTTTAATCCCAAAACTTCTGTGGTTTGCTTTTTTCGGCAAAACTAAAGCGGTATAGTGAAATAAACAAAAATCCAAGTTTTTTGCCTCTTTTTTCAAAAAAGAAGGGATCTTAATCCTTAACAACTCCATAACATCTCTATGCTATACTACCCAAGAGGTGAATAAGATGGCGCATATTTTAATAGTGGAAGACGAGAAAGCAATCAACACGCTTATCCGCAAGAACTTAGAGTTAGTAGGGCATAGCTGCGTTTCTGTTTTTGATGGGGAGGCGGTTTTTGATGCGCTGGCTTTGCAGGAATTTGATTTGATTTTGTTGGATATTATGTTGCCCAAGTTGGATGGCTTTCAGGTGATGGAGGAAGTAAGGGATATTCCTGTTATTTTTCTTACTGCCCGTAGTGATGTTGGGGATAAGGTGCGGGGCCTAAAGCTTGGAGCCGATGATTATATTGTAAAGCCGTTTGATATGTTGGAATTGCAGGCGCGCATTGAAACTGTTTTGCGGCGTTTTAATAAGGCAGATAGGCTGTTTAGCTTTGGGGGCGTAGAGGTTGATATGGCTGGGCAGCAAGTATTTTTGGAGGGCGCTCTGGTGGATTTTTCGCCCCAAGAGTTTTTGCTTATTGAAACCCTGATAAAAAACCGTAATATAGCCCTTTCTCGCGACAAGCTACTGGAGATCGCCTGGGGATATGATTTCGGTGGCGACACCAGGACGGTGGATGTACATATCCACGCCATCCGCAAGAAGCTAGGCTGGGAAGATGTGATAAAAACCGTGTACAAGCTGGGATACAGGCTGGAGGTGGGCAAATGAAGCTAAAAACCTTCATAGCCACCTATTTGTTGTTTTTGTTGATTTTGTTTTCCAGCGTGGGCATTGTGTCTGTGTACCTTACCAACAGCCAAATAGAAATGCTACAAAACAAGGCCGCCGGGCAGTACCAGGCCATCACCAGCACTTTGATAAGGGATATAATGGTAGTGCAGGGCAGAACCGCCGCCCGCCCAGAAGAATTTTTCCCCACGGTAGCGGAGCTGGTGCGCAGCTATGCCCGATATTACAACCGGCATGGGGTGCATCTATGGATAACCACCTCGGCAGAATACAACGCCGCAGAAATCTCATTTGCTGGTGCAGGCGGCAATTACACCATATACATTTCCGGCACGCTGCCCATACCCTTCCAGCATTGGCATCTGGATTACAGTCTAGATATCACCCAAAACATACTGGAGATGCGGGCAATACAAAACGCGCTACTTATCTCCATCGCCATTTTCTCTATTATTGCGGCGTTTGCGCTGTATTTTATTCTCTCGTCCATTTTTAAGCCACTAAATGTGATAGCCAAAACTTCCAGGGAAATTGCCAGCGGGCAATTTGGCGAAAGGATAAGCATAAAAGGTAAAAACGAGCTGGCCCAGGTGGCCTACGATTTTAACAAAATGGCACAGCGGATAGAAAGCCAAATACAGCATCTGGAAGAAGAAGCCGAAAACAAGCAGCAGTTTGTAGACAATTTCGCCCACGAAATCCGCACGCCACTCACATCCATTTACGGCTACGCAGAATACATGCAAAAAGCCGCCCTAGACACAAAAGAAATAATAGAATCATCTGCATATATAATGGACGAAGCCAGCCATATGAAAAACATAGCCAACTCGCTGCTAGAGCTGGCCACCCTGCGGAATTATGTGCCAGTAAAAAAGCCGCTGCCTATACAAAAATTATTTGAAGATGTAGCGCAATCCATGCAAAAACCCCTGCAAGAAAGCGGGATGCAACTATTCCACCAAGCAGAAGAAGGCAACATACTAGCGCAAGAAGACCTAATAAAAAGCCTGCTGATAAACCTTTGCAACAACGCCATAAAGTCTGGCAGCCCCAGCATTGGCCTAAAAGCCACAAAACATGAAGATGGCATAAAAATATCCGTAGCAGACAACGGTCGCGGCATCCCAGAAGAAGCCCTGCCCAAAATCCTCCAACCTTTCTATCGTATGGACAAATCCCGCAACCGCCAGCAAAGCGGCGGCGGCATAGGCCTAGGGCTGGCATTATGCAACCGCATAGCCCAAGCCCACGGCGCCAAAATGCAGATAAAATCCGCCATTGGCAAAGGCACAACGGTAGAACTAACCTTTACAACTTCCTAATATCTCCATAACAACTCCTTAATATTGCGGGTTTACCATATGCCTGTGAGACTCACCACTTACCAATAAAACTCAACAGGAGGAACAAAATGAAAGCAAAAGAAATTCTAAAAATCGCGGCAGTATCCGCACTTACCCTAGGGCTGTTCAGCGCAGTGCTTGTAGGGGTCAACCACTGGACACTAGCATCTGCTACGGCAGGGACAGCCACTATAGACCTCACACCACTTACAGCGCAAGCCACAGCCTACAACCCCCAAGCTCCACAGCAAGAACCCGCAACAGCGGCGAATGCCGAGGCCACAACCTTCACCCCGCCAACGGTAACATTTGTATGCCGCACGCCAGAATTTGTATTCGACGACCCTAGCCGTAATATCCAACGCGCACCAGCCAATGCCCTTCCCCAGGAAGATGCCCTGCTAATAGGCGCAGAACATATTTGGGATGTTTTTGGCACATGCATAGACGGCATGTATGTAGAGATGAGCTACGCCGTGATGCCGGGTTTCACCAGGCCGTTTTGGGTTGGCACCGTGTACGAAACCAACCCGCCAGCGTTAAATTTTGAAGACTTCAGGGATGACTTAGATGCATGGTGGGATGCTCAGGTGTTTTCCTCATATTCGTTTAGGCTTGACGCAATCACCGGCATGAGGATAGATGTTTCCTACGCAAACCCATCGTATCATACATCACGCAGAAGCCAAGGGCAGGAGGTTATCATTGCCCCAGTTGCCGAAGAAGATGCCATAAGATCCCGCGAGCAAATACGCGAAGAAAACAACAGCTGGGCCGCCGCAGAACGAACAGAAGGCGGAAGAGTTGCTTATATCGCACCAGATAGCCCGCTGATAGCCCTAAGCCCCGAAGAAGCACGTGCAATGCACCGAAACATGGAAGTTGGTGCAAGATGGCAGGACATGAGTACCGAAGAACACCTAGCAGCCTCAGACATCACCCCGGCGCGCTTAGAAGCATATACTCAAAAAGCCCTAGAACTAGCCCAAAGGCATTTCCACCAAACAACCGTGCAAACCATTGAAATAGGCGACGCTTGGCGGTCTGGCGGCGCCAGCATGTTCTTTACAGAAGAATTATATGTAAACGAAGCAGGCGACATAGCAGCAACCATAGGAAGCATCTCATTCCTAGTAACAGACAACACCGGCCGCGAGGCCGAAGTAAGAATCCCAACAGCAACCGCGCACTGGCGCTTAACAAGCGTACAAACAATGCACAACGAGTTCATCCCCGGCTTCGAGTACCACGGCCCCGGGATAGGGTAATATATAGTGAAATAACAAAACCACTCGAGGCTTCTCCGGCCACAGCTCCACAAACTTTTTTGTGAAAAGTTGGACAAAAAACTTTAACATTGGTATACCTCTCCCATTCCAATGTTAAAGTTTTTTATTGCTTTTTCCCGAAAAAGAAGCAAGGCTACGTCGCTGCTTTCTTTTCATTACAGCAAAACTTCTTCGTTCCAGCGGATTATTTTACTATATAGTGAAATAATTCAAAATCGGTCTCGCCTGTCGCGGCAAAAACGCCTGAAACGCCTTATCACGGCGTTTCAGGTGCCGCTCGGCCGAGACCGTTTCTCATTTATTTCACTATAACTGACTATATGTTATAATCACCACGACAAAATCTTATGAAAAAGGCAGGAACATTTTTATGACGGAATCATCTAACATTAGAAATATCGCGATTATTGCCCATGTAGACCATGGCAAAACTACGCTGGTGGACCAGCTGCTTTGGCAAAGTGGCGCGTTTCGGCAGAATCAGGTTGTGGCGGAGAGGGTCATGGATTCTGGGGATATAGAGCGGGAGCGCGGGATTACTATCTTGGCCAAGAATACTTCGGTGGAGTATAAGGGCGTAAAGATTAACATTGTGGACACCCCTGGCCACGCGGATTTTGGCGGGGAAGTTGAGCGGGTGCTAAAAATGGTAGACGGGGTTGTGCTGGTGGTAGACGCCTTTGAAGGCCCAATGCCCCAAACCAAATTTGTGCTAAAAAATGCGCTGGATTTAGATTTGCCTATCATTTGCTGCATCAATAAGGCAGACAGGCCAGAGGCGCGGCCCAACGAGGTAGTGGACGAGGTGCTGGAGCTGTTTATGGAGCTTGAGGCATCTGAAGCGCATTTAGATTCGCCATTTATTTTTGCATCTGCGAAAAAGGGCTGGGCTGCTAAAGAGCCAACGGACGGCGGGCTGGGCATGATGCCGCTTTTTGATACATTTTTGGAATATATTCCTGCCCCAGTGGGCAACCCGGCTGCCAGCACGCAGATTCTTATCTCCAATATAGACTACAGCAATTATCTTGGGCGTATTGGCGTGGGGCGAGTGATTAACGGCGTGGCCCGGGTTAATGATATGGTGGCCATCGTGAACATTCACGAGCCGGACAAGCATAAAACCGTAAAAATTTCCAAGCTGTATGAATTTGCGGGGCTAGAGCGCGTTGAAGTGCCAGAGGCCACCGTGGGCGCGATTATTGCCATCGCTGGCATAGAGGATATAAAAATAGGCGACACCCTTTGCGACCCTGCAAATGTTATACCGCTGCCATTTAGCAAAATCTCAGAACCCACACTTATTATGAATTTTATGGTGAATAACAGCCCCTTCGCCGGGCAAGAGGGTAAATTTCTTACCTCGCGCCAAGTACGCGAGCGGCTTTACCGGGAGCTTAACACAGATGTAAGCCTGCGGGTGGAAGATACAGACAGCACGGATGTTTTCAAGGTTTCTGGCCGGGGCGAGCTACATCTTTCTATTCTTATAGAAACCATGCGCAGGGAGGGTTACGAGTTCCAGGTGTCTAAACCTGCGGTGCTTTTTAAAGAAATAGACGGGGAAACCCACGAACCCATGGAAACTGTAACAATAGATGTGCCAGAGGAATTCGCCGGGGTGGTAATACAAAAGCTTGGCAGCCGCCGAGGGGAGATGAGCCAAATGGCGCCGTCTAAAGGCGGCTACACACGGCTAGAATTTAGCATCCCTGCCCGTGGGCTAATCGGCTACCGCTCGGAATTTCTTACAGATACCAAGGGTAACGGCATAATAAACACACTCTTCGACGGATACGCCCCCCATAAGGGGCATATTCCAGAAAGGCAGCAAGGCTCGTTAATTTCCTTCGAAACCGGCGATGCCCTTACCTACGGCATGTTCAACGCCCAAGAACGGGGCAGCCTGTTTGTCACCCCTGGTACAAAAGTGTACAAAGGAATGGTGGTGGGCCGCAACGCCCGCAATGGCGACATGGAGGTAAATATCTGCAAGCAGAAAAAAGTGACAAATATCCGCGCAGCCGGCCACGATGAAGCAATGCGGCTTGTACCTGCAGAAGTGTTAAGCCTAGAGCAATCGCTGGAGTTTATCACAGAGGATGAGCTTGTAGAGATTACCCCGCTTAACTTGCGTATTAGGAAGAAAATTCTAGACGCGACCCAGCGCGCACGGGCAAACAAGGGGTAGGATTTTTTTCAACTAATTACAGATTGTAATTAGTTGGTTTTGGTGTGGCGGGATTATATCCGCTGGTGGGGCTGCCGCAACTTGAGCAAGCACTAGCCTAAACCTTATCGCAATTTAATCAATAGAGTTCTTCCGAAATTACGTTTTTTAATTTCGAAAGAACTCTATTGAAAAAGAAAAGGAGATATCGGAGGCTAAGCCCCTGATGATCTTACATTTGACGGCCGCAAACAAGAAAGGACAAAAGTATGCGAATAACCACCGTGCGCCATGGCGAAACTGATTGGAATGTAGCCCGCCGTGCGCAGGGTTCTAAGGATATCGAGCTTAACCAAAACGGTATCAACCAGGCGCAGCTGCTAGCAGAACGCTTGGCTAATGAACCCTGCGATATAATTTATTCCAGCGATTTAAAGCGCGCCTACAAAACCGCCGAGATTATCAACAACCGCCACCATGTCCCGTTAATCGCCACACCAGAGCTACGCGAGTCAAGCTTCGGGAAGTTCGAAGGGGCGGTTCTTAGCGATTTTGAAACGCGCAAGGCTTTTAGCGAGTTTGCAGAGCAGCGCGCACCAGCCTATTTCGCCCAAGTTCATGCGTACCTGGGCAAAATCATTTCACATAGCGATAAGGATATAATCATCGTGGCCCATTACGGCACGGTGCGCGCTATGGTTTGTTATTTTTTGAACATCCCGGTAGCCCAACGCGGCATGTACGCCGTGGGAAACACCGCCATCCATACATTTGAGAGGTTGCCAGATGGCAGTTTCCGCATGGTTTTGGAGAATGATACCGGGCATTTGAACTAAAAGGAGGCCACCATGCCATCACTGGATTTCCCATTAGAAAAACTGCAAACCTACACGGGTTCAAGCCCGTTACCGGCAGGCTTCGACGCCTACTGGCAGCGCGCCCTGGCAGAACTTGACCAGGCAGGCACAGACTTCACCCTGGCGCCAGCAGAATTCACCGCGCCGGGGGTCGTTTGCCAATACCTCTATTTCACTGGCGTGGGCGGCGCGAAAATATGCTGCAAATTCCTTCGCCCGGAGAAAATCACCGGCAAAATCCCCGGTATTGCTATATTCCATGGCTATTCCGTAAGCTCTGGCGGCTGGGTAGACAAGCTACATTATGCCTACGCTGGTTACGCCGTGCTGGCCATGGATGTGCGCGGGCAGATGGGGCTTTCAGATGATACTTCCCAAGTTGCCGGGCCAACGCTAAAAGGCCATATAATCCGCGGGCTTTTTGAAGAAAACCCAGACAAACTTTTCTTCCGCAATGTGTTCCTAGACACCGCCCAAACCGCCCGGGTTCTCATGGCCATGGATTTTGTGGACCCCGCCAGGGTTGGCGCCACAGGCGGCTCCCAAGGGGGCGCACTAACACTGGCCTGTGCAGCCCTAGAGCCTAAAGTAAAAATGAACGCCTCAATTTTTCCATTCCTGTCCGACTACCGCCGCACCTGGGAAATGGATTTGTTCAAAGACGCCTACGAAGAGCTTTCATACTACATCCGCGGCAAAGACCCGCGCCACCAGCGCATAGACGAGATGTTTAACCGCCTAGGCTACATAGATGTGGCCAACCTAGCCCCAAAAATCCGCGGTGAGTCTTACATGTTGCTAACCCTACAAGACCGCATTTGCCCACCATCCACACAATTTGCTGCCTACAATCGCATCACCGCACCAAAATCCTGCGAAATCTACCCCAATCACGGCCACGAGCATCTGCCAGATTCCGCAGAGCTGGTGTTCGAGTTCTTCAAGCGGCTATAGTTTATTTTCAGTTTGAATGACTATAGAAACAAATGAGAAACGGTCTCGCTTTTGGCGAGACCGTTTCTCATTTGTTTCACTATATATGGCCATAACACTTGACAAATTCAACTACATATGTAATATTTACTACACGAATAAATTAAAGGAGCATCCTATGGACAAAATTTCTTCTGCAGAGCATGAAATAATGAAAATACTATGGCGCGAGCAACGTCCGCTTAAAGTCGCGGAAATAAGCGCAGAACTGGAACAAAAAAAAGCCTGGAACAAATCCACCACGGGCACACTAGTAACACGCCTACGAGACAAGGGCATAATAGAACCGGCAGAGCGCTACGGCGTTGCACGTTACATCCCGCTTGTAACAGAGGATGAATACATCCTGGCACAGGAGCAATCGCTACTAAGCAAATTTGGCAGCGCGAAAAAACTTGCAATTGCCATGGTACGCAACGGGCATCTGTCTGACGCAGATATAGACGATTTACGCAATTATTTTAATGCAGGAATGGGTGGTGACAATCGTGATAATGAGTGATGTGGTTCGTGTGATTATAATAATGTCTGTATCTGGCAGCATAATTGCCGCGGCGTTATTTTTGTTGAAACCCCTAACCCGCAACCGGCTGCCAAAATTTACGCAGTATTATTTATGGCTTGTGGTGCTGTTTACGCTTATTGTACCTGTTTCGCAAATTATTGTGCTGCCAAGCAACCAGGCATTACCACTACCAAACAACGCAGAAGCGCCCGCCTTTGTTCCCATCATAAGTGATACGGTAACACGTTTTGCCATTACGCAAACAGAATATGCCCAGCGGTCTGCCATTCAGCACGCTTCGCAAGGGGTACAGGCAACTGCTTCCGCAGGCACGCCGCAACCGGTTTCGCAAAGCACAATTTCGCTTTTCATGACATATTTTGTTTTGATATATCCTTTTGGGGTGCTACTGCTTGGGCTTTGGTTTGTGGCCAGTTACTTGATGTATTATGGGATTTTATGCCGCCGCAATATTGCCGCGGGCCCCGGCTACCAGGATGTGTTAAATCAAATGTGCAGCGGGCCTGTGCCGCGCCTGTATTTTAACCCTCTGGCGGCCACCCCAATGTTGCTGGGCATTTTTAAGCCAAAGATAATTTTGCCAGACCGGGATTACACCCACGGGCAGCTGGCCGCCATTTTAGCACATGAGCTTACCCATTTGCGGCGCAAAGATATTTTAATCAAATGGCTTACGCTGGCCATATCTGCCATACATTGGTTTAACCCGCTCATGTGGCTTATAAGGCGCGAAATTGACCGTGCATGTGAGCTAGCATGTGACGAAGCTGTAATCCAAAACCTAGACCCTGCCGGCAAGAAAATATACGGTAACACCTTAATCTCTGTATCTGCCGCAACAAAAGCCCCAAGGGCAATAGCCTCTGCAATGATGTGCGAGGACAAAAAGAACCTAAAAGAAAGGCTTGGTGCAATAATGCACAGCAAATCTCATACAAAATTAGCCGTTATATTTTCGGCAGTGGTGCTGCTGCTTACCGCCTGCGGCGCACTGACACTTGGCTTAGGTAGCCAGGAAGAAAACACTACAACAGAAATAACAGCAACAACCCCGCCAGAAACACAACCATCTGCCCAGCCAACAGTAGAACCCACCCCGCCCCCACAAGGCGACCCCATAATTTATATAACAAGCATGAACACCGAGCATTTAGCCAGCTTTAGCGCCATACACGAGTTTGACTTCCTAGGCGCATATGCTAGCTATTATGAACTGGATGACGATGATTGGTTCTTCACATTAGATGGAGAGTGGGGCGTTGTAATTTGGGCGGATATCCCGTTGCGCGGCCTGCAGGCTATCGCGCTAAACAACCACGACACAGATGGCAGTTCTTATGTAAATGCGGGGCATGTTTTTTACGAGCTGGATATTCTGCAGCCAGGCACATTATTTTTCATCAACCGTTTTGTAACTATTGGGGGCGTTTTGCCATGGGAAGGCATATCTTTTATAGACCCTAGCGGCGCAAGACGTTATTTCTCCATAGTAAGCGACAGGCGCGGAGACCCTGGAGACCCGCCATTTTTCCTATTTGAATTTGAAGATGGTAGTGACATTTGGGGGCTTCATACGCCAAACACGCCAACCCACCTGGGGCTGGCCAGCGCAGATTACCTGTACGCCTCCCGCATAGACCTTAACACCGTTGCAAGGCAAACCATAACCACCGCCAACCAAAGCCAAGACAGCCTAGTATGGGTCGTGCAGCCAACCCTACCCCATCAGACCATAACCCTATGCAACTGCGGCCAGTTTAGAGACCAAGACTGGTATGTAATAGACCGCGAAACAGGCCAGCGCACCGGCTACCCTCACCTGGGACATGGCGGCCCGCCGCCGATGCCGGCTTATGACGCAGAGCTTGGGTTATTTGGCACACCAGGCTACGGCCCAGGTTATCACAATTTGTACGGCATGCACCCCCGAAGCGAGATTGGCGAGATATTTTCAGATTGGTATTACAACCTAACCCGTGGCCTAACCGCCGTGCAGCTTGTAGATTCTACCAGGCGCATCACATGGGATTGGTACGAAGGCGCATGGGACCTAGCCGAAGACGCCCGCCTAGGCTTATACGCCATAATGTATAACCACCAATTTACCACAGCTTTCGCCTTCCATGACATAAGAATCGCAAGAATACTAAACAACTTCGAAACTGTCCAAACCCTACCCTTCGCAGCGGTAAGAATAGACGACCTATGGGGCGTAGTAGACATAAACGGTAACATAATAATCCCCTACATGTTCGATGACCTGACCTTCATAAACGAACGAACAGCCTTCGCAAAGTTTAACGGCGCGTATGGTATACTGGATATCAGCGGGAATTTAGGATAAAACCGCCAAAGGCTTCGCCCTGGATGCTTTGGCGAGCAGGTTACGTAACAACCGACCAGCCTCCAACACCTCCAAAAACTTAATATTGGATTTAAAGCCGCTCCACCTAAAAACATTCGCATAGAGCGCAGGAAATTTTCCGCAAGGCGAGGAGCTGAAAGCCGCCACGCACTAGCGGTGCGCAAGGTTTTTAGCGACGAAGGCTTGCGGAAAATTTACAAGTTCTATGTGAGTGTTTTTAGGTGGAGCGGCTATAAAGTTGGCGAGATCAACTTATTACAACTTGTAATAAGTTGATTGCGCATGGCAATAGGGTGAAGCGAGTTTTGCTTGATTTTAAGGGTATCTATGCATTTTCATTTAAGTTTGCAACAACCATAACTTGCAACCTCCAGCGCCTATGGTTTTGAATGAGGGGCAAGTTTTTACAGATAGCCTATGGCAAATGGAGTAGCCTCAAACCCCACCCTTATAATAAAACACCGCCAACTGGGTGCGGTCGCGCAGGTTTAGTTTTTCCAAGACGCTGCTTAGGTAGTTGCGTACTGTGCCTTCGGTTAGGAACATGGCCCGGGCTATTTCTTTGTTGTTTAGGCCTTCGCCCACGTATTTTATTAGTTCTGTTTCTTTTTCGGTTAAATCCCATTTAGAGAAATCTGGCGCGGCGGATTGGGGTTTTATGCGCTGGATTATTTCTGTGCCAAAAACGGCCTGGCCAGAAGCTACTGTGCGCAGAGATTGGGCTATTGTTTCGAAGTTATGCTTCAATATATAACCCTTTGCACCTATTGCAATGGCTTTTCCAATGTATTCGTCATCTTCGAATGTGGTTAAGAAGAGGATTTTGGCGGCCGGGTTTTGCGATAAGATTGCCTTAGCGGCGTCTATACCGCTGGCGTTTGGCATTTGGATATCGAAGAGGGCTACATCCGGCTGGTGTTGGTTGTATAGGGTTATCGCTTCTTCGCCATCGTTGGCCGTGGCCAGGACTTTTATGTCGCCCTCGGCCTCTATTATTGTTTTAAGCGACATTTGAACGATTTTATCGTCATCTGCTAAGATTATATTCATTTTCTTGCCTCCTTTCATTTTAACCATAGGCCTAGGCCTACACAACCCGCCTGCGGGGCAACTTTGCATCCGGCCACGAGGCGTATATTCAAGCCTCGCCAGCACTCTAACGGGGCAGCTCCCCCGCAGGGGGCTTGGGAACGGATATGAATATTTTAAAGCCGTCGTGGCTGTCGAAATTGCAGCTGCCGCCCATTTCGCTTGTGCGTTCGGTTATGTTTATTAGGCCGCGGCCGGGTTTGCCTTTGCCACCATTGCTGCCGTTGTCGCGGATTAGCAACTGATAAAATGCTGGGTGTTCTTGGGCGGTTATTTCTATTTTGGTGGCGTTGCTGTGGCGCATTGTATTGGCTATTGCTTCTTTGGTTACGGCTTCAAAGTTGAATTTTATGCCGCCGGGCAGGTTTTCGGGCAGCTGGTAGTCCAGCCGATATTCTAGGCCAGAGTCTTGGGCCAGGCGTTGCAGGCTGCGCTTTAGGTCTACGCCTTCGTCTTTCATATTGTGTACGGCGCGCCTTATGGTTTCCATGGATTCTTTTAGGGTAGACTGTAGGGTTTCAAGCTCTGGGGATTTGTTTGCGGCGGTTATCGCCCCCAGCAGCAAAATGCTTCTGGTAAGGCCGTGGCCTACATTGTCGTGGATGTCGCGGGCTATGCGGGTGCGTTCTTCTAGGGTGGCTATTTGGTGGGTTTTTTCTTGGGCTTCCCGCAGAAGGGTTTCGGTTTGCCTTGCCCGGTGAGCCTCTTCAACAGATGCATCTTGTAGACTTCTGATATTCTCATCCAGCTCTTGTACCAGGCCCAAGGCCATTGCATGCAACGCAGATAATAAAATAGCAAAGGCCGCTACATAAAAATAATACTGTCCCATGGCCGCAAACACAGGCACTACCCCAGCCAAACAATGCTTCCTGGTGGTAGAACCCATCATGATAAGCGGCATAAAAAACACCCCAGAAGGTATAATAATACAGCCCATGCCGTACAAGAACATACTGTACACGGCAAAGTCTTTGCGGCTGATATATTGCCCCAAGCTACTTAAAGATAGCGCAAACAAAGCCAGCAACAAAACAATATAAACCCGCGGCTCGAAAACGACAGCATTATACACCCCAAACGCAAGCCAGATCACTTTACTAGCTATGGCAAGGCTTCTCATGCTGTTCTTGCCTAGGGAAAAATTGATTGGGTCATCGTTTAGCATTTGCTCACCTCTTCCATTTTGACATTATACATGACATTTGTCACATAAACCACTTACATTCTTCACTACCGCATGAAATTTAAATCACATATACTACCACCATAAGCGAAAACAAATCGCGCACAACCATTTGTATTCACAGCATACACCTGCAGGCAACAAGCTGCCGGTGGCTTAGGGCAAAGCCCTATCAAATTTAAAACAGGAGGCAAATTATGCTAGTAAAAATCGACAACCTAGTAAAACGCTACAAAGATGTTCTGGCGGTAGACCATTTTAGCATGGAGATACGCGAGGGCGAAATCCTTGGCCTGCTTGGCCCAAACGGTAGCGGCAAAACCACCACCATCAACTGCCTGCTATCGTTGCTAAAATACGATAAGGGCGATATTACAATCTTTGGGCAGCAGATGAGCCCTACACGCTACGATATTAAAAAAGATATAGGCGTGGTGATGCAGAATGTGGCCGTGTTTGACGAGCTGACAGCATATGAAAACGTGGATTATTTTTGCAGCTTGTACATTAAAGATGCTGCCACACGCAAAAAATATGTGGAAGAAGCCCTAAAGTTTGTAGCAATAGAGGAACATGCAAAAAAAGTCCCACCCAAGTTATCTGGCGGGCTGCTGCGTAGGCTGAATATTGCTTGCGGCATAGCCCACAAACCAAAGCTAATCATCTTCGACGAACCTACCGTGGCCATAGACCCTCAAAGCCGGGATTATATCCTAGAAGGCATCCAAAACCTAAACAAAAACGGCGCGACTATCATTTACACCTCACATTACATGGAAGAAGTAGAGCAGCTTTGCAGCCGCATAATAATAATGGATAAGGGCAAAGCCCTGGCGCAAGGCACAAAAGACGAGCTAAAGCGCATGATTAAAACCGGCGAAACCATAAAAATGCAAGTGCTGGATATTTCCCAGGCACAGCTTGATGGCCTGAAAGAGCTTAAGCATGTTTTCGCGGTGGATTACGTAGGTGAGGACCTTACCATCCGCCTTACACAGGGCAAACATAACCTAGCCCGGGTGCTGGAGTATTTGAACAACGAGAACATCACCTACGGCCGCGTAGCATCTGAACTACCAACATTAAACGACGTTTTCCTTGAAATTACAGGAAAAGGCCTCAGAGATTAGTCAGGAGGGGTAAAATGCGATTCAAATATAATTTAAAATCCGTCACCCGCACTAAATCGTTGATGTTTTGGGGCATGGCCTTCCCGGTGATTATGGGGATAATATTTAATGTGGCCTTTGGCGGGCTGAGCAGCGGGGAATTTAACCCCATCCCGGTGGCAGTTGTTATTATGGATGATATGGCAATGATATCTACAGCCTTTTACGAGGCGCTGCCAATGTTAAGCGAGGTGATGGCCGCCACCGTAACTGGCTATGAATACGCAGCAGAACTGCTTTTCGAGCGCGAAATAGCCGGCATTTTCTTGCTGGGGTATGAGCTTGAACTTGTGGTAAACAGCGGTGGCGTAGACGCAAGCATTTTAGAAACTGTAGCCAACGAATTTTCCATGACAGCCATCACCCTTGGTAATATTGTAAACATTGACCCACATGGCATAATAGCTGCAGTGGAAGCCATGCAAGGCTACACCACAAGCATGTTGCAGTTAAACCTACAGGCAGTGGGCATATTGGAGAATTTCTTCTATGTGATGCTGGCCATTGGTTGCTTCATGGGCATTCACCTTGGGCTAGAATCTGTGGCCAATTTGCAGGCAGATATGACCCAGGTTGGTGCTAGAGTTTCTGTTTCGCCAACTTCAAAGCTTAGGCTTTTTGCAGAAACTGTTGTTTCTAACACGATTGTGCAGTTTATAATGTCTGTGGCCGTTATGCTGTTTTACATGCATGTACTGGGCGTGGAATTTGGCGAGCGCCTTGGGCTAATCCTGCTAGCATGTTTCTTCTCTGGCACCATGGCCGTAACTGTGGGTATGTTTGTGGCGGCTATCACGCCGGGCAGGCTGGCTGCCAAGCGCAATATTATTTTGGCATTATGTAATGTGTTCTTTATTGCCGGCGGCATGTTTGCCATAGAAATTAGAAACCTAATACGTGAACTTGTGCCCATTTTCGACAGGCTTAACCCGATAGTGCTAATAAGTGATACATTTGTTTCACTGGCAATACGCGAAAACCTTGATATTTTTATCCAAAACTCCCTTACAATGCTTGGGATAACCATAATACTTTGTGCAGCCAGCGGGCTAGTGCTAGCAAGGAGGAGACATGCAAACCTATAAAACTTTCCTGAAGCTGATTATGGCTAACCATGTTTCTTTGATAATTTACATCGTTGTATTTGTGGGTATGGTCGCTCTCTTTGTAGAATTTGGCGGCAATGAAGACGAATTTGCTGCTGCATCTGCCCCTATAAGCGTGATAATGCGAGACAACCATCCGATATCTAACGCTTTGCTAGAGCATTTAAACGAGCTGCATACCGTCACCGTAATTGAAGATTCTTACCGCGCCCTTGAAGATGATACTTTCTTTAACCGGGCGGCAATGGGGCTGGTTATAGACCAAGGCTTTGGCCAAAACTTCTACAACGGCAACCAATATATCCGCTTTGTGGAATCTCCAGACGCGCCAGGCTTCACAGTATTTGCAATAAGGCAAATAGATTCATTCCTGCAAAACCTGCAAATGTACCTGGCCGCAGGCGTGCCACAAGGCCAGGCCATAGCACTGGTGCAACAAAGTATCAACCAACGCATTAGCGTAACCATGACCATGGGTAATATAATAATATCGCCGTTTTTCTTCTTCCTGGTGTTCATTTTTGTGGCACTTATCACCACCGCAGTTTCACCCGCTTTGGTTACGTTTAAGGAAAAAGACCGGGCCAGCCGCCTTAGCGTAAGCGCAACATCCAGCCGGGCAAGGTTGCTGGGCGTAATAGGCGCATGCATCACCTTTGCCATTATGGTATGGGCCGGCCTTATGGTACTGGGCGAGTTATTTTTCCATCACGAAACCCTGCTTAGCCAGCGCGGCGTGTTACACATGGCCAATGCCCTTATCTTCATACTTGTAGTATCCGGCATTGCCATGCTAATGGCTTCCATCACCGCCAGCAAAGAAGCCCTAGGCGGCATGACAACCCTGCTAAGCGTACTGCTAAGCTTCACCAGCGGCGCGTTTGTACCCAAAGAGTTTATGAGCGACACAATGTACCGCATAGCCCAGTTTTCGCCCAGTTACTGGTTTAACCACAGCAACCGCGTACTATACGATTCCATAGCAGGAACAAGCATAGACATGAACGCATTTGGGCTAGGTATCGTAATCCAACTCGCATTTGCATTGGCGCTGTTCTCTGTAGCGCTGCTGATCGGGAAAGAGAAGGTTGCATGAGCTGATACTAATCTCAAATTAAAACAACGAATATCTCCACAAATTTTATGAAAAAAGTTTGACAAAAACTTCAATGCTATGGTTATAATTTAACCATAGCATTGAAGTTTTTTTATTTTCGGGTTCATGTTTTTGATAGAAAGCGCATGTTTGGCGGGCTTCATTGAATTGAGAGGTTGAATTTTGGGTAAAAACAGGCGTTTTGTGGTACCATACGGTACCATTTTCGGGTGATTATGGTACCATTTTCGGGCGGATATTACTTGAATATTAAAGTTTTTTGCTTCTTTTTTTCCAAAAAAGAAGTAGAGGTGTCGGAGGCAAAGCCTCTGACGGTTTACACAACCTCTAACGTATTACAAACAAAGGAGGCAACCAAATGAAACCCAGCGGCCACGAGAAAGTTTTAGAAATCATCAAATCTACGAGGGACATGCCCGAAGCCGAGGCTGTTTTGGCCCTAGTTGACTGTGCAAAGAAGGGCTTCCCGCTGGCGGCAGAAAAAGCTGTTAAAACCATGGCGGGGCTTGGGTACAATTCTACTACTCCGGCCCTGGTGGGGCTGTATGAATGGTTGGACGCAGACCCTCGCAAGCGTGACAACGGCTGCGATGTGCGTATTTCTATAGCAGAGGCCTTTGTGGAAAATCCTTCGCCGCTGGCTGTGGGCATAATGCGTAAGGCTGTTTGCACCGTTCATGTGGTAAGGGTTGGGCTTGGGCCAGAAGATGTGGCTATCCCGCTGCGGGCTGCGGCTGTTTTGGCGCTGGCCGCCGTTGACCCAGATTGCCTGTACCAACTTGCCATGCTGCTTTTCGATAAAGCCCCAGACGTACCCACTTCAGACCCAGCCTATGCCAAAGCCGCCGTGCGCAAGGCTGCAGCCAAGGCGCTGTCTGTACTGGGTGACCCTGGCGGCCTGCCATTGCTGGCGGTAAAGTTAAATTTCCCAGCTGGCGAAGTGCCAGATGTGCTGGCAGAATGCCTAGAGGCCTTCATTTTCATGCGCCCGGCATATCTTATGGAGGTAGTGCAGCCCTACTTGGAAGGCGATGACGACTTCCTTTGTGCAATAACCGCCCTATCCCTAGCAGAAACCTTTGGCCCCAAGATGCTGCCCCTGCTGCAAAGCACCCTAGACCGTGTACAAAGCGAAGCAAAAGAAGCCATAACCGTGGCCATCTCCGCCACCAGATGCGACGCCGCCCGCCAGCTACTGCTAGAGCTGCTAGAATCAAACAACCCCTTCCTACGCCGCGGCGCAGTAAAGGGGCTAAAAACATATTTAGATGATGAAATCATGGCCAGGTTGGATAAAATCCAGGCGACAGACCCGGATAAATATATAAGGCTAGAGGCAGAGTATTAAGATAACAAAACCGCCAGAGGCTATCGTCAAAGCCTCTGGCGGTTTTATTATTTCCTAACAGCCCGCTCTAACAACTCATTACATACAAACACCAGCCCTACAAACGCGATGCCAATAGGAAACAGCAATTCCAATGTAATATGCTCCAGCACAAGGCTGGTGGCAAAAAACAGCACCGCAATCCCCGCCCCAAAGGCCGCAAGCTCGTAACCTACAAGTTTGTTTATCACCGCTGGCCTAAAACGGTTAGAAGTATCGCTAACCAGCGTGGGTAACAATGGCGCAAGCCCAAAGCCTGTAAGAGCCATGCCCGCCACATTGCTGGTGAAATGCAGCGTTAGTATCCCGGCCACGGCAATACCGCAGCCTATTCTCACAATTGGCACTTCCCGCAGCCATTTTGCAGTCCAACCAAAAAACATCCGCCCGCCAGTCATAAAAGCGTAATACACTGCCGAAAATATTCCCACATTAACCGCCAGCCCCTGGGCCGCAAAGCGCTCGGTTATCACCATTCCCGTAAAAAACACCAAGGTATAATCCGTGCCCCCAAGGAAGAAAAACGTAGCAATTTCCACAGCCTGGTGCCATTTCTTTTCCAAAAAACGCTCCCGCTTCACTTCTTGTGTAGCCTCGGCTTTTGCGCCTTCAGTCTCGTCTATCCAAATTTTCTTGTACATGCTAACCAGCAAAATAATGGCCACCACGCCCAAGATACCTGTAATCACAAAATACCCCGCGCGCCAGCTAAGCACCCCAATAAGCTGCGCCATTATAATAGGGCTAAGGGTCGCGCCGCCGCCCCAAAAACAATGCATCCAGTTGTTATGCCGGGCGGTAAAATGCTTGGCCATATAAGAGTTCATGCTAGATGCCATCAGCCCCGTACCAAAGCCATACAGCGCAATAGAAAGCAGCACCATAACAAAATTTGGCGAAAGCGCCAGCCAAACAAACCCAGCCCCCATCAGCAAAAGCCCAAGCAAATAAACCGTCTGCAATTTAATATACCTATTCAGCCGCGAAAGCAAAACCCCCGCAAGCGTGTACGTAACCGAATACCCCACCAAAATATACCCAGAATGGGCCAGCCCCAAATCCATCTCCCCAAAGATAGGAATCCAAGACACTGTAAAAGCCCCATCCGGAAAGCCCACCACAAAATAACTAAGCAAAATTACCGCCAAAAGCAAAGACATATTACGTTTTTTATTGACCATGATTATTCTCCTTGTATTTTAAACCGAGAGGCTTTGCCCCGCACCCCCTTCTTTTTTTGGAAAAAAAGAAGCAAAAAAACTTGTCATCTAGGATTATAACTTGTCATCACTAAAAAAAGAAGGATTTTATGGTGTTTTGTAATTGGGTTGCTTCATATGTAACATGTTATATTTTGGGTAATAATATTAACATGCATATTTTTTTCAGTTGGTCGGAAAATCCGACCAACTGAAAAAAACTGCCACGGGTATAGTGAAATAATTCGAAATCGGTCTCGCCTGTCGCGGCAAAAACACCTAAAACGCCTTATCTCGGCGTTTCAGTTGCCGCTCGGGCAAGACCGTTTCTCATTTATTTCACTATATGCGACAGCTTTTTTATCCGCAGCCTCACTGCCCATAAGTAGCAGTTGGCCCATGTTTTCTATAATAATGCCTATCCAGCAGGCTTTGCGGCACGGCTGGGATATCCGGCGTAAGCTGAATCGTGTGGTATGCCATATGCGCAACTTCTTCCAGCACAACGGCGTTTTCCACGGCATTCATTGGGCTTGTACCCCAGGCAAACGGCCCATGGTTTTTCACCAGTACGCCCGGCACGGCCAGTGGGTCTATATTCCCAAAGGTTTCGGCAATTACATTGCCTGTCTCTAGCTCGTACTCGCCGCCAATTTCCGTGCTTGTAAGCGCCCTGGTGCATGGCACCTGCCCATGGAAATAATCAGCATGTGTAGTACCCAGGGCAGGGATAGCCCGCCCTGCCTGGGAAAATATAGTGGCCCATTTAGAATGAGTATGCACAATCCCGCTAATATTAGGGAAAGCCTCGTAAAGCCGCAAATGCGTGGCAGTATCGCTAGAAGGCCGCCCATCACCCTCCACAACCTTGCCGCTAAAATCCACCACAATCATATTCTCTGGCTCTAAATCCTTATAAGGCACGCCACTAGGCTTAATCACCATAACCCGGCGGTCCCTATCTATACCACTAACGTTACCCCAAGTAAAGGTAACAAGCCCATAACCAGGCAGCTTCTTATTAGCCGCACAAACGAGCTTTTTTAATTGCTTTAGCATGTTGAACCTCCAAAACTTAAAACCGTCAGGGCTTCGCTCCGCCCCCCTCCTTTTTGAAAAAAGAAGAGGGGGGGACGGCGAAGCCTCTGACGGTCTTGTCTTAAAATCTACGCAAATGGATTTTCACCACAGTATAGGTTGCCTGCTGGTTGGTTGTAGGCTACGTCGCATACGCCCAGCATTTTCATGGCGGCGAACAGGGTTTTGCCTACATGACCGTAACCTAGGCCAGCGTGGTGTGGGTAGCGCTTTGCAATAAGAACATGGCGGTAGAAGCGAGCCATTTCGTTTACGCCAATTACGCCAATAGAGCCGAAGGATTTGGGGTCCATGTTAATTGTTTCGCCTTGGGCAATGTAGCTGCGTAGTTCGCAGTCGGCTGTGGATTGTAGGCGGAACAGGGTAACATCTCCGCTTTTTAGGCGGCCTTCTAGGGTGCCGCGTGTGATGTCTGGGTCGCTGCCTGGCTCAAGCAGCCGCTTCATTATAAGCTGGAATTTCATTTCTGCGCCTTCCATATGGCATATTGGTGTGTTGCCGCAGTGGAAGCCCATGAAGAGATCGGTTGGCTTGTAGTTTTTCAGGGTAGCCTTGTTTGCATCGTACATGTCTTGAGGCACGGTGTTGTTGATATCCAGCAAAGTTGGCGGAAGGTCTGTTGCACAGGTTAGGATGTATTCTGTTAACGCGCCGTAGATATCTGTTTCGCAGGCTACGGGGATACCGCGGCCTGTAAGGCGGCTGTTAACGTAGCATGGCACGAAACCAAATTGGGTTTGGAAAGCTGGCCAGCATTTATTAGCAAATGCAACATATTCACTTGCGCCTGCATTTTGCTCTGCCCAGTCTAGTAGCGTAACTTCAAATTGTGCAAGTTTTCTTAGAATGCCTGGATGCTTGTTGCCTGTACCCAGCTCTTCTGCCATGCAATTGATAACGCCTTCAATGCGCTTATCGTCTGCATGGGCGTTAAAGCTTGCATAAAGGTCAAGCTCAGAGTTTTCTTGAATTTCCACACCAAGGTCGAATAATGGCTTAATGGGGGCATTACAAGCAAGGAAATCGAAAGGCCTAGGCCCAAAACCAAAGATTTTAAGCTTCCTCACGCCAATAACGATTTTAGCAATTGGCATAAATTCTGCTATCATTGCGGCAATTTCGCTAGGAGTACCCACTGGATACTCTGGCATATAAGCACGCACACCACGCAGGCCAAGGTTGTAAGACGCATTAAGCATTCCGCAATAAGCGTCGCCGCGGCCGTTCATAAGGTTAGCTTCTGTTTCTTCTGCTGCACCAACAAACATAACAGGCCCGCCAAATTTCCGTGCAAGCATGGTTTCTGGGCCTTCTGGGCCAAAGTTGCCTAGGTAAACGGTAAGGGCGTTACAGCCTTTGCTTCTTAATGCATCTAGGGCTGCCAGCACATCTTTTTCGTTTTCCACAGTTGTGGTAATTTCTGTAAGTTTAACGCCTGCTTTTTCTGCAGCGGCAACCACGGCAGCACGACGGCTTGCAGAAAGCTCTACGGGGAAGCAATCGCGGCTTACAGCCACAATACCCATATTTACTTTTGGTAAATTTCTCATTTTAGTTGCTCCTTCTTTTTATTTTTTTGAAGAAATCGTATGGGATGTTCTTCATTGGAAATCACTAATTAACCAGCCATTTACATATGCAACAACGCGTGAAACAAGCCAGCTATCGCGTGTTTCTTGCGCTTTGGCGCAGCTCACGGGGAGAGGCAATGTTGCAAGGACATACTCCTAGGCTTCCTTCATATTTTATAATCACCCCCTAATACAGTCAAGAGCAAGGGCAAAACTATTTTAGTTGACATTATCTTAGATATGATGTATCATCCTAATGTTTTACAGCAAATAGGAAATTTGGAGGTATGCTATGTCGCCGTTGTTTATCATCCTTTCAGTAGTGTTTATGCTAGGTTGCGTTGTATTGGTTGGTGCTATACTTTTGCAAAAAAAGCGTAACGCAGGCGGCGTTGGCAGCATTGCCGGCATGGGCAATGTGGCCGACACATATTGGGATAAAAATAAACGCAACACAACAGAAGGCAAGCTAGAAAGATGGACAGAAATTGGTGCAGTGCTACTGGCTATTCTGGCTGTCATACTTTGCCTGGTATAAGCGTAAGTAGTATTGTAAAGCATGTTTTGGTAGACACAAGGCTGGCTTTTGCCAGCTTTTTTTTTGGTAAATAAGTCGATAAAAAATATCAATGGGAGGAGTGAGTTAAATGTCTGACAAAAAAACAGTATTAACCCACGAAGGATTACTGCGGCTAGAAAACGAACTGCGCGACCTTAAAGTAGTGCGCCGTAAAGATGTAGCCGCAAAAATAAAAGAAGCAAGAGGCCAAGGCGACCTATCTGAAAATGCCGAATACGACGCCGCTAAAGAAGAACAGGCCGAAATAGAAGCCCGCATAGCCCTGCTAGAAAAAATGCTACGCAACGCAGAAGTTATAGACAACGAAGATATCGACGGCGAAACAGTAAACATAGGCAGCAAAGTAACAATACTGGACATCGAATACAATGAAAAAGTTGACTACCTGATAGTAGGCTCAACAGAAGCAGACCCCATGGGCGGCAAAATCTCCAACGAATCCCCTCTGGGCGTAGCCCTACTGCAACGCAAATGCGGCGACACCGTAACAGTAGATGCCCCAGACGGCCAAATAAAATACGAAATCCTAGAAATAGCAAAACCAGCGTAAGACATAGGTTAAAAAAGGAGGCGAAAACTTTAACTTAAATCAACAAAAGTTAAAGCTTTCGCCATTTTTTTGCCAAAATTTAAAATTAGACTCCTTTCGACATCACACCTTTTGATTTCGAAAAGTTACATTTTTAATCTTTTGCTTCTTCTGAGGTAACCCGGAAGAAACCGGGCGGCACGAAGTGCCGGGTTCGCCAAGCGAACCTTATGAAATCACGTTTTTTGTGATTTCAGAAGAACTCTATCAAAGTTTTTTGCCAAGTTTTTTCAGAGGCAACCCAGAAGCAGGCCGTGCTGGGTTCGCAAAGCGAATCTTATGAAGGCGATTGAGATGTTGGAGGCAAAACCCCTGACGGTTTAAATTTTTAGAAGGAAGGTCACTAATGAGCGAGAATATTATCAACCATAACGAAGAATACGAGCAGCAACGAATACGGCGTGAGAAGTTGGAGGCATTGCAGGCTACTGGCAAGGACCCCTTTCATCAGGTGAAGTATGATGTTACTGCCTATAGTAAGGATATTCATGAGGGTTTTGATGGGCTGGAAGGGCAGAAGGTTGGGGTTGCCGGGCGCGTGATGACTAAGCGCGTGATGGGCAAGGCCTCTTTTATTGATGTGCAGGATAAATTGGGGCGTATACAGGTATATGTACGCCGTGATGATATTGGCGAGGCGGAATATACCGAATTTAAGGCATATGATATTGGTGATATCGTTGGGGTACAGGGGGAGGTTTTCCGCACACAGAAGGGCGAGGTTTCTGTAAAAGCAGACCATGTGACGCTACTGGCCAAAAGCCTGCATGTTCTGCCAGAAAAATGGCATGGGCTGAAGGATACAGAGGCGCGCTACCGCCAACGTTATGTGGACTTGATTGTTAACCCGGATATTAAAGAAGTCTTTGTGAAGCGGACGGCTATTTTAAAGGCTATCCGTAGCTTTTTAGATGGGCGCGGTTTTTTGGAGGTGGACACCCCTGTGTTGCAGACTGTTTCTGCCGGTGCGGGCGGCACGGCACGGCCATTTTTAACCCATCATAATACGCTAGACCTTGATATGTACCTAAGAATAGCCCTGGAGTTGCCGCTAAAAAGGTTGATTGTGGGCGGGTTGGACAGGGTTTACGAGCTTGGCCGCTGCTTCCGCAATGAGGGTATGAGCACCAAGCATAACCCGGAATTTACCATGTTAGAGCTTTACCAAGCCTACACAGATTACCATGGCATGATGGAGCTGACAGAATCCATGTTCCGCCAGGTTGCACTAGATGTGCTGGGCACAGCGGTTGTGCCGTGCGGCGAATACGAGATTGACTTGGCCAAGCCCTTTGCCAGAATCACCATGGTGGATGCCGTTAAGCAGTATTCCGGCGTGGATTTCAACGGGATTTCCACCCTGGAAGAAGCCAGGGCAGTGGCCAAGAAGCATAATGTGCATTTCGAGACTCACCACGGCAAGGGTAATATTTTGGAATCGTTCTTCGATGAATTTGTGGAAAAACATCTAATCCAGCCGACTTTCATAACAGACCACCCCACAGATATCTCACCATTAACAAAGCGCAAACCAGACAACCCAGAATATACAGAGCGCTTCGAGCTATTTATAATGTCCCGTGAGATGTGCAACGCTTATTCCGAACTTAACGACCCAATAGACCAGCGCCAGCGCTTTGCCCACCAAGAGGCCCTGCGCGCCGCCGGCGAAGAAGAAGCCGCCATGACAGACCATGACTTCATACAAGCGCTAGAATACGGAATGCCCCCAACAGGTGGCCTGGGCGTGGGTGTAGACAGGCTGTTTATGTTGCTAACCGACTCTGCGTCCATACGTGACGTGATATTCTTCCCCACCATGAAACCAGTGTAATGTGGAAACAAAACCGCCAGGCCTTTACCCTAGCATCTTAAGATGCAGGGTGAAGCCCTGGCGGTTTTTGCTAGCATACGCGGGGCAAAATATGACAAATAAAACCACCGGCGGCGGCTCACTGTTGGATTCTTTCGGCAAGCGGATGGCATAAAGCTATTGCCCCCGCATAAGCAGATACCGCGCAAACAAGCTATACATATTTTCCGAAAAATGATATTTTTTCCGAAAATGGTACCATACGGTACCACATTTTCGGCAAAACGATGCTATTTTCAACCAAGAAAAACAAAAAAACCCCGAAAATTCTGGGTTTTTATTATATTCAAATCAAAAAACTTAACGGTTTACCCAATTTTTTAAAACCTACAGTCGCTACAAGAAAATATTGACAAACAAAATATATATACTATAATATATTCATTTGATATATCCAGAAAGGAGACGCGATGCTAGATTTCATAATAATGGGCATGGTTCTTGAAAAGGAGCTGACGGGTTACGATATAAAAAAAGAAGTAACCAACAGCATAGGCAACTTTTACAAAGCCAGCTATGGCAGGCTATACCCCGCCCTAAACAGCCTAACAGACAAAGGTTACCTTAGCATGAACGAAAAAATGCAGGGCAAGCGGCAAAAAAAATATTACAAAACCACCGCCCTGGGCCAGGAAGCATTTCTAGAATGGCTGGCTGCCCCGCTGGACCCAAACATGGGCGGGGAAGCACAGCTGGCGCGGATATTCTTTTATGGCGAACTACCGCAGGAAACCAGGGATAAACGCCTGCAAGAATACGAATTTTACGCAGGGCAGTATTTGCAGCAGCTGCAAAATATTGAAAAATCCGTCACGGTGGAGAATTTAAGCGATAAGGATTACTTTGGCATTTCTACGCTATATTACGGCCTGCAGCTGGCCCACAGCCAATTGCGCTGGTTCAAATGCATCCGGGAGAAAAAACCATTCACAGAATTTTTGCAAAAACATGATGGTTAACATATTTCAAAAAGGAGAGATTATATGTACAACGACAATGGCCAAAGGCCAACGCAAGGCGCGCAACCCATACATTCTGTGCGCAGCACAAGGCAAATGATAGGTAAAGTTAACAGCATAGTAGGCTGGGCGCTGTTTGGGGCGGGGGCGATTGTTTTCGCGCTGGGGTTATTCTTCGATAACCGCGCCGCCGTTATTTCCCTGCTAATAACCGGCGGTTCGCTGGCTTTTTCTGGGCTGGTGAATGTATTTATTGGCATGGGCTTCCGCAGTTCTGCCCGCAGGGAGCAAGAAAAACTCGCCCGCCTAAAGGCCGAAGGCCAAGCCTTCCCGGCAGAAATCTCGCGCGTGCACCAGCATATGGGCGTGCATATTGGCCACAAAGTTTCTGCATATATTGAATGCACCTACAAGAACCAAGACGGCGCAATTTGCCTGGTTAAAAGCTCGTCTTTCCTGCATTCCCCCAGCGATAGCTATAGCGCATGGGTGTATGTAAACCCATTCGACCCTAGGGATTATGCAGTGGAAGTGGCAATACAAGCCCCAGAAACCCAGGCAGTACACGATTATCGCTAGAAGATAAGAGCATCTTACAAATCAGTTGGTCGCAAATTGCGACCAACTGGATTTTATCACAGGAGGAAACATGGATAAAACAAAACCATATTCAGAGGTTAAGGCAATGCTGGGCAGCGCCCACAAACCATGGGAGAAACTAACCGAGTATATTCGCGTACATTATATTATGGACGAAGTTTGGGACGAGGGTAATCCCACCCATAAACACCATAGTAACTTACGCTTCCGCCGCGGCGGCAAAACACTTGTTACCCTATGCATCCGCCAGGGGTACTTCATTGTGGCTGTGGTGCTGGGCAAAGACGAACGCGAGAAATTCGAGCAGCAGCGAGAGGCCTTTAGCGAAGCCGCCCTGCAAGAATACGACGCGGCAGAAACCTACCACGATGGCAAGTGGATAGGCTTCAACATCCAAGACGATAGCATGCTGGGCGACATAATCAAAATGCTGCATGTAAAACGCAAACCCAACCGCAAAACCCTACCAGAAAACCACGAAGCCTGCGGCAGGCTTGATATCGGCCTATCACACGACCAGATTACAGCGCAGATTATGCCGTAGGATTATAAAAGAACCCTAATAAACTTTCCTCAAGGAGGCAAACATATGAAAAAATTTCTAACTCTGGCGACCTTAGCAGCACTGTTATTCAGCGGCTGCACTGTTCAGTTAGGCCGCGGCAGCACAGTATACGGCACAGGTGCAATGGTGTCCCGTTCTTTCGAAGTTGGCGACTTTAGCGCATTGGAAGTGGGCGGTAGCGCTTCTTTTACGGTAATTTTCCGGCAATCGGACGATATTTCCGTAGAGATAGCCATGCAAGAAAATCTATTTGATTTGCATCAAATATCGGTGCGGGGCAACTATCTATCCCTCTCCCGCACCAACAGCAACGACACCGTTCGCTACGGCAACAACAGGCCAAGGGTGTACATTTACGCCCCCACCCTCACCGCCATAAACATCAACGGCGCGCTGCATACAGAAGGCTGGGATACCATCAGCACCCCCAATTTTTCCATCACATCAAACGGCCTTATTAACATGGCCGCCAGCCTAGAAGTTGACAGGCTTCAGTTGGATTTATCCGGCGCATCCAACCTAGACTTTTGGGGCAACGCCACCAACACCAGTATCACAAAAAATGGCGCAGGCAGCATAATGGCCCGCAACCTACACACCGAAGACACAACAATAACCCTAAATGGCGCAGGGGATATCGAAATTGCCGTGGCCAACACTTTAGACGCCACATTAAACGGCGTTGGCAGCATCAGATACATTGGCAACCCGGATGTTACGCAGCATGTGGGCGCGTTAGGGTCAATCCGCAGGGTAGAGTAATTGCACCGGCTGGCATGCTGCTGCTAATCTTCATGATGGTAATGCAAGTAGAGCTGGTAGTGACGCTGGTTTTCTTGGCGGCCTTAGTGCCAAAGACGATTCTATACGTCTTTCTGCGCCTCAAATATAATAAAGAGATGTAACAAATTGCAGAATAATTCCCTAGCATATAAAAAACCGAGGGGCGCCCTTTCGCCCCTCGGTTTTATTGTCCTATTTTGCGTTTGATGGAATTGAAATACTTTATCGCTTGTAAGAATTCATCTTTGTTGAAATCTGGCCATAGTAGGTTTGAGAAGAATAGCTCTGCGTAGGCGGTCTGCCATAGCAGGAAGTTGCTTAGACGTTGGTTTTCCTTGCCGCCGGTGCGTATTACTAGGTCCACATCTGGGGTGCCTGCGGTGTCTAGGTGGACGGCGAAGGCTTCTTCTGTTAGGTTCTGGGCTTGGCCGGCTGCTGCGGCTTTTTTTATGGCGCGGATTATTTCGTCGCGGCCACCATAGCTTAGGGCTATTTGTACCGTTAGGTTTTGGCCGGGAGCTGTGGCGGTTTCGATATCTTCTATTATGGTTAGCACCCGGGCAGAGAATTTGCTGCGTTCGCCTATTATTTTAAGGCGCACACCTTCCCGGATACAATTGGCTTTTTCTTGCAGGAAATATCTTTCCATTAGGGCGAACAGGCGACTTATTTCCTTGTCTGCCCTTGTCCAGTTTTCTGTAGAAAAGGCGTACACTGTTAGGAATTTCACGCCTTCTTCTAGGCACCAGTTACATAAATGGCCGAAGGTGTCTGCACCCTTGTCGTGGCCTTTGTATAGCTCTAGGGCGTGGGCTTTTGCCCAGCGACGGTTGCCGTCCATGATTACGCCTATGTGGTTTGGCATTTTAGGTTCTCCTTGTCATTAGGTAGCTTGCTAGCCCCAGTAGCAGGGCTTCGTAGCCGGGGGCGAAGCTGCCGCCTTGTATTAACCCGGTGCTGATGGCGGATAGGCGAGTGATTTCGCCTTCGCAGTAACTTTTTGCCCCTGTGGCGTTGAAGATTTCGCGAGTGATGGTTAGATGAGCCTGGGTGGCATCGGGGTTGCCGTAGCTTGTGTCTAGCTGGCTGCGCTGGGCCGGGGTGGCGTGCTTGTAGGCGTAGCCGTATAGCAGGGTTTGTTTCTTTTCTTGGATATCTGATAGGGCTGGCTTACCTAGCTCTGCCTCACTGCCGTAGATGCCCAGCAGGTCGTCTTTTATTTGGAAGGCCACCCCCAGGGGAAGGGCTATATCGCGCAGCAGGTTGACCGTGGTTTCGCTTGCGCCGGCGGCTATTGCGCCTAGCATCATTGGCCCGGCTAGGGTGTACCATGCGGTTTTATATTCGAAGATTTGGCCTACTATTTTTGTGTAGCTTTCGTATTCTGCAAAGATATCCATACTTTGGTACGGCAGGGCCACGTCCATTATTTCGCCCTGGAGGGTGGTTAGTTGTATTTGTGAGAATAGCTTCAATACCTCCACCAATGCTGCGGGGGGCAGACTGGAATTGGCTAGGATTTTATTGGCCAAGAACAGGCCGTAGTCGCCTATGCATATGGCTTGGCTTATGCCGTAATGGGCGGCGGCTTCGTTGCCCAAGTGGCGCATTTTTTCTTTGCCAGCGGCATGTATGGTTAGACGGCCGCGGCGGGTATGGCTTCTGTCTATAATATCGTCGTGGATTAGGATTGCAGTTTGAAAGAGTTCGTATGCTATGGCGATTTCTAGGTAGTTAGAGTTGCTGCCCGAATCACTATCCGGCTGCGAGACGGATACCGAAGCCCCAGGCGCACATTCACGGGATGCCTGCCCGGCGAGGGCTATCATTGCACCGCGTATTCTTTTGCCATTTTGATGCTGGCGGTGCAGTTCGGTTAGGGCGTTGTGGATGAAGCTGTTTGGGGTGGCGGCTTTTATTTCGGATTGCAGATAGGTTTCAGAGGCGGTTTCTATTTCGGCTTTGGTATGTTGCAGGAAGGCGTTGAATGTGAGATAGTTGTGGATTTCGTCTGTGATGTCTTTTGGGGTGGATGCGCTGCCTGCCAGGCCTATTTTGCCCGCCAGGGCGGGGAGTTTTATTATGTCATTTAGGCTGCTGGCGAAATGGGTTTGGCTTATGGCGGCACAGGCCTGGTATAGCTCTGTGGAATTGGCGGATTTTGGGTCGCCTACTATTATCATGGTGTCGCTGGTTTTGGCTAGTTCCGTCGCGCTGTTTAGCCTGGCGGATAGAATATTGCATAGAGTGTCGTGGATTTCTGCATGTGGGTGGGTGGCTTTTATTGTGGCCACGGCCTGTTGCCACCAGGCTTGCTTGCATGTGGTTTGTGCCACTACGCATATTTTGCCACTGGCGACAGCTAGGGCGGTGGCTAGGTTTGTGAGGCTGTCTGCCACTGCTGCCGTGCCGGGGGCGCACCAGCCGTATGTTCCGGCTACTTCTGGGTGGCCGCTTTTGCCTATTATTATTATCTTGTAGCCGCTAGCGCTTTTTTCTGCCACGATTTTGTGGATGTTTTTAACCTTTGGACAGGTGCAATCTTCCACTATGTTGTTTGCGTGTAGGTGGTTGTGGGTTTCCTGCGGCACGCCATGGGCGCGGATTATAACCACCGCGCCTGGGGGGATTTCGCTTATATTGTTGGCCACTTTTGCGCCCTGGCTTTTTAGGCGCGCCATCACTATGTCATTGTTGGCTAAATCGCCGTATAAATACACCAAGCAGCCCTCGTGTAAACGAGCGGCGGCGCGGTCTACCGCCCCCTGCACACCGTAGCAGAAGCCGGATTCTTTTAATTTTGTAACCATCATCGGCCGCCCTTGTCGTATGGTTGGCCTGCGGCGCGGGGTGCCATGGTGTTTTTAGATGTAAATGCCAGCACCACCAAAGTGGCAACATACGGCAACATCCTGTAAAAATGTATAGGAATATCCACTACTTGCAACACTTCTATAACCGAAGCACTGGCAGCCACGGCGCTCATAAGCCCAAAGAAAAACGCCGCAACCAAAATGCGTAAAGGTTTCCATGCGCCAAATATCAGCACTGCCAAAGCCAAGAAACCATAGCCAGAAACCGAACCGTCGAACACATTGGTGATTGGCACAATCAATATCACGCCGCCCATACCCGCCAGCGCACCAGAGATAATAACCCCGGCATAGCGCATTTTAACCACGCTAACGCCTACAGAATCTGCCGCATGAGGGTGTTCGCCACATGCCCGTAGCCGCAGGCCAAACTTTGTTTTGTACAGCACAAATGCCGATATTATTAGAATCAAAAACCCTAGATAAGTGGTAATATACGCATTCTGGAAGAAAATTTGCCCAACAACCGGGATATCCCCCAAAACCGGCACAGATTCTATCTGAAACTGGTTGTTAAACCGTATAAGCTGGGTGCCATTTATACGCCGTGAAGTGTACACCGCAAAGGCAGGTGCAAACATGTTAATGGCCACACCGCTAATCACCTGGTTTGCCTTCAATTTAATGGAAGCAAATGCATGAAATAGCGAAACTCCAATACCCGTAACCATACCAATAATCAGCCCCAAAACAAGAACAGGCTGGCCAGGCAAACGTTCCTGGAAGGTTGAAATAAACAAAATGCCAGTAAACGCACCCATAATCATCTTGCCGTTTAAGGCAATATTAACCACGCCAGATTTTTCTGAAAAAAGCCCGCCCAGGGCAACAACTACAAGGGGTATCATAAAAAACATCGTGCTTTGCATTATGAAATAAAACATATCACCCATAATCAATTACCCCCTTTCAAAAACTTACCAAGCATGGCCTTAACCAGGAAAACAAAGGCGCAGAAGTAAATTATCACAGATATTACAACTTCCACAATTTCCGCAGAGAAGCCGAAGGGCTGCATCCGCGCGCCACCTAGGGATAAATATGCCACCAAAATACCACTAAAGATTATGCCAATGGGGTTGTTAAGCCCCAAAAACGCCACAGATATCCCAGTAAAACCTTCCGGGGCTAGGCTGTCTACAGTGTCCATGCGCATGCCTGTGCCGCTCATTAGCATAAGCGCACCGCCCATGCCCGCAAGTGCGCCGCATATCATCATGGATGCCACTATATTTCTGTTTTCGTTTATGCCTGCGTATTTTGCGGCGTCTCGGTTAAAGCCGCAGGCCTTTAGCTCGTAACCGAAGGTGGTTTTCTCCAGGATTATATATATTAAAATGGCCACGGCTATGGCAATTATTATGCCAAGGTTAACATTTGAAGCCCGCAACCCATCCCGGAAAATATAATTTAACCCAGCTTGGGGCAGGTTAGATTCCCGCGGCATGGGTAAGCTGCGCCCCTGCCCTTGGTCGAAGAGGAAGTTGATAATAAGGAAGTTGACCAAGAACATAGAAATATAGTTCATCATAATGCAGGAGATAACCTCATGCACATTGCGGTATGCCTTCAAAATACCAGGCACAGCACCCACCAGCGCACCAGCTAAGGCCGCCCCCAAAACAGAGGCCAAAATACGCAGCGGCGGCGGCAAGAATGTAAATTCTATCCCTATATAAATGGCCACAAAAGCGCCCACAGTAAGCTGCCCCGTAGCACCAATATTAAAAAGCCCCGTTTTGAAAGCAAATGCAACAGAAAGCCCTGTTAAAATAATAGGCGTGGCATTTAGCAGCACATCCCCAATATTGCGCATAGACCGTAGCCCAAACGAAAGTATTGTCCAAAACGCAGTAAACGCCTGCGATGCATCACTTACCAGCAAAATAACAAGCCCAATAAGCAGGCCAATAATAAGCACCAGCACAGCCGACATAAAACTCAAAAATCCACTACGGTTCATTCCTCTACCCCCTCGCCTGGCAGCTCGCCTTGCGGCGGGCGGCCCCGTGATTCGTTGTTGGTTGCTTCTGTATCCGGCCCGCGGCCATGTTCAAATTGCGGTGGTGAATCGCCGGCGGTTGGGTTTTGGTTGCCGGTTTGGTTTTCAAATTCAGTTGGTCGGATTTTCCGACCAACTGAATTTGAATTAACGTTGTCGTTTTCAACTTCAGCGGGTTGGGTTTCCCGGTCGGTTGAAGAACCAGGCTGCAAGGCCTGGGCAGAAGTTTCACCCGCATTTTCACGGGATTGCTCCCCATCAAGAGCCCCAGACATGTACAGGCCAAGCTCCTGGAAAGTCACATCTTTCGGGTTAACATCGGCCACGATTTTGCCCTCAAACATTACCAAAATCCTATCGGCCAGGTTCATTACTTCTTCCAGTTCTAGCGACACCAGCAGCACCGCCTTGCCAGAATCACGCTGTGCCAGCAGCTGCTTATGGATGTATTCGATTGCGCCCACATCCAGCCCCCTTGTGGGCTGCACGGCTATAAGCAAGGTCGGGTCGCGGTCAATTTCCCTAGCCAGTATGACTTTTTGCTGGTTACCGCCAGACATGCTGCGCGCCAAGGTTTCTTCACCCTTGCCAGAACGTATATCAAACCGCTCTATCAGCCGCTTTGCATACTTCGCAATAGCGCTCTTTTTCAAAAACCCACCCTGCTGGAAATCTGCCGTATAATATGTTTGCAAAATCGTGTTGTACGCCAGGCTATAATCCAGCACAAGGCCGTGTTTATGCCTGTCTTCTGGTATATGGGCTATGCCGGTTTCTGTCCGGGCGCGTATTTTTGCCCGGGTTATATTTACGCCGTTCATATAAACCTGGCCAGAATCCATTGGCGCAATCCCCGTAAGAGCGTACACCAAATCTGCCTGGCCGTTGCCTTCTATCCCGGCAATGCACAGGATTTCCCCGGCTTTTACATCAAAGGAAATATCCTTTAGCCTGTCCTTTTGGCCGTCGCGACCCTTTTGGCAAAGGTTACGCACCTTCAAAATCGTCTGCCCAGCTTCATAATCCTGCTTCTCCAAGCTTAGGCTAACCTTGCGCCCCACCATCATTTCAGACATTTCTTCCTTAGAAACATCCGCAACTTCCACCGTGCCAATCATCTTTCCCTTACGCAGCACCGAGCATCTATCAGCCACTTGCTTGATTTCGTCAAGTTTATGGGTTATAAACAAAATTGACTTACCTTCCGCTGCCAGCTCCTTCATGGTGGCCATCAGCGCTTCAATTTCCTGTGGCGTTAGCACCGCCGTGGGTTCGTCAAAGATAAGAACCTCATTTTCTCTATAAAGCATCTTCAAAATTTCTACGCGCTGCTGCATGCCTACGCTTATATGCCTTATTTCCTTGTCTATATCAATTTCAAAGCTGTATTTTTGCGAAAGCTCAAGCACCTTCTTCCTGGCCTCTTTCATCTGCAACACGCCGTTCTTGGTGGTTTCCACCCCAAGCACAATATTTTCCAGCACAGTAAAATTATGCACCAGCTTAAAATGCTGATGCACCATGCCAATACCCAAAAGGTTAGCATCACCAGGCCCGGACACAATTACCTCCTGCCCGTCCTTAAAAATCTGCCCCTTCTCCTGCTTATAAAGCCCAAAAAGTACGCTCATAAGCGTAGATTTCCCGGCGCCATTTTCCCCCAACAAGGCATGTATCTCACCTTTTTTAAGCTGCAAAGTAACATCATCATTGGCAATAATCCCGGGGAATTCCTTGGTGATACCCCGCATTTCAATAACGTACATATGCATCTACCCCTTTTCGTTGGTATGTAAAAGTAAAACCGTCAGAGGCTTCGCCTCCGACACCTCCAAAAACTTTTTTGAAAAAAGTTTATTTTAAAAACTTATCATTGGAATTATTTTTGGCGAAACCGCCATCCATAATCCCAATGTTAAAGTTTTTTGCTTCTTTTTTTCAAAGGTAACCCGAAAGAAATCGGGCGGCACGAAGTGCCGGGTTCGCAAAGCGAACCTCATGAAAAGAAGGGGGTGTCGGGGCAGAGCCCTGACGGCTTTAAGCACTACATTTCATTAACTACAACTAAGCTTGTTTGGATATCATCCATTGCCAGGCTTGGAGACACGCGAATTGCGCCGCTGGCTAGTTGTGCAAATATTGCGTCGTATTGTGCTTGGGTGAAGTTTTGTAGCCTTGCTGTTTCCATTGGAAGGCCAACGCCGTCAACTGCTGCGTTAAACATCATTTCGCGGCCACCTGGGAAGGTGTTGTTCATTGCTGCTTCCAGCATTGCATATACAGATGGCGCAAGGCCTTTTACTGCAGAAGTTACAACAACGTCGCCGTCATCTGCCTGGTCTACGTCTACGCCAATAACAGACGCGCCTGCAGATTCTGCCGCTGCTATAACAGAGAAACCTGCGCCGCCTGCCGCCGCGAAGATAACCTCTGTGCCAGTGGCAAACCATGCGCCCGCGGTGGTTACATGGGCTGGGTCTGGTGCAAAGCCACCAAGGTACATGAAGTTGATTTCAACTGCGCCGGCATCAAGGCCAAGCTCGTTTGCTGCATGTTCTGCGCCTTGGATAAAGCCATGGCCAAAGCGAACTACCGCAGGCACGGCAATACCACCCATAAAGCCAAGGTTTCTATAACCATCCATAACTGCCGCATAACCAGCAAGGAAGCCAGATTCTTCTTCTGCGTAGTGGATTGCTACCAGGTTGCTTTCAATCCTTACATTTCCTTCGTACTCAGGTGAAGCATCCAACAAAACAAACTTAGTTTCTGGGAACATATCCTGTGCATGGTAAAGTGAAGCCTGGAAGTGGAAGCCTGGTAGAATAAGAACATCTGCGCCCCAGCCGATAGCATCTGCAATCAAGTCAATCCTGGCATCATCTGTAGCCGCATGTGGTTGGAAGAAGTTAAGGTTAGCATCAGCAATATTCTGGCTTGCCGCAAACTGCTGTATACCAATCCAAGCACCGGCATTAAATGAGCCATCATCCAAAATAGAATCCGGCGAATGGGCGATAAGCGCAATCTGCATAGCAGCAGCGTCTTCTCCGGCCGCACCATTACCGCCACATGCACTAAACGCAAACAACGCGCCCGCCAACAAAACAACAGGTAAAAACTTAACAAATTTCTTCATTTTGATTTCCTCCTAGGAATTTTAATATTTAAACCGTGAGGCCTTGCCACACATCTTATGAAAAGCGGGTAGAGATGTATCCGGCGAAGCCTCTAACGGTCTTGTTAATACGCCCCAGCGCCACCGCCGGTTAGCACTTTCACCGCAGAGCTTGTACCTAGCCTGGTACAGCCTGCGTTTATGAACATTTCAAAGTCTTGGCGAGTTTTCATGCCACCTGCGGCTTTCATTTGAACATTAGAGCCTATATGTTGCTTAAATAGGTTTATGTCATCTATGGTTGCACCGCCTGTGCCAAAGCCTGTAGATGTTTTAATAAAGTCTGCGCCGCTGGCTGTAACGCATTTGCATAGGGCTATTTTTTCTGCCTCGTTTAGGTAACAGCATTCTATTATTACCTTTAGTGTCAGATGGCCTATGGCGGCTTTTATGGCCGCTAGCTCTTGTGTTATTGCGTCAAAGTTTTTGGCGCGCACATCGCCTTGGTTTATTACCACATCAAATTCTTTTGCACCGTTTGCCAGGGCATCTTTTGTTTCTGCTATTTTGGCAACTGTGGTGTTATACCCCAGCGGGAAGCCAATAACTGTGCAGATATTGATGCTGCTGCCGTATTTTTCGTTAACTCGTCTCAAATACGATGGCGGGATGCAAATTGATGCGGTTTTGTACTTTATCGCCTCCTCACATATTGCAATAATTTCTTCCCATGTTGCCACAGGAGACAGCAGTGTATGATCCACTGCTGAATAAATTGTGGAATCGTCCAAGTTGTAACCTCCCTTTATAGACGCACAAACCTTAGAGCTTGTCCTCATACGGCAATTATAACATATTACAATCATATTACAAATATTTTTCTGTACTCCATTATAAAACCGTGCAGGCAGCCGCCAAATAGGTTATAATCATCCCAGACAAATTTCAAGGAGATGGTCTTTTGAATTTTCGCATTGGCCAAGGTTACGATGTTCACCGGCTTACAGAAGGGCGAAAACTGATTCTGGGCGGGGTAAACGTACCTTTTCACATGGGGCTGCTTGGCCATTCCGATGCAGATGTGCTTGTTCACGCGATTATGGATGCTATCTGCGGGGCAGCCGGCCTTGGGGATATCGGCCGTAACTTCCCAGATACAGACGATAAATACAAAGGCATCTCCAGCCTTAAGCTGTTAGAAGAAACTTGCCTGCGGCTGGCGGCTGGCGGCTGGCAAATAGCCAACATAGATGCGACCCTAATAGCCCAACAACCAAAAATAGCAGCCTATATAGAAGAAATGGGCAACAATATAGCTATCGCATTAAAGCTACAGCCCGCCCAAGTTAATATAAAAGCCACAACCGAAGAAGGCTTAGGCTTCACAGGCACAGGCGAAGGCATGGCCGCCCAGGCAATTTGCCTCATATGTAAAGGATGAACGTAAAATGAAAATATACAACACCCTAACCAGAAAAAAAGAAGAGCTACAAACAATCACCCCCGGTATGGTAAAAATGTACAGCTGCGGCCAAACCGTGTACAACGACATTCACTTAGGCAACGCCCGCTTCTACGTAGTTTTCGATGCTATACGCCGCTATTTGTTGCATAAAGGTTACAATGTGCGCTTTGTACAAAATTTTACAGATATAGACGACAAAATCATCCAACGGGCAACAGAAGAAAACTGCAGCACCCAGGAAATCACCCAAAAATATATAGCCAACACCAAGCGCGACCTAGCGGCATTAAATGTGTTACCCGCCACAATAAACCCCCTAGCCACAGAAGAGATTGGCGAAATCATAACCATGATAAGCGAGCTTGTGGCCAAAGGCCATGCCTATGAAAACAACGGCACGGTATACTTCAGCGTGGGCAAATTTGAAGGCTACGGTAAGCTATCTCGCAAAAATATTGAAGATTTAGAGGCAGGCGCCAGGGTAGAGGTGGAGTCTGGCAAGGCCAACCCTATGGACTTTGTGCTGTGGAAGCCAGCAAAGCCAGACGAGCCACATTGGGAAAGCCCCTGGGGCAACGGCCGCCCAGGCTGGCATATTGAATGCAGCGCCATGATTCGCAAATACCTTGGGGATGAAATTGACATCCACGGCGGCGGCGAAGACCTAACCTTCCCCCATCACGACAACGAAATCGCCCAAACGGAAGCGTTAACCGGCTGCAACCTAGCACGCTACTGGATGCACAGCGGCCTGCTAACCACCAACCATAAAAAAATGTCTAAATCCAGCGGCAATTTCTCCACCTTCCATGAGGCGACAAAAAAAATCCCGGCCGAGGTGATTCGTTTCTACTTCCTTAGCGGGCATTATCGTATGCCCATGGAGCTGACGGAAGATGTGCTAGCAGCTGCAAAACAAAGCTTCGGGCGGATTAAGAATTGCCATATCAGCCTGCAAGAGGCGCTGAAAACCCTAGCCTCCAGCAGCGAAACCAGCACCGCAGACATTACCGCCTGCCAAGATAAATTTATGGCGGCAATGGACGATGATTTTAACACCGCAGATGCAATCACCGCCATATTCGACCTGGTGAAAATAGTGAACCTGCGCCTGGCAGATAAAGAGAACCTAACCCGCCACTTTGCAGAAGCAGCCCTGACAACATTAGAGCATCTTTGCGATATTTTGGGGCTAAACATCGCCACCCAAGATGACAGTGGCAACAACAGCGAAATAGAAGCCTTAGTCTCTGCCCGGAACGAAGCCCGCAAAAACAAGGATTTCGCAGAATCTGACCGCATTCGTGACCAGCTACTGGCCATGGGTATAATTATAAAAGATACCAGAGAAGGTGTAACTTGGCACAGGGCGTAGGCACGGCAGAGCTGGCCTACTTAGGCGATGCCGTGTTCGAAATAATGGTGCGCGAAATGCTGCTGCAGCAAGAGCTGTCCTTCCACGACCTTAGCCCTACCGCCACAAAATACGTATCCGCAACAGCCCAAGCCCAAATGTACCACCGCATATTCCCCACCCTAACCGAAGAAGAACAGGCCTACGCAAAGCGCGGCAGAAACCTACACAGCGGCTCGCGCTCTAAAAGCTCTAGCGTGACAGATTACCGCCACGCCACAGGGCTAGAGGCGCTTTTCGGGTGGCTGTATTTAGAGAAGAATGAGACAAGGTTACGCGAGATATTTGAATTATGTATATTGACGGTCTAACATAAAACAGGAGGCAAACATGGAAGATAAACTCATCCTTGAGGGGCGGAAGGCTGTTCTTGAGGCTTTGAATAATGATAGGCCTATTGATAGGATTTTGCTGCGGCGGGATAAGGATAAGCCGCTGGAGGGTACGCTGCGGTTGATTGCCGGCAAAGCGCGGGAGCGTAAGCTTGTTGTGCAGGAGGTGGACCGGGGTAAGCTTGATGATGTTTCGGAGCATGGGCACCATCAGGGGGTTATTGCGCTTTGTCCGGCTGTGCCTTATGTAGAGGTTGCAGATATTTTAGCCATCGCGGAAGAACGGAGCGAGCAGCCTTTTGTTATTATTTTGGATGGAGTTACAGACCCGCATAATTTGGGGGCTGTTTTGCGTTCGGCAGAGGCTGGAGGCGTGCATGGGGTGATTATTCCTAAAAGGCGGGCTGTTGGGCTTACTGGTACGGTGGCCAAAAGCTCTGCCGGGGCTGTGACGCATATGGCAATCGCCAGAGTGGTTAATATTTCTCGCACGCTGGAAGAGCTGAAAGAAGCCGGGCTGTGGATAACCTGCGCCAGCATGGACGGGACAAGCCTTTACGATGCAGACCTTGCAGGGCCGGTGGCCCTTGTGCTTGGCTCGGAAGGCGAGGGAATAAGCCGCCTGGTGGAAGAGCATGCAGATTTTAAGGTGAGTATTCCTATGCTGGGGCGTATTCAATCACTTAATGTGTCTGTGGCGGCGGGGGTTCTTATTTATGAAGTGGTGCGCACCCGCATGAAGGCGGCGAAGCTGTAATGCCCACGCATTATCTGCTGGTGGACGGCTATAATGTAATCTACTCTAACCAAGAGCTGGCCGTGCTGGCCGAGGATAATATAGATAGCGCGAGGGTTAAGCTATGCGACGCCCTTTGCGAATTTAAAGCCCTAAGCCGCTACCGCATTATGGCCATTTTTGATGCCCATTTGGTGCCAGGGGGCGAGGGCAGCGTAACCAAATACCGCAATATAAAGGTAGTTTTTACTAAGGAAGCCGAAACGGCAGACCACTACATAGAACGCGCCGCCTACCGACTAGCCCAGCAAAAAGACCGCATAACCGTAGCAACATCTGACACCCTAGAGCAACTAATCATACTAGGGCGTGGCGCAGCCAGAATATCCTCCGAAGATTTATGGGTAGAAATAATATCCGCAAAAGAAGAAGCCCGCGCCCGCTACAACAGCACCCGCCCAATAAAACGAAACCCAATAGAAAGCCTGGTAGACGAAGAAACAGCAAAAATACTAGAGGCGATGCGATATGGAAAATAGCATGGAAAATCAAGTAAACGAAGCCCGCAGTGGCAACACAGCCGCCCTAAACGCGCTAATGCAAAGCTTCAAACCCCTGGTAAAAGCCAAGGCCAAAGAATACTACCTGCAAGGTGGCGACCTAGAGGACCTTATCCAAGAAGGCATGATAGGCCTGTACAAAGCCGTACAAGACTACGCCCCAGCCAAAGGCAGCTTCAGCGCCTTTGCAGGGTTATGCGTGATGCGCCAAATCCAAACCGCAATAAAAGCCGCCGCACGCCAAAAACACATGCCCCTAAACACATCACTATCCCTAGATGAATCCCCCCAAGAAGGCAACGAAACCCTAGCCAACAAACTAACCGACTACAAAAACAACGACCCCGAAACTCTACTACTAAGCCTAGAAACCTACGCCACCATAAACAACTTTATAAACCAAAACCTAACAGAACTAGAGCGCCAAGTTCTAACCCTACACATGAACAAAAAATCTCACAAGCAAATAGCAGAACAACTGGGGAAAACGACAAGATCTGTGGATAATACATTGCAGAGAATACGGAAGAAATTGAAGACAATTATGTAAAATATGAATGTTTTTAGGTTGAGCGACTATAGACCAAAAACAAACAACAGAGGCTTAGGGATTGAATTTTATCTTGGCAAAAAATTCAGTTGGTCGGAAAATCCGACCAACTGATACTATAGCCGCTCCACCTAAAAACATTCGCATAGAGCGCAGGAAATTTTCCGCAAGGCGAGGAGCTGAAAGCCGCCGCGCACTAGCGGTGCGCAAGGTTTTTAGCGACGAAGGCTTGCGGAAAAT
>WQVK01000019.1 GCA_009784025.1 Defluviitaleaceae bacterium
GAGCTATCTAAGGAATTATCTGCCGGATTACATGGTTCCCAGCCAATATTTGCAGATAGATTCATTTCCGCTAACAAGCAGTGGCAAGTTAAACAGGCGTGCGCTGCCAGCAATCGAAATCCAGACGAGCAAAGTATATGTTCCCCCCGAGACAGAAGCCGAAATATTGGTAGCTGGAGTATTCGAGAATATGTTTGGTATCTCACCGATAGGCAGAAAAGAGAGCTTTTTCGAGCTAGGCGGCAACTCGCTGAAGGCGACATTGCTAGTGAACGAAATTGAGCAGGCGTCGGGAGTAAGGCTGGGCATAAAGGATATCTTCCAGGGAGTGACAGTAGAGGGAATTAGCCAGGCGTTGTCGGATATGGAAGGAAGTTACGAGCCGATTCCTGTGGCGGATGTGAAGGAGTATTATCAAATATCACCATCGCAGAAACTATACTTCTTAACATCTCATTTATGGGATTACAATTTGGTTGATATGACGAACAACATCCCCATGGCATACAAAGTAAAGGGAGCATTTGACCCAGACAAAGCCGAACTTGCTTTTGAAACATTGCTACAACGTCATGAAATTTTGCGAACAAGTTTCCATTTGGTTAACGGCGAGACCATGGCAAAAATTCATGACCAGGTAGAAATGGACATGACATTTGAAGAACGTTATGGCAAGGAGAGTTTCGACGGTCTTGCCAAAGAGTTCTTCCGGCCATTTGATTTGCAAAAAGCTCCTTTAATGCGAACTAAAGTGATAAAAACAGGCGAAGATGATTTTCTCCTTTTCATGGATTGCCACCATATTATTTCTGATGGGATATCCAGTGATTTGTTGTTGAAAGAATTCATTACTTTATACAGTGATGGCCAGCTTGCTCCGCTTAGGTTGCAGTATAAAGATTACAGCGAATGGATGCTGGACAGGCCATTGGATAACCAAAGAAGTTACTGGATGAGTCATTTCGAAAACGGTGTGCCAAGGCTGCAATTGCCGGAAGATTACCCCAGGCCCGTTGAAAAAAAGTTTAATGGTGATGTGGTTGTAAAAAAACTGGATAAAACATTAAGCGATAAAATTATCAAAATAGGCCAGAAAAAAGAAATGACAGAATTTATGACATGGCTATCAGCCACAATGGTTATGCTTGGTAAGTATAGCGACACAGATATAGTCGTGGGTACGCCCATATCTGGCAGAACCCATAAAGATACCGAGGATATACAAGGGGTATTCATAAATAGGTTGCTGATGAGCGGCAAGCCAGAAAAAGAAAAACCGCTGACGCAATTTTTAGACGAAGTGAAGGAAAATTGCTTAATGGCTTATGAAAATCAAGATTACCCATTTGAATCTCTGGCGCTGCATTTCGAGCCGCAGGCGTATATGGATAAATCTAGAACGCCGCTGTATGACGTTCAATATCTGTTCTACAAGGATGACGACAGCGAACTGCTGGACGAAATTGAAATAGATGGCTTGAGTTTTCACCCCGTAGAAATTGAATTTACAGACAAGGAAGCGAAATTTGACTTAGTATGTAAAATAACAGAGAGTGGCGGTGAATATACGGCAACCTTTAAGTATTGCAGCGATTTGTATAAACGGGAAACCATAGAAGGTATGATGGACAAGTTTATTCAAATATTAAACGGGCTAGATGAGAACCTGGATAAAACTATAGATATGCTAACCAGCCAAATATAAAGTGAAATGTGGGAGAAGAAAGTGGAAAAAATCATAGAAGTACAATCCTTGACCAAGAGCTACATGGTAAAGGGGAAGGAAATAAGGGCAGTTAAAGGGATTGATTTTTACGTAGAGAAGGGGACGTTGTTTTCCTTTTTGGGGAAAAACGGTGCCGGTAAATCTACAACAATTGATATCCTATGTACTTTGCTAGAGCCAGATGCGGGGAAAGTTTTGATAAACGGCTTTGAATTGGGGAAAAACGATTTTGAAATTAGACAGTCTATTGGGATTGTTTTTCAGCGTAGCTTGTTGGACTCTATGCTAACGGTTTACGAAAATTTGAAGATTAGAGGGAAGTTTTATAAATTTTCAAGGAAAAAGTTAAAAGAACGTATTGAAGCCGTTACCGAAATTGCCCAATTGCAAGAATTTCTTCACCAGCCGTATGAAAAATTATCTGGCGGGCAAAGAAGAAGGGCTGATATTGCGCGGGCGCTAATTAACACGCCACAAATTTTGTTTTTGGACGAGCCAACCACAGGCCTTGATTCTGGCACGCGAAAAGAAATTTGGGCAACCATTAGGGCATTGCAGAAGGAGAAAGGCGTGACCGTTTTCTTGACCACCCACTATATGGAGGAGGCAGAGCAATCTGATTATATTACCATAATGGGGCATGGCGAAATTTTGGCAAAGGGTACACCTTTAGAGCTAAAAATAAAATACTGCCATGATTTGTTAAAAATCGTACCTAAAAACCCAGAAACTTTCAAGAAAACCCTTACAGAGCATAAAATTGATTTTGTGCAAAATGGGGAAGTGCTTGAGATTATATTGGACGCAACTACAGATGCGATTCCACTGGTTGAACGGTTCAGATATGATATCACCAATGTTGAGATTGTAAACGGAACCATGGACGATGTTTTTCTTGACATAACAGGCCAGGAGGATGTACAGATATGACAACATTGGCAATGAGGAATGTTCTGCTTTATTTTAGGGATAGGTTGGGGGTATTTTTCTCCCTATTATCGGTATTGTTGATTATCGCTTTGTTTGTTTTGTTCCTTGGCAATTTTTTTGTTTACAATTATAGTGAGAATATTGACGCGGTTAACGAAGTGGTAAATAACTGGATTTTCGCAGGTATTTTGGGGGTAACTACGGTAACAACAACCCAGGGGGCTTTTGTTGTTATGGTTAACGATAAGGTGCATCACCTGTATAAAGATTTTTATTCTACCCCGGTTAAAAGGTATCGTATTGTGGCGGGATACGCACTTGGTTCTTTTATAGTGGGTACTATAATGAGCATGATTATTTTTGTTGTTTTGGTTGCCTATAATGCCGTGATGGGTAATCATGTGATGTCTGTGTTAAATATGGTAATTACTACAGGTATTTTGCTGCTTAGTGTGCTGCTTAATGCATTTATGATTTTCTTTTTTACCATGTACATTAAAACAAACCAGGCTTTTGGCGCGATTTCTACTATTTTGGGAACGCTTATTGGTTTTATGATGGGTATTTACGTGCCTATGGGCGATTTGCCAAACTCAATACAGAGCCTTATTCGGTTTTTCCCGCAATCTCATACGACTATGTTGTTTAGGCAGTTGTTTATTGAAGGTATTGCAGAGAATGCGTTTTCGCATATTCCAGCGGAAGATTTGTTGGAATTCCAAGAGGCAATGGGGGTTATTTATGTCATTAACGGTTACCAGCTTACCATGATGGACAGTGTGCTTATTTTGGCGGGGGCGACGGTTTTGTTCTTCTTATTGTCTGTTTGGAGAATGTCTAGGCGATATGTGTAAAAACTTTATATATTTGGCCAAAATTGACTTGCAGCTGGGGCAGGATGCTTATGACGGCTTGCTGCAAATCATTTCGGAAGAAAACCGCCAACGATGCAAGCGATTTATGTTTAGGGAAGATGCCTTGCGTACGTTGTACGGGGAGCTGATGCTTCGCTATATGTTAATGCAGCATTTTTCTATTAGGCATGAGGATATTCAGTTGTTGAAAGACGAATCGGGAAAGCCTTACTTAAAGGGCCTCCCGGTTCATTTTAACATTTCTCATTCTGGGGATTATGTTGTTTGTGCTGTTAGCGAGCAGCCGGTTGGCATTGATATTGAAAGAATAAAAGAAGTGGACTTTAAGCTTGCAGAGCGTTATTTTTGCAAAAGTGAATACCGGGATTTATTTGCTAGGGAGGAAATCCGCCGGCTTGATTATTTTTTTTCATTATGGACGCTTAAAGAGAGCTACTTAAAATGGCTGGGGACTGGGATGTCTGTCCCGCTTGATTCTATCGCCTTTAAAATAGGCAGTGAGATTTCCATGATAGATACTTGCCGAAGCGCTAGGCCGTTTTTTAAGCAATTTCCCATAGATGGCTATAAGCTATCGCTTTGTTCTATGAATGCTGGCTTCGCGGATGATATAAAGGAAATTAGCTTGGAAGAAATGAAATTTTTTACACAGGGGGATAATTAAGATGGGCTTTGACCGTAAATTGGTTTTGGCAGATGGAACAGTGATAATGGGCAATGGTTTTGGCTCGCGGGAAGAGGTTATCCGTGAAGTTGTTTTTCAAACTACAAAAACAGGGTACATGGATGTTTTAACGGACTCCGACAACTACAACCAAATAGTTGTAATGACGCATTCAAATAGCGATGGCGATGAAATAAATCAGGATAGCCCAGATGCATTCCAAGGTGCGTCGGCTTTGATTGTAAGCAAATACTGCAGCAAATTAGATGTATTTTTGAAGGATAAAAATATACCAGCATTATGCGACGTAGATACATACGCATTGACCAAAAAAATCCGCGAGGATGGTGTAATGTATGGGATTATTGTGGATAGCAGCGTGTCAGACGACCTTGCGCTGGTAAAGCTTGTGGCTGCGCCATATGTAACCAACCATGTGAAGCAAGTTTCCCCCAAAAAGCCGTATAAGGTTTTGGTAGAAAATAAAAAATTTAGGGTTGCCGTTGTGGCTTTTACTGCAAAGAAAGGGATAATTAACGAGCTAACAACAAGGGATTGCGAGGTGATTGTTTTCCCGTACAATGCATCGGCCGAGGAGATTGAGGCGCATCAGCCGGATGGCGTTGTGTTTACCAGCGGCCCAGGGGACCCTATGGACCTGCCAGAGCTTTCCCCTGTTATATTGGCGCTTCAAGAAAAATATCCGATGTTTGGCATTTGCTTGGGGCATCAGCTATTTGCCATAGCCAATGGCGCTAAGGCTTCCAAAATGAAGTTTGGGCATCGTGGCGAAGATGTGCCGGTTATGGATATTGCCACAGGGAAAACCTTGGCTACGGTACAAAACCATGGTTACCATGTGGAGCCAGATTCATTGGAAGGGACAGATTTGGAGGTAACGCAATATGCAATTGAGGATGGCAGCATTGAGGGCTTGAAGCATAAGAAATACCCTGCATTTACGGTGCAGTATCACCCAGAGGCCCATCCAGAGCCACAGGATGCTAATTATTTATTTGATAAATTTGTAGAAAGTTTAGGCGTGTACAATAAAATTGATATATAAAAATATGGGAGAAAATATGAAAAAAATATGTTTGTACTATTTTTCTGGCACAGGGATGACCAAATATGTGGTAGATAGGTTAGTTGGTGAAATTGAAAGCCACAATATTTTTGTAGATTGCTTTGCAATTGACACAACTGTCCGGCCGGAAGCCATGCCCGGATATGACGCGCTAATTATTGCATATCCCACACATTCGCTAAACGCGCCTCGGGTTGTGGCTAGTTTTATAGCAAGGCTGCCAAAAGTAAACGGTATGAACACTTTTATAGTACATACCTGCAGCTTGGCTAGAGATGAGAACCTTGGCTCTTCAAATTTAATTATCAAGCGGCTAGGTAAAAAGGGCTACCGGGTGCTTTACAACAAAATGGTTGAAATGCCATCAAATTTTGTTAACCAAGATACTGAAAAGCAAGTGATAAGAGCCCTGGCCAATGCAAACGACGCTGCCGCGCTTATTGCAAAAGATATAATAGAGTTAAAATCCCACCTGCCAGAAAGAAGCTTTGGCTCAAAAATCTTCACCGGGCTTGCGCGCATCGAATGGCTTGGCGCAATAATAATAGGGAAATTTTTCTATTCGAAAAAAAGCTGCACACGCTGCAGAAAATGTGCAGACAATTGCCCAAACAAAAATATAGTAGTAAAGAAAAAATCTATCGGCTTCAAGCTTTCTTGCGGAATATGCATGAGATGCATGTACCAATGCCCAAACAACGCAATAGATGTACGGCGGCCGTTCAAGTTTATCCGATTCGATAAATGGTATGATTCTGATATGTTTAAGTGATATGGGAAAGGGGAGGCGCAACTATTGTACGCCTTCCTTTTTTGTTTGGCGTGGTACCATACGGTACCATAATTCAGGCAAAATGGTACCGTATGGTACCATTCTTTCATAGAAAACAGCCTAAAATTACACCCGCAAAACAAAAAAAGCCCCAAAACAAGGGCTTTTTTATGAATTGAAAAATTAAAATTTTTTGTGAAGTTTTTAGAGGTGTGGGAGGCTGTTAAAATTTCTGATGTTTTTAACTCACACCCATCTTCCTGTATCTATCGTACCGGCTGCTTACCAGCTGGGTAGCGGGTTGTTGGATATAGTGTTTTATTGCTTTTTTTAGATGTTCTTTTAGGGCATTACAGAAATTTTCTTCTTCGGTGATTATTTTTTCTATTATGCCTAGCGACAGTAGGTCTTCGGCGGTTAGTTTTAGGAAGTTGCTGGCTTCGCTTGCCAGGGAGGCGTCTTTCCATAAGATACTTGCGCAGCCTTCTGGGGCTATTACAGAGTATACGGCGTTTTCTAGCATCCATACTTCATCTGCAACTGCCAGGGCTAAAGCGCCGCCGCTGCCACCTTCGCCTATTACTATAGAGATTATGGGAACATTTAGCCCAATCATTTCCATTAGATTTTCTGCTATAGCTTGGCCTTGTCCTCTTTCTTCGGCCCCTATGCCGCAGCAAGCGCCTGGTGTGTCAACAAAGCATATTATAGGGCGCCCAAATTTTTGGGCCAGTTTCATTTGGCGCAGGGCTTTGCGATACCCTTCTGGGTGCACAGAGCCAGAGTTGCAGGTGTGGCGTTCTTCTGCGCCATGGCCTTTTTCTATGCCAATTACGGTTACGGGCTGGCTACCTAAGAGGCCAATGCCCGCTATTATTGCCCGGTCATCGCCGTACCGTCTGTCGCCGTGCATTTCTATAAACTGGGTAAATATTTCTTTGATAAAATCACTGGTTGTGCGCCTGCTGTTTGCCCTGGCGCTTTGTACGCGTTCATATGCTGTCATAAAAAACTCCCCTTTTTTTTGGCATATATGGTTTATATAAAATAAAAATAATTTACATAAGCTGGTAATTTTCTTGCATTGCTTTTTCGCTTCCTCCTTACTTGCCGTTAGCTTATCGCAGTGCAATAGAATTCCTGCGCTCCTGTGAACCGTTCTCATATTACATGGTTTTTCTATTGATGCAATTTGAGCACTTGTGAAATATATTCCCTTTGGTTTTTACGGTGGACAATACCATCTACAAAACCCTTCTCCAGCAGAAATTCTGCGCGCTGGAAGCCGTCTGGCAATTGTTTTCTGGTGGTTTGTTCCACGACCCTTGGCCCGGCAAAGCCTATTAATGCCAGAGGCTCGGCAACTATTATATCTGCCTCCATTGCAAAGCTGGCAGTTACTCCGCCTGTTGTGGGGTTTGTTAAAACGCATAGGTATAAGTTGCCAGCGTCGTTATGCCGCCTTACGGCCCCGCTTGTTTTGGCCATTTGCATCAGCGAAATTATGCCTTCTTGCATACGCGCGCCGCCAGAAACGATAAACCCGACAACGGGAAGGTTTTGTTCTAATGCAGTTTCGAACAGGCGCGTAACTTTTTCCCCAACTACGCTGCCCATGCTGCCCATCATAAAACTTGGCTCCATAGCAAAAATTGCCACAGGCATGCCAGATAAGCGGCCTATCCCGCAAATAACTGCTTCTTTCTCGGAACTTACTTGGCGGGATTTTTCAAGTTTTTTATCATAATCTGGGAAGTTTAAAATATTTTGGCTTGTTAAATCTGTATCATGTTCAACAAATGAATTGGCATCACAAATCCAGGCTATTCTCTGGCGAGCGCTAACCTTGAAATGGTAATTGCATGATGGGCAGACATTGTATATCTCTTCAAGCTGTTCGTTTAGTATTAACTGATTGCAATTGGCGCATTGGGTGGCGTTGGAGTTGTTTGCATTGTTTGCTTTTTTATTTAGCACTTCGGGCAAAAAATCTGTGTTGTACGCGCCGCTTAAAAAGGCTTCTTGTGATAGTAAAAATTTTAAGAAATCTATATTATGCTGTATGCCGCTGATTTCAAACTCGCTAAGGGCGGCCTTCATTTTTTGAATGCATTCATCCCGGGTTGCCGCCGTTACAATTAGCTTGCCAACCATAGAATCGTAGAATGGCGGTACTGTTGCGCCCTGGTATACTCCGGTGTCGAAGCGGATAGCTGGGCCTTGTGGCGGTTGGAAAGTTGTAAGCTCCCCATGGGATGGCTGAAAGCCTGCATAGGGGTTTTCTGCGTTTATACGACATTGAATGGAATGTGTGTTGTTATGTATTTCTGCCTGGGTAAAATCAAGCTTTATACCTGCAGATATCCATATCTGCCATTTTATTAAGTCAATGGATGTTATTTCTTCGGTTATTGTATGTTCCACTTGTATGCGCGTGTTCATTTCTATGAAATAAAACTCTTCATGCTTGGTGTCGTAAAGGCATTCTATTGTGCCTGCGTTTTTGTATTCTACGGCCTTTGCAGCTTTAATAGCGGCATTAACCATTGTATGCCGGTTGGTGTTGGATAATAATATGGCCGGGCTTTCTTCTATCACTTTTTGGTTTTTGCGCTGTGCAGAGCAATCACGCTCGCCAAGGCAAACCACGTTGCCAAAATGGTCTGCCAAAATTTGCAGCTCTATATGTTTAACAGATAAAAGGAGTTTTTCCATATACACACCAGCATCTGAAAAGATAGATGCAGCTTCGCTGGTTGCTTTAGTGTAGGCGTTTTCTAAATCTTCCAATTTATCTATCCTATATATGCCTTTGCCGCCGCCACCTGCGCGGGCTTTAATTAGCAACGGAAAGCCAATGCGTAGGGCTTGTGTTTTCGCATCTTCTAAATTTGCTAACAGCCCAGAACCCGGTATCACAGGGAAGCCAACATCTTCCATGGTGCGCCGGGCAATATCTTTGTCTCCCATTTTTTGAATTATGCCCGCTGGTGGGCCGATAAAAATAATATTATTTTCCTCACATAAAGACGCAAAAGTATGGTTTTCTGACAAAAAACCATACCCTGGATGGATTGCCTCTGCCTTTGATACCAGTGCGGCAGAGATGATGTTATTCATGTTTAAGTAGCTGCTTTTTGAGGGTGCTTTGCCTATGCAGTAGCTTTCGTCTGCCATGCGTACATGCAGCGCGTCTCTATCTGCTTCCGAAAAAACAGCCACCGTTGCGATGCCTAGCTCTTTACATGCGCGTATTACACGGACTGCAATCTCGCCCCTATTTGCAATTAAAATTTTAGAAAACATTTTATTATCCCCTGATTCAATGTTTTACTTTGTTATGGTGAAATAGACCTCTTTTGAAATCACGTTTTTTGTGATTTCAGAAGAGCTTTAATCTTATATTTTTACCTTAAATAATGTTTGCCCATATTCAACTACATCGCCATTGGCTACACAAACATGTGCTATCTCGCCGTCGTACCCGCAATGGATGTCGTTCATTAGCTTCATGCTTTCGATGATGCCTAAGATATCGCCCTTTTTGACTTTGCTCCCGGCAGTTACAAAGGGGGGGCTTCCTTCAGAATGGGCGGCGTAAAATACCCCCACCATGGGAGATTTTATTTCCTTTATGTTTTTAGCGCCTACGGGTGCTTCTGCTGTTGTAGATAATGCTACCTGCGGCACATCGGCTGGGATATTGTTGTATTTGGCTTTTTCTAATGTTATCGTAACTTTTGATGCTTCATCTTTTATTTTCAATTTTGTTAAATCGTATGAGTTGAGTAGTTCTGCCAATTCTTTTATCTTGCTTGTATCCATAATACAGTCCCCTTTGTAAAATGTTTTGGATAATGGTTGTGTTTTAGTAAAATAATCGATACTTTTTTGTAGGTTAAGTATGTCGTGGCGGAAAATTTTATCACGGAATTTGTCGTAAGTCAATGAATTAGCTTACTAAAGTTGTAGTAAAACTTATGAAAAAATTGAAAAAAATATGAAAAAATTAGTCCCAACAAAATGGTGCTGTTGGAATTGCAATAACATGGAAATAACCCAGTGTTTCCGGGAAAATTTCGGCATCGCTTTGATGAAAATAACGCAAATAAAAAAGCGTTGGAAATTTCCAGCGCTTTTTGCTATAAAGAGCTTCACACCTTTGTACGCCGCTTGTAGCCTGGCTTTTTTCGCCTTTGCTGCCTGTGGCATTAAATTTCAAAAATGGTACCATACGGTACCATTTCCAAAAAACTACTCTTTTTTCCCAAACCACCCAAAAGCCGCACCAAACGCCGCGCCGCCCAAAAGCCCGCCAATATGCCCCGCGTTGTCGATATTAGCCATCACGCCACCGGCGGCAAGGCCAAACAATATAAACATGGCCATAAAATGCCAGCTAATCCCTTCTATGCTGCGGCGAGTGACGCGAGTGTAGGCAAAAAGCGCGCCAATAACCCCATAAACCGCCCCAGAAGCCCCGGCAGAATATGCCTGGGAAAACAGCAAACTAGCTCCAGACCCCACCAGCCCGCTAACCACATACATGACACAAAACTTCACGCGGCCAAAATACCTTTCTGCCCGGCTGGCAAAAACCAGCAACCCAAAGGCATTAGCCCCTAAATGCGCCACCCCAAAATGCACAAACATGGCCGTAAATAGCCTATACCATTCCCCATGTTCCCAAACCTTATAAGGCAAAATCGCGCCAAAGCGCAGCGGTACCAAAAAATCATCAGGGTAGCCCGCCATGTACATAAGCAATAAAACCACAGCATTAGCCGCCAAAATCGCCCCAGTGGCAATTGGCATCCTGTGCAACGGCCTATGGCTAGCCGCCTTATGCCGGAATTCCAAAGCCTCCGCATTCCCAGCCGCCAGCCCGTCATGTGCCGCCTTAACCATCCCCTCCAGCCTAAAAAGCTTTCTAGGCTGCCCCTTTGGCGCAGAAACAGCTCCAGTATCCCCATCCACATGCCAAAAAACACTATAGCAAGCCTGCCCAAAATATTCTTCCGTGCCATCCCAGCTAGGCTTCTCGCCACCCACAAGCACATAAACCATGGCAACTTGCGCCACATGCCCCAAAAACTCCCCAGCCTGCAGCTTTTGTCGCGCCTCGATGGCCATCAGCTCGCTCCAGCCTAGCTGCACATTATCCACCACGCTTACCGCAATAAGCGTAGACATCTCCACCTTCTGGGAAATCCACCTAAACGGCTCTCTAGCCGTAACCTGGTACTCCTCTTTGGCTAACAAATTACTAAAATTAGCAGAAAAATCTTCAAACATATTAACTCACCAAACCAATCTTGTGATATACTTAGAATATATCACAGAAATATGTAAAAAAAAACGTTAGAGGCTTCGCTGGCCATACTACAAAACTTTCAAATTTAGATTTTGGACGATGGTTACTGCTAAACCCTATTCCAGAATTAGTTTTGAGGTGTGGGCAAAGCCCCATGGTCTTATCTCAAATAAAAAGGACATGCCATGATTAAAATGATGAATACTGCCGAAGTTTTGGATTGTGCGGTGGATGTTTATAAGAGGTCTTTTTGGAAGCAGATTGCATTTTCTGCTGTTATTTCGGTTATTTCATTTTTCGGGGCGGGTTTTTTGGCGATACTGGTCGTTGTTGGCGTTGCTGTAGTTGCGACTGTGGGTGTGATCAACCCGGATGGCGCCGGTTTTGTTGCAGTTGTATTTGCCGGGGTGGTTGTTTTTACGCTTCTTTGGCAGTGGCTTATTAGTATAGGGCATATTATTATGGCCAAAAGTACATTTTTTGGTGAGGGGCGTAGCTTTCTTGTTGAGAATTTTGTGAAGGCGATACCTCGGGTGGTTTCTGTGCTAGTGGCCCAGGCTTTGGTTTTGTTACCATATGTTATAGTTTGTTTTTACGTAGTTTGGGAGATGGCGCTGTTTCTTGATAGAGCTGGGTTTTATGCCGCTTCTTCTGTTGTGTTGTTTGGTGTTTTAATATTTGTTGTAGCGTTGATATTTTTGTTTGGTTTTTTTGTGTTGGTTCATATGATGGGGCTTGCTGTGGCTGTTTCTGTTTTTGAGAAGCGGCTATTTTTTGGCGCTATCGGGCGGGCATTGCAATTGATTAGCGGCCGCTTTTGGCTGATTTTTGCCGCACGGGTTGTTTGGGGGTTAATTACTTTTGTTGTCGGTTATTCGGTTATGGCTATTGTTTTTTTTGCAATATTTGTGGTTACTTATTTGGGCGATAGCTCATCTGTTGTTTTTGTTGTGGCTTCGGGACTTATTACGGTTTTAATGTACTTGATGCTGATGGTTACTTCTTTGGTTGCCATGCCAATGGAGGGCATATTTAACGCCATAATCTACTTCAACCAGCGCATAAAAAACGAAGGTTTAGACATAGAACTAGAACTCGAAAGGCTTAAATCATGACTTTTTACGAGGCAATGAACGAGGTGTTGCAATCACGCCGCTACAACCGCCTTGCCGGCCGCAGCAGGGATATTATGCAAGAAGTGCGGGATGCAATTGCAAGGCTTATAAATAATCTGTTAGATAGTATCAACATGCCCGCTATCAACTTTGAGGGGTCTGGCCGTGATATTAGCAGCATTGCAACCGTGTTTATAGTAGTTGGAGTTGTGGCAGCCATAGTGGCCACAGTTGTGATAATCCGCAACCTTAGGCGGAGGCAAGAAGAATACGGCCTATACGATATGTTTGAAGAACTAACGCAAAAAAGATACAGCGTAAAAGACCTGCTGGCACTTAGCCAAGTTGCAAAAAATAGGCGAGAAGCCGTTCGCTACAGCTATGTGGCCGCATTGTTGGCGCTGGACCAAAAGGGCGTAATCACCATAAGCCCCGCTGCCACTAACCGGATAATAGCAGGGGAAATCCAATCGGCCGCGCCACAGCTTATGCCAATGTTTGCGCAGCTGGTGAATATATTCCACCTGGCCTGGTTTGGTAAAAAAGACATAAGCGACCAAGCATTAAGCAGCTTTGCAGAAGCTGTAGCCATACTAACCGGAGAAAAATCATGAAAAAACAAAATACAGTTTTCTTGATGCTTGTGGTGATAATTGCCTTCTTGGTACTGTTTATTTTCGATACTGGTGACACTGCCCCGGCGTATTCTGCCATATCCACCAATGAAACTGGCAGCAGCCTGCTGTATGATACTTTAAGGTATATGGGGCATCCTGTGCAGCTAAGCCGCAGGCCGCTAACCACCGCCACAAACCCGCAGCATGTGTACATTATAATCCAACCCTACGCCCCAAATGTAAACAGCGAGCGTGGCGAAGAAATACTGGAATGGGTAAGCAGCGGAGGGAGGCTAATTTTCCTAAGCAGCCCATCGCCAAATATCATGGACAGGATAGCCCCCGGTGAAGGCCGCAGCCTGCACGGCTTTATATCCCACCGTATAGGCATGGGCGAGTTGATAATAGGCCCGGCGTTTCCACTGCTAAATGCCAGCCTGATGGCCCAGCCGCAGCTAGGGCAGGGGATAGAATATATTTTGCGGGAATGGAATGCTCCTCAGATATTCTTCGCGGCGTATTATCATGGTATGGAGCAGGGCGAGACATTCCTGGGGCGGCTGCCGTTTATCGTGCAATTGATTTTCGCGCAGTTGGCTATTTTAGGGGTTTTTGCGGTATGGCATTTTGGCAAGCGTTTTGGCAAGGCCATGCCATTTTATGAAGAAACAGAGAGGGAAGAAAACGAACATGTACGCGCTCTGGCGCGGCTGCTAAATAAATTCCACGGGAGGAAAAAATAGATGCTGCTAAATATTGCGAACGAAATCAAATCCAAAATAAACAACCGGGTGCTTAACCAGGAAAACTTAACCGACCTTGCCCTCACATCGCTGTTTGCGGGCGGGCATGTTCTTATAGAGGGTGTGCCAGGGCTAGCAAAAACCCTATGGGTGCGCTCGCTGGCGCAGCTTATAAGCGCAGATTGCAATCGTGTGCAGTTTACATCAGACCTTATGCCGTCGGATATCTTAGGCACAAAGGTGTTTAACCAGCAAACAGGCTCGTTCGAGATGCGGCGCGGGCCGCTGTTTACGCAGCTTTTCTTGGCAGATGAAATAAACCGCACCCCGCCCAAGACCCAATCTGCGTTGCTGGAAGTAATGGAAGAGCGGGCAATCACAATAGACGGCCAAACACACGGGCTAAACGAGCCTTTCTTCGTGATGGCCACCCAAAACCCTATAGAATATGAAGGCACATATCCTCTACCAGAAGCCCTAACAGACCGCTTCATGATGAAAATTCTAATCACGTACCCAGGCGTGCCGGCAGAGAAGCAAATGCTGCAAATGTACCATGAGGGCTTTAACGCGGCTGTTTTGCCGGATTTAGCCCCGGTATGTTCTGCAGAGGATATCAAGGCCGCTCGGCGCGAGATTCAGGCTGTTACCGTAGAGGATGGTATCTTTAATTATATTGTGAGCTTGGTGGAAACCACCCGCCGGGTGGGGGCGGTGCAATTTGGCGCAAGCCCAAGGGGTAGTGTTGCGCTGCTGCTGGCTGCCAAGACCTATGCGGCCTTGCAGGGGCGAGATTTTGTAATACCAGACGATGTACATTTTCTGGCCAAGCCGGTGCTGCGCCATCGCGTGATTGTGAAACCAGAGGCAGAAATTGAAGGGATAACTTCCGATAAAGTAATCGACAGCATATTATCTCAAGTGAAGGCCCCAAGATGAGTGTAAGCAAAAGCTTTGTTGTTTTAATTGCTCTTGGGCTGTTTTTTACCCTTGCCGCTTGGTTTTTTGGCGCCCATGGCATTATATTTTTGCTGTGGAATATTTTGATGCTTGGGCTTTTAGTATTGGATATGTTTCTTACGCCTGGGGTTAAAAAGCTGCAAGTTTCCCGAGGGGAGAACGATAGCCTCTATTTTAAGGCAGAGAATAAGATAGAATTTTCCGTAAAAAATCTTTCCCGGTACAATTTGAAGGTTGAGGCAAAGGATGAGAGCCAGCGGCATTTTGCGGTGGTGGAGGATGCCTATGTCACATGGATTAGCCGCGGGCGTTCTGCTGGGTTTGCGTATTATGTAATGCCTTCTAAGCGGGGTAGTTTTAAGCTTGAGAATGTTTATTTGCGTTTTCATGGGGTGCTTGGGCTTTGCATAAAGCATGGAACATATCCATGCCCCAAGGAATACAACGTGTACCCAAATGTGAAGGATTTAACAAAATATCGCTTGCTGGTGCAGCGCAACAGCCGCCTGCCACAGGGTGACAAAACCATCCATCATTATGGCATGGGTGTAGAATTTGAGAGCCTGCGCCCGTATGTAGACGGCGATGATTACCGAAAAATCAACTGGGCAGCCACCGCCCGCGAAATGAAGCCGATAGTAAATCAATACCAAATAGAGCGCGACCAGCCAGTGTACATTTTGCTAGACACCGGCCGCCCCATGAGTTACAGCATTGGTGGCTACAAGAAGCTGGATTATGCAATAAACGCGGCTATTATCCTGGCGGATATAGTTAACAAGCAGGGCGACAAGGCCGGGCTGCTTGTTTTCGACCGGGATGTGCAGGCCAATATACCGCCGGGGCAGGGCGCAGGCCACAGAAACAGGCTAATGGAAGCCCTATACCATGTGGACGATAACCGCCTAACCGCCAATTATGAAGCCGCCTTCAAAACCCTTTGTAATAAGCAAAAACGCCGCAGCCTGGTGTTTATTTTCACAGATTTTGAGATTTTGGAAGAAGCAGAGGATTTAATCAGCCATATGGCGTTGCTTAAAAAACGCCACCTGCCCATTGTAGTTTTTATGGAAAATGAGAGCCTTAACAAGCTCGCCCAGGCAGAAGCCGACCCGCTGCTACAAAAAATCGCCCAGGAATTTGTAACAGAACGTAAAAATATCTTCCGTAGCCTAAATGCCATGGGCATACCAAACATAGAAAGCCGCGCAGAGGAATTTGCCCTAGCCGCGGTGAATAAATATATTTCTATAAGAGGGTGATTTTTATCAAAACCATTACCATAATAACGCCAGCAAATATAGAAGTGGAATATCGTTTGGCCGGCGCAGGTTCGCGGCTGGCGGCTTTTATTTGTGATTATATTTTGCAGATGCTTATTTTGTTGGTGCTTGTGCTTGCCATAATTGGTGTAGATTATTTGCTGCAGGGTAGGGGTAATTTTATCCTTAGCACCACTGCAGAATGGGTGATTATTGTTGTGGTTTTCTTAATACAATTTGGCTATTTTATTGTAAGCGAGTTGGCCATGAGAGGCCAAACCATTGGCAAAAAAATCTTCGGCTTGCGGGCCATCCGGGAAAATGGCCAGCCAGTAGAATTCACACAAATTCTGGTACGTAGCTTAATCCGGCCATTTGTAGATATGTTGGCAGTTGGCCTGTTTTTTATTATCTTCAACAGCAAGCATAAAAGAGTAGGCGATCTAGCCGCCGGGACAATTGTAATAAGCGAAAAACAAACCGCAAAACCAATCGCCCACCCCTGGCCAGATTTCTTGCCAAGCAAATTTGACCTAACCGAACCCGAAATAAATCTAGTGGAAGAATGGCTAAGCCGCCGAATCAGCTTGGCAGACAACGGCGAAGCCATAGGTCGGAAGCTGCTAGAATATTTTAAAAGCCGTGAGGAGAGCAGTATAGAAGACCATGGGGCTTTGCCCCATACCCCACCCTCTTTTTGAAAAAGCGGGTCAAAAACTTTATTTTTAGGAGGAATATAATGAAAGCAATTGCGATTAACGGAAGCCCAAGGGAAACCGGAAACACTGCGGGAATGTTAAATACTGTGCTGGAAGTGTTAAAAGCCGGCGGCGTAGAAACAGAGCTGTACCAGGCAGGCGGCAAGCCAGTGATGGGCTGCAAGGCCTGCAATGCCTGCGGCACAACAAAGGGTAAATGCATTACAGATGATTGGGTTAACGATGTATACAAAAAAATGGTGGCGGCAGATGTTATACTCATCGGCTCGCCAACATATTTTGCAGACCTCACCCCAGAAACCAAGGCCGTAATAGACCGCTGCGGATATATTTCCCGCAGGGATGGCAATCCGCTATCCCGTAAGATTGGGGCTGCGGTAAGCGCTGTGCGTCGCTCTGGCGAAATTCATACATTGGATTCTATCCAGCATTTCTTTTTGATTAGCGATATGGTTGTGCCTGGCAGTTCTTATTGGAATATGAGTATTTCTGTCGGGTTAGGGGATTATGATAACGACGCAGAAGGGAATAGGACAATGACTCGCCTTGGCGAGAATATACTTTGGCTGCTGGAGAAGATTAAGGCTTAGTGGCGTGAGGAAGGCTCGTTCTTAGGAATGGGCCTTTTTTTGTTGGGTTAACCCAAATGAGGGCAGCTGCGCGGGAGACAGTGCGAAGCGGGGGTAGGTTTTGAAGAAATTGGGCAAACCGTTAAAAATTTTGGTTTGAGTATAATAAGAATCCCGAATTTCTGGGATTCTTTTGGTTTATGGGCTTGAAAATAGCATCATTTTGCCCCAAATGTGGTACCGTACGGTACCATTTTCGGAAAAAATGTCGTTTTTCGGAAAATATGTCAAAGTGCGTTTGCACAATATCTGCTTATGTAAGGAGTCAACCTATCGTCGCCCGGCTGGTGCGGTTTTAATCTGAAGATATAGTCAGCTGAATGGCATTCCTCTGGGCAAATTGCCGGAAAATTATTTTTTTGTGCATGTTGATGACAAAAACGTCGCAGGCGGGCATTAAATTTGTCCAATATCCACAAGCACCTATAGACACTTAGGGGTTTTTATTTTATAATGTCCATAAGGGGAGGCTATATATTATTATTTATCGTCATGTATGCCTCTTACTATGGCGTGAAAAATTTTTACATGTGAGGTGATGCGAAAATATTTATGCAAAGTTAAAACGGCGCCCTTGCACAATGGTGAAAGATGCGAGAAACCAACAGGCAGCTGAAATTCTACTTATAAGGGAAAGTAACGATTACTCCTAATAATATAGAAAACAGCTTCTAAGCAATTTCTTGCAATGCGCCATGTTATTGTACCTATCTGCCTGGGGAAACTCCCAGGAAAACCCCTACAAAGGGGTTTGTAATTTGTAGTGAAATAAATGAGAAACGGTCTCGCCCGAGCGGCATCTGGAACGCCAAGATAAGGCGTTACAGGCGTTTTCTCCGCGATAGGCGAGACCGATTTCGAATTGTTTCACTATAACGATAAAACATAAAAGGAAGGTGTTTGAGTAATGAATTTGAAGATTACAAGCCGCACCAAAGTATTGCTTAAAAAAGCTACTGCAATTGCTGTATGTTTAACGTTTTTGATTGCATTTGTTCCTGCTGTTCAGGCAACGGACGTGAATGTTCAGGCGCAAGAGTCTATTATTCCTGCGAATTCTGGATTTGATTTTCAAGATTGGCTAGCAGCCCACAACGCCCAGTTTCCGCGTACCAATCTCCCTTTACTGTCTAGCGTTAACGCGGCAGCTAACCCGTCCCATTTAGGCGGGGCAAGGAATAGTGGTTACTTACCATTCTGGAGTACAGGAAACCAGGATATTGTAATTGAAGGCCCTGTTGGGGGTCGTGATTCTTATCAAATGGTAGTTCCCAATTCCAATTCTGGTGGTGGATCTGGCTACGGTCAACACGGTGTGTCTTTCCGTCTTACAGGCCCAGATAGTTTAGGCGTAGATACTCGCTATGTAAACACTATCAGGATAGCTGGGTATATTCGTGGCTCTATAACCGCTGGGCATGCTCTCGGGCCAGGAGTTGGCCTTCGTCATGCTGGCGCAGACAATCCTTGGGCCAATTTTCATTCAGTGCGGTGGGCTACTGGTTTAGTAAACCATCCATTTGAAATTTCTTGGACGCTTACCCCGCTTGAATTTGCCTCTATTGTTGACGGTCACCCTCGGTTGACTGTTGTAATGGAGCCAAGCCAAGGTGCGCCAAACTGGCCTCTAATGGTTATCCAGGAATTTGAAGTAATCCAAGGAGAGCGCATACCGGAATTCAGAAATGTTTTTGACTTCCAGGACAATTTGAACGCAATTGCCAATATGGGTTCACCAGCCGGGACAGTAGGCACAGACAGCATCCAGTTTGACAGGCCTGTAGGCGGGGAAGCCAACCCTGTAACTCTAACCCAAGCGGCCTTGGGATGGAGGGAAGGTGACGTGATATACATTTACGGCCGGATGATAGGCCGCATGACCACCGCTTGGGGTAATCCTACTACCAATGATGCCTTTGGCATATGGGTGTGGCCTACAATCACTAATCATGGCGCAGGAACGGGCGTTAATCCCCCTCAAGAACGCGCAAACAGAGGCAATGCTGCTGGCACGATTCCGCCCGCACGTCGCCCCGGAGGCCCAGATACTTTTAGGCTAAGGTATGTGGTAAATTCAGACGACATCAATGTACTCCTTATTCAATCGCAAGGAGCGGTAACGGGCTCTTTCCATCTGGATGACATTAGAATAATGCGCCCAATAGGGGCAGATTTACATGGAGAACTTCGTGATGCCATAACAGAGGCAGAAGCCCTTGTAGTCAGCTTGCCTGTAAGCGTAGATGGCACAAACATTCCTGTTGGCGAGTTCTGGGTAACTCAGGCAACAATTAATACATTAAATGCCGCAATCGCCACAGCTGAAACAGCATATGCAACTGCACCAAACGAGGAACTAGGAGCCGCTTTGATAGCTATCACTGCAGCAAAAGGCGCATTCAGAAGCGCTATTGCAGAAGGTTCTTACGGCTTGCTAAATATAGTACGTACAGAGCTGATGGAACTTATCCAAACTGCATTAGCAGCCCAAGGCGATGCCCATGTTAGCGCAGATGGTACAGATATAGATTTCCGCGACAACTGGGTCACACCAGCGGTAGCTAATACTTTCCTTGACGCATTAGGCTCTGCAATAGCTGCCCATAGTGCTAGTGGTGCTACTGTAGCCAGCGTAAATGATGCGATAGCCGCCCTTACGGCAGCAATAGCCACTTTTGAAGCAGCTTTTGCACCAGGGTTATTAGGGCAAGTTGGATGTGTATGCGATGATGATAGTTTGTTCCCACATGTACTTTGGGCATTGGACGTAACGCCATCGTTAGTGGCAGCTCTCAATACTGGTTATGCCAGTTATGCCATATTGCAAGGCGTGCAAAACGCTGGTTCGCCTACATTCATTTATATTCCGGCAGCAGGAACCCAACCTGCGGGAATAGAAGTGTCCGGGCGTACTGAAAGCTGGAATGCATTGGATATTCGCCTTGACACGATGGGCTTATCAAATAATGATTACAGGATTACTGTAAATGGTGCTACTGGCACGGGTGGAGCAAACAACTTGCGGCTTACTTTCCCGTTAACTGGCGCCCCTTGGGATCAAGTTATATTTGCAGGCAATGCTGCCTCTGGTGGCGCGAATGCTACTTTAACCCAAACATTTACCGGCAACCCAGCCTTGGTAAACGCACCTGGTTCAAGTCCATTTAGGTTGCGTGTTGGTACTAGCGGGACAGGCAACTTCACCATCCGTACAATCGAGATTGAGCGCCTGCAACGCGCATGTGAACCAGGCTGCACAAATTGCCAATGCTTCGGCGTTCCTGTAGCAGAAACATTTGAAGTAACATTTGACCTAGCCGACGGTAATATTGTTGGAAACACTGCTGATGTTGTTCGTACAGTTATAAGTGGCACATCTGCAATACTGCCAGTTGACCCGACCCGTGTAGGATATCTGTTTGATGGATGGCTTCCAGCAGATGGCCACCTGAATGTTACAGAAAACAGAACAATAGTAGCCCAGTGGGATGCAATAGCACCAGACCATGCAGCGCGCCTTGCAGCAGCGGCAGCGGCGGTAGAAGCTGAATTTACAGCCCTACGTCAAGCTATGGCTAGCAACACAACAGACGATCAGGTTTTGGCAGCTATAAATGCTTACCTTGCAGCTAACTGGGGGGCCTCGGCACCTTATGCCGCTGTAACTGCTACCGCTGTTCAATTAACACACACACCTTCAGCTGAAGATGCAACAGGCAGCTTTGTTGGTACGGTAACACTAGCTCTTGCCGGTACAGCCGATGTTAATGCAGATGTTCATGTAACTCTTGCAATGCTGTTGCCAACACCAACACCAACACCAACTCCGACCCCTACGCCAACCCCAACTCCGACCCCAACTCCGACCCCTACGCCAACCCCAACTCCGACCCCAACCCCAACTCCGACCTCAACCCCAACTCCAACCCCAACTCCGACCCCTACACCAACTCCAATCCCAACACCTCCAACCCCTCCACCAACTCCAACCCCACCAGAACCACCAACCCCACCAGAACCACCAACCCCACCACCAATCCAAACACCTCCACCAACACCCACGCCAGAGCCAACCTTAGAAGAACCAACCCTAGAACCAACCCATACGCCTCAGCCACCACCAGGAACCCCACAAAACTGGATTTATCTACCGGAATTCCTGCCAGTACCTTTGGCGCATACTTTGCCAGATGCAGTGATAGAGCGCGTTAGCGTTGCCGGTAACAACGACGTAGCTGTTCGTATAATTGGCAGCCGCGCAACAATTCAGCCTACAGCGGCAGCTATAAGCAGAATCGCTGCAAGCAGTTACGATACCGCAGTATTTAACCTAAGCGAAATGCCTGTAGACTCTGCTTCAATTTCCAGAATCACAGTGCGCCAGCTTGCTGCTGCAGATATGGGTATTGAGGTTTCGTTGCCACAGGGCGTAATCACCCTAGATGAAGAAGCGGTTGCAGCGCTGGCCGCACAGGCACACACTCAAACAATTGTACTGCGCATTACAGAATTTGAAGAAGGGCAATTACCGTCGCTTATGGCAGCACGTTTGCCAGCAGGCGCAATTGCGTATCAAGTGTCAGTTTCTTCAGGCTCACGGGCAATAAGAGATTTTGGTGATGCTTCTATAACAGTATGGCTACCGTTCGCAGGCAATCCACCTGTTGCGGTATGGCGCATGGGGCCAGGCAGTGTACTTGTTCCTGTTCCAGGTGCAGTATTCGAGCCGTCCACTCGCCTTGTAAGGTTTACCACCAGCCAGCTAGGAATATTTGTGGTTGGTGAAGCGTAAGATTTTGATTATGTGATTTAATGAAATAAAAAACAAGCCTATCCGTATGGATAGGCTTGTTTTTTGTGCGGTGACCATAAGTGACAGTTTTCGATTGTGAAATGAATGAGAAACAGTCTCGCCCGAACGGCATCTGAAACGCCGAGATAAGGCGTTTCAGGCGCTTTTGCTTCGACAGACGAGACAGATTCTGAATTATTTCATCATAACGAGACAGTCGCAACAAGAATCAACTAATTACAAATTGTAATTAGTTGATATTGCCATCACAATTATTCTCACGGCGCAACCCGGCGCAACTTCCCAACCCCGGATACATATCTCAAATATACAAACACAAACTTTTGCCGCCGCATCCTTAATAGCATTAGCATATCAAAATACGCCTCTTCCATAAGCGCGGCATCTTTTGCTGTAATCTCATCTGCAGAATATTTTGCCTTATAATACAGTGTAATCAAATCTTTATAGAACACAGAATCGCTGCGGAAGGCGAAGCGCCGCCCCATGCGGCCGCCGTAGCCTTTGGGGGTTTCGCTGGGGTTAAATGGTTTGGTGTAGTAGGTGATAATATCCGTAATCCCGGCGAAGTAGACTTTAACCTGTTCTTGTGGCGTGAGTTTTTTTGTGTTTTTAATGCTGCGGCGCATTTTTTGGCGGCAGAATATGGCGTAGGCGAGTATGCACAGCAGGGCTGCTGCTACCAGCCATAATATATTTGACCCCAAATTATCGCCAGAGACTATCCGCTGCGGAATGGTAGCGTTTTCGCCGCCTTGCAGGTCCATTTCCCATTCGTCGAAAGGGTCGTAATGCAGCTGGGCGTGCATCATCAGATACCATTCTTCGTCGAAGAAAACATCGTCGAAGGTGAACTCCGGCGGCAAAAAGAATGTTGGCGGCATGGGCATGGGCACAACGCCGGCGTAGGTAGGGGTGGCTTCTACAACAAGCCAGCCAAAGCCCTCCAGATACACTTCCACCCACGCATGGGCCATGCGGTTTGTGATATTTGTAAAAATTAAATCGTCAAACGCGGGCGGCACTACAAAACCCTCCACATACCGGGAAGGCACGCCTGCAATCCGGCTCATGACGGCCATTGCAGAAGCAAAATAAGTACAATAGCCCTGCCGCCCATAAAATAGAAAATGGTCAACAAAGCATACCCCGCGCGGCACTGGCACCGTCTCTAGGGTGTAAGGAAATTGCAGCAAAAAGCCGCGTATGGCCATCACGCGTTCGTAGTCGGTTTCTAGGCCGGCCACTATTTCCATGGTTAAATCATACACCCGCTGCGGTACAATTTCCGGCACTTCTAAGAAGCTTTTGCGCACTTGGGCAGCGTATTCTGCCAGCATATGGTAGGCGAAGCCGTCCAGCCATTCCAAAATGGGGTTGTCAACCACATCAAACCCGTGATGAATCATATTAAACAGCTCGTCTACGCCAATTGCGTTAAGCGCGGGCTGCTGCTGATAAAACCCAGCCCCAGTGCCAAAAATAATATCCTGCACCAGTGGGTTGTCGGTGTCCGCATTCAAAAAATGTAGCTGGTAAGTTGTATTGCGCGACATAAACATAGGTGCGCGGATGCTGCCAGATGGGTCAACCATTAAAACATCCAAATAATCCCCGCCGCCGTAGTGGAAGCTCAAATTGGCCAATGCTGGCGGCGTGAAAACAGTCCCAGTGCGTTGGCTGCCGATATTTATCACCGCAGTAGAAAAGTCCAATGGCAGCTCGCTTAAAACCGGTGCATAATCCCCCAGCACCAAAAGATTATCGGCCAGCAGGCGGCGCATACGGAAATATTCTTCATTAGAATTAATCCACTGCCTGGTGATGGCCACGGCGGTTTCCAGCATTTCGAAGCTGCCTGGGGCTAGGCCATGGGTGTACACATCACCGGGCTGTAGGGTTGAAACCCAAGTGTAGCCTGTATAAGTCTCGCTTATTGCGCCGGCCAGATAAATACGCCCAGGCCCATGGTAGGACATTACCTGCCTGTTGTTTTGCGTGACTGCGCCACCAAGCCTGCCGCCAGCCCCGGTAAAACCCGTGGTTTGGAAGCTAAAATACATTGGGTTAAAAAATTCAAACATTCTATCTTCTACCAAATTAAATGCCCGCAGCTCGCTAAGGCCGCGCTCTACAAACACCTCAGATTCCCTTGGCATACTAAAATGCGCCGTAAACACCAGCAAGGCGCAAAATGGCGCGGCGATAATCACCGTAACCGTAGAACGGTTCATCCTACGGATTAGCAGCAGGCAAAAGCTAAGCAAAAAGAACAAAAATGCAGTTTCGTCCCGGGTAAAACCAGGCACCCAGCTAAACAAGAACACTGCTACGGCCCCTATGGCCAGCAGCATAAAATTAAACTGATACAGCGTGAACACAACCACAACCACAGCCAGCAAAAAGCTTAAAATCCAAATAATCCTGTTGCCAAGCTCTGGAATAAAGGCGTAGCCGCGTACCATAAGCCATAAATCGTACATATTGGGGTATTGCTCTGCAAAATCGTTCAATGTGATGAAAAAGAAAAACAACACAAATGCCAGAACCGCCACCGTGCCGATTCTGGTATATTTATTAAACAGCATTGCCATCACCAAAACAATGGCTACCACGCCAATAAAAAACAAGCTAAGCGGGTCTATCCAAATTAAGGTGCTGGTTACAATGGTTCTATTAATGGCAAAAATATAAATGCTACCTACCAGCAGGCAGAAAGCATAATCTGCAAAACTTTTGCGCCCTATACTCGAAAGCATGGCATACCGCCTTCGCTAAAGATTCTGAAATATTTCTCTGATTCTGCATCAGGGCTGGCCGTGGCGAAATAAATCACTGCAACATGATGGCCATTACCCACAGATGATAGGATTCTTTCAAAAATCTCCTGGTCTAGCCTGGATGTTAATATTATCGCATTGGCGTAGCCAGTGGTCTCGTTCAACACATGGGTTAGAATTGCCAGGGGGTTAAGCTTGGGTGTAGGTTGGAACACAAAACCTGCCGAGGCAAGGTAAATATGCTCAAATTCCTGAAGGTTGCTTACCTTGGCTTCGTAGCCGTAGCTGGCATGAAAGCCCAATGGTATCCCGCGGTTGGCGCAGAAGCGCATTATGCTAACGGCTTCTTCCACCATGGCGTCTTCTATTGTGTATTTTTCTGCAATATCTAGCTGCAATTGCTGGCTGTCTAGTATTAGTGTTACCTGGTTTAAGGCGTTAGATTGGAAGATTTTCACCAGCCATTCGTTGCGTTTGGCGGTTAGCTTCCAGTGGACGCGTTTTATGGAATCGCTGGGCATATACGGCCGCACATCGGCAATAGTGGCGTAATCCTCGTCACGGATATCGAAGCGGGAGCTGGCCTGGGTGAATACATTAGAGGCCAGGCTAAACCGCTGAAAATCCCGCAGCCGTGGCAATACCGTAACATTGGCCGCTTTATTTACCCGGCGGCGCAGCCTAAACAGCCCCATAATATCCGTGGTGCGCACTATCCGCAGCCCCAATACATATTCCCCACGGAAAACGGCCGTAAATGGGGCTTTAAGTACGGCTGCACGGTATGGATTTATGCCAAAGGGTTCTATAACCTTGGCATTTATTGCATGTTCGTCTGTAAAAAAAATGCATTCGATATTGTTAAGCGGCATGGGGATTATGCTGTAAAATTGCACCTTGATGGCGCCTTCTTCGCCTTTTACAATGGTCTTTGGCACGGCTTGTTTAATCCGTAGGCTACGCAACATAACAAGTGCCAAAATATATGAGAATACTGGCATGCAAAGAAGCACCGCCACACCAACATACAGAACCCTCTCCCCAGAAAGCCATGCATAGCTGCCAATGGCCGCCAGGATGACAAGGTAAATCAGGCGGTTTATATGGATTGGTTTTATTCTAAATTGGCCGAGGCCTCTCATTTAGGGCGTACCATGGCCGTCGCCTGCTCGATTGCTTCTTCTATGATATCCAACTCTGTAATTTTTTTGATTGTGGCTTCCTGTTTCAATAGGAGGCGATGCTCTAGTACATATGGTGCCATATCTATGCAATCGTCTGGGATGACATAGTCGCGGCCGTTGTACATGGCCCAGGCCTGGGCGGCCTTAAACAGGCATATGCTCGCCCTTGGGCTTGCCCCAAGCTTAATATCCTCATGGCGGCGGGTGTAGCTGGCTATAGCCACGATAAAGTCGTTGATATCTGGGTCTACATGTATTTGTTCGGCCATGTTTTGCACGGCTATAATATCTTCGCCTTCGGCCACTGCTTCCAGTTCTGTAAGGGGGTTTTTGCCCTTAAACCTGTCTAACATACGGCTTTCTTCTTTGTCTGATGGATAACCAAGGGATACCTTCATGAAAAACCTGTCTAGCTGGGCTTCTGGCAGGGCGAATGTTCCTAGATAGTCTACGGGGTTTTGGGTGGCTAGCACTATAAAGGGGCTTGGTACTTGGTATGTTTGGCCGTCTACGGTCACTTGGTTTTCTTCCATTACTTCCAGCAGGCTGGATTGGGTTTTTGGGGAAGTACGGTTGATTTCGTCCGCCAGAATGAACTGGCTCATTACTGCGCCGGGGCGGTACTCAAACTCCCCTGTTTTTGGCGAAAACGCCGAATAACCCGTGATATCACTTGGCATGATATCCGGGGTAAATTGTACCCTTTTAAAGCTACAGTTTACAGAGCGGGCAAGGGCTGCTACCAGGCTGGTTTTGCCCACACCTGGTACATCTTCAATAAGCACATGGCCGCGGCAGGCTAAGGTGGTTACTACCAGGGCCACTGCATGGCGCTTGCCCACGATTATTTTCTCTACATTGTTTATTACATTTTTCATGACCCTTACGGCCTGCTGGTTGTTTATTATCTCTGTCATTTTTATCTCCGTCCTCTATATTCTTTGCCGGGTTCAATGTCTCCGTATAGATATGCGATAAGTTCGGAGGCTGTAACCAGCTCGAAGCCTTTTTCCACAAGGGCTGGGATAACGTAATGCATGGCTTCCATTGTGGATGCGTGGATATCATGCAGCAGAATCATAGACCCTGGTACAACATTTTCCATAATGTAATTGTAAATATGCTCTGGGTTGCGGATCGCCCAGTCTCTGGGGTCCATGGACCAGCGTAACATCGAGAAACCTAGCTCGTACATAACTTCCACCACATAATCGTCTATAAGCCCATAGGGCGCACGGAAAAGCGGCGGCGGCTCTATGCCAGAGGCTTCATATATGGCCATATGTGGGGCGAGGATTTGATAGGCGATTTCTTCTGCGTCTAGCAAGGTCATGTTGGCATGCCGCCAGGAATGGCCTATAACCTCGTTACCAAGCTCGATTGTGCGTAGCAGGGTGTCTGTAAAGCCTTCTACTCTGTAACCTAGCACGCAGAAGGTGGCTACGCCGCCATGTTCGTGCAGCAGGTCGATTATTATTTCTGTGTAGCGATGTGGGCCGTCGTCGAATGTGAAGGCTACCAGATTGCGCGGTTCGCGTGGTGATGGGGTGTGAGGTTCTGCTGGTGATTCTGATGGGAGTTGTTCTATGGATGGTTCTGGAGTTTCTTCTTTTGATGGGGTGGGGGTTGCTGTATTGTTATCGTTGTCGTAGCCCTCTGTGGGCGGAGATGGGGAAGGGGTTGCGCTGGCCAGTGGGGTGGGTTCGGCTGGTGTTATTGTTATTTCTGTGTTGCTGGGCGTGGTTTCTTCTGGTGAATTGCCATTTGTATTATTATCGGCGGGTTCTGTGGGGTTGTATACCTGGGTGTTGCCGGTGGCGTTTGCATCAAAAATAGTCGTTCGCGAAGTTTCTGCCTGGGCAGGCGTGAACGTATCTACAATACCATGTATACAGCCGCTAAGGCCGAATATAAACAGCGTAATAACGCTGAAAGTTAATACGATTTTTGGTAATTTTCTACAAAAAAACATGTGCATAGACAAGCACCCCCAATATCATACAGAAAAGTATAAACTACAAGGGGGCGTAAGTCAAAGGTTCTGGCTTAGATTTTAGCGAAAACATAAGATTTTTTGCTTATGTAGATGGATTTTTTGGTGATGGAATAAAAAATGGTACCATACGGTACCATTTTTAGGGGGAAATGGTACCGTATGGTACCATTTTTTTAGTGAAAAGCACCATTTTTGATGTGTTTTTGATGTTGCGGTCGCGATAAAACCCGCTAAACAAGCCATTTCTTCGAAAAATAAAAATTAAAGTTTTTACTAAGTTTTTTCAAAGATAACCCGGAAAGGGCTGGGAGGCCGATCGTACCTGGGTTCGCGAAGCTAACCCCATGAAAGCGGTGGAGATGTAGCTGGTAAAGTTTCTTGCAGTTTTAAAATAAATAATTATCGTAATTCAATAAATATTTGTTGACATGCGAAATTCTCTATGTTATGCTTCCGTCAAATTAAAGGAGGGCTTTTTATGGAGAATAATCGGTTGCGGCATGTTGTTACTAAGGTTCTTGTGGATTTAATGTTTTTTGGTGGGATTGTTGCATGGGTTGCATTGCCGTTTATTATGCCTTTGTTGCTTGGGTTTACTGGGGTGTATGGAGGGTTTAGGGGGCAGTATACGGTTGTTTTAATGGGGGCTGGGGCATGTGCCATTTACATTTTGTACCAGCTAAGGAGCATGTTTAAAACCCTTGTGGGCGGCAATCCATTTGTGCCGCAGAATGTTTCCTGCTTGCGTAAATGTGCTGTGGCTAGCGGTGTTATTTCGCTTATTTTTTTGGCACGGACGCTAATGTGGTTTACCATTGCTGGGGCTATGGTTGTTGTTATTTTTGCCATATTAAGCCTGTTTTGCCTTACACTGAAGGATTTGTTTAAGCAGGCGGTTAGCTATAAAGAAGAAACAGATTGGACGGTGTGATATGCCAATTATTGTGAATTTGGATGTAATGATGGCCAAGCGCAAAATCGGCCTGATGGAATTGGCCGAAAAAGTTGATTTAACACCGGCCAATGTGTCCATTTTAAAAAATGGCAAGGCTAAGGCCGTGCGTTTTTCAACCCTAGAAGAGCTGTGTAGGGTGCTAAAATGCCAGCCCGGTGATATTTTAGAATATGCGGAGGAAAGCGATGAGCGAGAATAATGCAAGCACGGCTATTTTCTGGCCAGATTATGAAAAAGCCCCGGTGGAGGAAGTTAAAGTAGACCCGGCGGTTAAACGGAATTTGCTGTTGTATCTTGTGCTAACTGTGGCTGGTTTAGTTTTGTTGGTGCTGCCAAGGCAGGCAGGGTTTAGCCTGCCGCTGTTTGTGCTGTTACAGGCGGGATTGTTGTATTATATTTTGCCACGCCGTAAAGAGCTTTTGATGCTTATTCCTATATTTATTTTGGCGCTTAACTCGTTTATTAGCGCCAACCCTATGTGGCGCGGGGTTAACCTGGTGGTTTGGCTGGCGCTGTATGGCATGATGTTCATGTGGATGGCCAATGGGTTTTCGTTTTGCGGCCGGGCGTTTGTACTTCTAGTACGGACAGTTGAAACAATACTTAATGCCTGTGCAAAGCTTACAGTCCCATTTAAATGGGGCGCAGCGGCTAAGCCTAGCAGCATGCCGTTGGTTAGGCGGGTTTTAATTGGGGTTGGGCTGTCTATCCCTATGCTGGTTTTTGTGGTTATTATGCTTAGCAGCGCAGATTGGATTTTCTCGCAGCTTGTTACAGGTTTTTTGAATAGGATTTTAAATTTGATTCAAATAAATATCCTGGGGCGGGTGATTTTTGGCGGGTTAATTGGGCTGTATCTGTTTGGGCTTTTGTATGGCATTTTGGTAAAACCAAGCAGCCAGCCCATGGCTGTAACGGAATGGCAGTTTAAAGGCGACAGCATGGTTCTTGGCATTATGCTAACCTCCGTTTTGCTGGTGTATACGCTGTTTGTGGCCATACAATTTAGATATCTTTTCGCCGCGGCAGACGACCTGCCCTATGGGCTAAATTTTGTAACATACGCCCGCCGGGGGTTCTTCGAGCTACTTCTTCTCACATTTGTTAATATCGGTTTTATCCTAATCACTGTCTGGCTTACCGCCGGGCAGGCCGGGCGCGGCGCCAAAATTACAAAATTTCTATGTATGTACCTATGCGCCATAACGGTTGTGCTGCTAGTTTCGTCATTTTACCGCATGTGGTTGTACAGCTCCGACGATGGCCTAACAAGGTTACGCTTGCTAGTGTTTGGTTTTTTAATCTTTGAAGCAATTGGCCTACTATTTACATTCATATACATTATCCGGCCGAAATTCAACGTAGTCCTAGTATACGGCCTAATCGCACTAAGTTACTTCCTGCTACTAAACCTAACCCCTATAGACAGGATAATAGCCCGCGACCAAATAAACCGCTACTTCGAAACCGGCCGCGGCGGCATAGCCTACACCCTAACACTCTCCCCAGACGCCGCCCCAGAAATAACCCGCCTACTATCTGCCGAAAGCCCCCAAACCAGGCAGCAAGCCCGCAACTACTTTGCCAGGCTAAATGACAACGGCAGCTGGCGGTAGTGGAATTTATCGCGTAGCCGGGCGCTTAGAATGAGGCCGTAGTTTCACCCGCACCACCATTTTTAAAAAAAAGAGGGGCAAAAAACTTTAACATTATGTACAAATTGGTGAGCTAGTAGGCAAAAGCTAAGGCCGTAGGAAGGTTAACTACTTTCTTGCGGCCTTAGCTTTTGCCTGAACTGCGTCTAATAAAAAATTCCAATATTAAAGTTTTGCCCCGCTTTTTTCATGCGTCGCAGAGTCGGTTTGCACGAAACATGCGCAAGCAGGGGCAAAGCCCACGGTTTTAACTTTCCTCCAGCTTAGATGGCGCGCAGATAATGGATATGTCGCGGGGCTTGCGCCTGTAGGAGCGTTCTTCGAAATGATATTTATGGAATAGGTCTTGAAGTTCGTAAAGGAAGCCGTCGAATTCGTCATCTGTTAGCATCATTATTGCGTTGTTGTAGAACATTGTGGCATTGATAGATGCTTGGCTTTTGCATGGCTTACCCTCGAAATAGCGTTCAAATTTCGCGTAGATTAACATAAGAAATTGAAATGCCTGAAGTGGAACATCTTCCGCTTCGCCAACATCTTCTAAAACCTGCATGTTTAGCGAAAGTGTTCGTTCTAGGCTGCCACGGATTTTGCGCTCTGATACTATTTGCAAAACCTTTGCTTCTATTAACATATTTATGTGCCTGTAGATTGTTGTCCTTGGCATGTCGGTTAATAAATTACAGATTTCATTGGTAGTTATTTCCTGCACGTTGCCTAAAGTTAGCGATTGTATGATGCGGGCGCGGGCTGGGTGTAGAATTATGTCTAATGTATTCATTTTTATAAGCATCTCCCTATTGATTCCATAATTGATTATAGTACAAGTCATGGAATTATTCAAGGGGGTAGAGTATGCGGCAGGCGGGTTTATCTTGTTGTGACCGAGTGACGTTTTTTTATTTCAGACAAACATGTTGGATTCGATAGGTGGTGCGCGGTCAATACATAATGTGCTTGCAATGGTTGGAAAAAGAGCTTTTTGGTGTTAATGTTGTAACGAAATAGTTTTCTGGGTGTCGATATATTTTGAGGGCTGCGAAGGTGGGGTTTCGGAATATATCTTTGCCACAGTAATTGGCGGGCGGTATATATTTAGTGATATTAGTTTCAAGTTAAAACAACGACTTGTGGTGGCACATTAAAACGCTGAGATGAGGTGTTTTAATGTGCCGCGAACAATGAGACGATTTTTGCGATTGGTTGAAATAAAAAAAGCCCATCAAATTGGTTTCAGATGGGCTATATGGGGTAATTGTATTGGCGTTGGTTTGCGGCCCATGGCGGCCTTGTAAATACAGCTTATAACGGCAATTGGCGGCTTGTCACCTAAGCTCGACCTCTACCGTAACCATCCCGCCCTCTGCGCGGGCGGTTATTTGGCCGTTCATGCGCCCGATTAGCTCTTTGGCTATGGCTAGGCCTAGGCCTGTGTTTTTATTGCTGCGTGAGGCGTCTGCGGTGTAAAAACGGTCAAATAGATGCTTTGTGTTGATTGGGCCTTCGGTTTTATTAGTTATTTTTATTTTGCCTGCGGTTAGGCTAATTTCTAGCAGCTCGTGGCCGTGTACATATGCGTTTTTTATCAGGTTTTGTAACACACGGCGCAGGGCTTCAGGGTCCGCTTGGTGGATTGATGGTTGGCTGGGAATGTTGGTTTTTACGGTGAAATGCTTGCGTTCTAATTCTATATATGCTTCGGAGAGTACGTCGCGCAGGATATTGGCTACATTTACGGGCTGTATGTTTATGGGGGCGCTGCCCTCGATTATTTTTGCAAATTCAAATAGGCCGTCCATCTGTACAGAGAGGTTTTCCATGCGGCTGCGGATTGTTTCTATATATCGTGCCTTTGTTTCTTCGTCTGCGCTGGCTAGCATTTGTAGGTAGCCCCGAGCGGCGGTTAGTGGCGTGCGGAGGTCGTGTGAGATGTTGGTGATGGCGCGCTTTAGAGTTGTTTCTGTGCACTGCAATTCTACGAAATTTTGGCGGTTTTGACGCAGCATTTCGTTTATGGCTTGGGTTAGGGCGGCGGCGTTTTTGTCGAATGTTTTTGTGGTTAGCTGTGCGTTGGTGTCTGTTTTTGTGATGGCTGTAAGTTTGTTTCGCATTTGGCGCAGGTCTGCTTTTAGCAGTAGCAGCCAAACCAGCCCAGCGAAAAAGCCCGCAGCAAGAACGCCGCAGGCAATTATCAAAATTGTCATTTTATTTCCGCCTTATTAAATATGGTAATGCCAGCGATGGATGGCAGTAGGATAAACGCCGCGCCCATTGCAAATGCTGTAATTATGCTAGATGTCTCCAGTTGACGAAGGTCTACAAGCCTTGCCGCGTTCACCATAAGGTCATATTCAAGTATCCAGGAAAGGTCTATGTCAATGTTCATTAAAGTAGTTACAACAATGCCCGGGAAGAAGAAAAACAGGATAAAAACTTCTGTGATTGCGTAGCCGCTTTTCAGCACAAAGAACAAGAATACCCCGAAGCAGCTTGCGGCAAACAGCATAAACGACTGTGTGGCAACCATAATGGCTAAGTCTAGCCAAAATCCTGGTGGGGCTACGCCAAAACCATTTACAATAGTAACCAAACCAATGCCAAAACCTAAATATACTAGCACCAAAAGCACGCATAAACCGGCGATTATCAGCAGCCTGGCAATGTAAATTTTGTTGCGTGATAGGCCCCAAGATATTTCGTTTTTCGCTGTTTTATCCATGAAAATAGCCCCGGCTACCGTAAACATAAATGGCAGAATAAACAAGACCAGCCAGATAACCGAATGTGTCATTAATTCTGCTGCGCTTATTGCCCCTGTAAAGACAAATGCTTCGGCCTCGGATGCTGGGTCTCCCCCAATAAGCCCCAATGAGGCCATCCCAGCCGCGAAAGCTATAAGCGCCAAAAACGTTAAATATATAACTTTACCGTGCAAAATCCTATATATATCTGCTCTAATTATATTCATCATGACTGCTTCCTCCTGGCCCCTATTATATTTGTGTAATATTCTTCCAAGCTGTCGCCAACTTCTTGTAAGGATGCTACACGAATCCCCTCTTGTGCTAGGGCGAAGCTTAGCTCTGCTGGGTCGTGCAGGTATTCGTATACGCGTATTTGGTTGCTTGAAACTTGCTTGTATTCGCGGATGCCCAGGGTAGTTTCCATTACCGCTGCGGCTTTTGCGGCGTCGTCTACTGTGATGGCAATTGCCCGCTTGCATTCATCGTGCAGCTCCGCTTGGGTGAGGGTTTTTAGTAGCCTGCCGTGGTGGATAATTGCGTATTTGGTGGCTACTTGGGCCAGCTCTGTTAGAATATGGCTGGAAATAAGAATAGTGATACCTTCGTTGTTTAGTCGCTTAATTAAATCACGCATTTCTACAATGCCGGTGGGGTCTAGCCCATTGGTTGGCTCGTCGAAAATTAAGAAATCTGGATGGCTTAACATGGCCACTGCCAGCCCAAGCCGCTGCTTCATGCCCAGCGAGAAATTTTTGAACTTTAGCTTGCCGGTGTCTGTTAGTTTTACAATCTGCAGCACTTCTTCCACCCGGCCTCGCTCGGGAACGCCCCTTTGCAGCCTGTAATACTCTAAATTCTGCTTTGCTGTTAGGTTTTGAAAAAGTGCCGGTGTTTCAATCATTGCGCCTATGCGGGCCCTGGATGCGGTTATTCCGGCTTTGCTGGATTCGCCAAAAAGTTCTATCTGGCCACTGTCGCGAGATGTCAGTGATGTTGCCAACCGCATGAAGGTGGTTTTGCCTGCGCCATTTTGGCCGATTAGCCCAAAAATATCGCCTTTTTCTATGCTTAGGCTGATATTGTCCACCGCTGCCTTGCCGCCGTAGATTTTGGTCAAATTCGTTGTTTTTAATACTGTCATGTTTTGTTCCCCTTTCTGATGATAATGTTATTGTACAGGGGAAGTCTTAGTTATCCCTAAAGAAAGTCTTAAAAAAGTGTTAAATAGTTAAAATCATAGGTTTTGCCCCGGGATGCTATGGCTGACAAGTTACGCGGCAGCCGACTAGCCGCATCCACCCGTTTTCATGAGGTTAGCTTTGCGAACCCGGTATGCCCCGTTGTCTGTTTAGCAGGATTTAATTGTCGTTTATAATCAGGGCTTTTGTGGTGTTTTGTATGCTTATGTTGGCCCTTGTTGGCTGGTTCAACGGTTTTAAGGTTTATGTTGAAAATCAACTAATTACAGATTGTAATTAGTTGATTTGGAAATTGCTTATGCTTGTGCGGAAATATTGTTGCAATTCAACTTTTTACAAGTGGCAAGAAGCTGAATTTGACTTACCGAATAGGGGAGGGGGCGAATAATCCGGCAAAAGTTAACGGCCGCGAGACGTATAAAAAAGCCGCATCCGCATTCCCACGGGGTCAGCCCCGCCGCAGGCGGTTAGTTGTTGGTTGTCCAGTTTGTTACGATGGCTTTGCGGTATTCTGTGGGGGTGTTGCGGTAGATTACTTGGGATATCCCGGCGTTTATTATTAGGCGCTTGCACATTTGGCAGGAGTCTATGTTTTGGGCTAGCTGGCCCGTTTGTACGTCTATGCAGGATTGGTACATGGTTGCGCCAATCATTTGCTCGTGGGATGCGGCGATTATGGCGTTGGCTTCGGAATGTACAGAACGGCACATTTCGTAACGTTCGCCCCGAGGGATTTCTAGCTTTTGGCGCAGGCAGAAGCCCATGTCGCAGCAGTTTTGGCTGCCGCGGGGTGCGCCACAGTAGCCAGTGGAGACTATTACGTCGTTTTTTACAATAACCGCCCCATAGGCGCGGCGCAGGCATGTGCTGCGGGATGCCACGGTTTGGGCAATGTCTAAGTAGTAGTTTTCTTTGGATATTCTGGTCATTTTGCGCTCCTTTTGCTGGTGTCACTCTTTGAAAATTACGGTGTGTTTACTGGTCTCGCTGTCTAGAAATCTATAATACTCTCGCTCGGTGGAGCAAGTAATAAATGTGCAGAAATGAATGTCTTTGTCGAAATCAATATGCAAATCATGTGTGCTAGTGTAGTAAACGTTTTCAATTTTTAGGGGTAAATATTCATCCCGTAACAGCCGCGAGTGTTCGTCGTAAACGCTGCCAAGCATCTTTTCCCTGCCAAAAACATCCCAATCCCAGTTATCGTCGAACATCAAATCTCTATCATAAGGGTCATAAATATCATGGGATGCCAGCAATATTTTACCAGCCTTCACAAAGCGCCATTGGCATTGAAAATGTATTCCAAAGTCTCGTATTTCTCTTTTTTTACCATTATGGCTTTCAGCAATGTGCGGGTTTCCTATGCTTATCCACATCATATCCCCAGCTCTGCCTATCTCGTGTAAGATGTTGCCTTTTAATTTCTCAAAATCCATTTGTCACCTCTAATTGGACAAAAACATGTCAACTTCCTTGCAAACCGCCGCAAGATGCTGCCTATGGTAGTAAATATCCCCATGCGAGCTGCCCTCAACCACCACGCAGCGCGCGGCTGCCCCAAGCCTGGCCATATGCTGCTGGGTATTTTTCAGATAACCAGCCAGTTCTTCCTCTGCCAGTTGCGCCTTCAAATCCGAACTTAGCAGCAGCACAGGAAGCCCGGCTGGCAGTGGCAAAGCCATCGTTTCTCGTATGTTTCCCGCCAGGGCGGCAAACTGGGCGGCCTGGGTTGTTGCACATCTATGGGTGGCGATGGTTTCGTAAATCTCTAGCAAATCTTCTCTGGTGTAGCCATGCTGTGTAAACGCAGCAAAATCCTCATCTTCTGATAATTCAAGTTCTTCTTCCGGCTCGCTATCATCCAGCAATGCTGCGGCTACATCGGCGCTTGCATCATCCAGAATCTGTGCGAATTCTTCAATAGTAGGGGAAGAATCCAGCAAAATAAGCGCCTCAACCTCGTCCGGGTGTTTTGCGGCATAATACTCACAATAAATTCCGGAACATGAGTATGGCATAAGTACATAGGGCGGCTTAAGCCCAGCCTTGGCCAAGGCTTCCCGTATCTCCGCTACATAATTCGCGTTAGTATGCGGCCTGTCAGCTCCGTCACTAAACCCATATCCGAAAAATTCCAAGATGCATGTTGTGTGTTTTTTCGCAAGTTTTCCAAGCAAAAGTCCCATCTCTAAAGAAGGCAGCGGCACGCCAAACCCCGGTAGTATCACAATAACTTTCCCCCCGCTGCCAGCCAGGCGTACATGCATCTTTCGCCCAGCCACATCAACCAATTTCCCGCGCGGCTCAACCATCTCGTCCCTCCTTCATTTTAAAACCAATGCCCCAAACGGTTTGGATAAGCTCCACGCCTGGCGCGATAGCCGCCAGCTTGCTTCGCAGCTTGCTAATATGCACATTTATGGTGTTATCATCCCCCAAAAACTCGCCGCCCCACACGCTTTCATACAAATTATTCTTGGTGAAAACCTTGCTGGGGTGTGACATCATCAGCCGTAGAATTTCAAATTCCCGCTTGGAAAGCCCGGCCCCAGCGCCCCCGGTAAAAGCATCGAAACTATCTAAATCAAGAATAATCCCGTTAAAATGTATCTGTGAAGGGGCGACAGAAACTGCCCCTGCCCGCCTAAGCTGCACATCAATCCTGGCCAGCAGCTCGTCATTGTCAAAAGGTTTGGCGACATAATCATCCGCCCCCTGGCGAAGCAACCTTGCCGTGGTTTCCTTATCGGCCCGGGCAGTGAGCACAATAACCGGGGTTTGCAGGCTTTTGCGAACCTCTGCCAGAACATCTTCCCCGGTTTTGCCGGGTAGCATTAGGTCCAGCAGGACAAGGTCAACCTCTCCCTGTGCCAGCAAAAGAAGCGCCTCCGTGCCAGAAAATGCAGCAACAGTGGCATAATCATTCTGCCGCAACAGTTCGCAAAGCATTTCGCTTATGTAATTATCATCTTCCGCAACCAAAATCCGCTGCATAAACCCACATCTCTTCTGCCTCATACTAATCTCAAACTAAAACAACGAATTGGAGCTGCAACATAAAATGCCGAAACAAGGCGCCTTATGGTGATTTTAATTGAGACTGGTATTAGTATGCCTAAAAAGGACGAAAATTGCAAGACGCGGTCTAAGGAAAAATCATTTTAGAATCATATATAATAGGAAGCGATACGTACCAATGGAAGCGCAAAGGGTGGTAAATGCAGGAAATCAACACTTTTTATTAGCCATAAACGACGCTCTGTCTCCGTAGTAATGCATAAAAATACAAAAGTCAAGAAAATGCCGATTTTTGTTGACATTCTTGGATTCAATATGGTATCCTACCAGTGTTATTATGCTTTCCGAAGTTGTGTACATGAGGCAGTTAAAGCTTTACATCGTTTTACTGTAACAAAAGAGAAGAGAAGGGGGACATCAGAGATGATGCCAATGACAAGGAGTATCCTATTAAGCTCGCGCGCGTTAAGGAAACTTAAGGCGCTATTAGCTTGCTTGATAGTAGTTGCCTTGCTCATAGAAGCGCCATTAAGCCTGCATGCAAACGCTATGCAAGCTTCTTTTGGTGTCGAGCAAGCAACCACGCCAGACGAAGTTCCGATGGATGTGTCCGCAGAGCCAAATGTGCCCGCGGTAGCACCAACAGAGCCAGAGCAAGGAGAATCCAAAGAGGATGCGCTGCGGGCAGAACTAACCGGCCTGCAAGCAGAACACGCGATGTTGACTTCCCGCCAAACAAGCCTAACAGTGCTTGAGGCAGGCCTGGCAGAAAGGCTAGTAGCCATAAATGCCCAAATCGCAACAGCTGAAGCAAGCATGACCGCTCCAGCCGCAACAACCGCAACCGCCACCCCGGCAGAACTGGATGCAACAATCCAAAGCCTAACCGAAGCGATTGCAACTTATAATCAAAACATAATACTTCTGTTCAACCGCCAATTTGTACTAGGCCAAGAAGTGAACGCCCTAAGGCAAGCCGGCGAAAGTACAGTAGCACTTGAAAATGAAATCCGTACCATCCCAGGGCAGGTAGCAACATACACCGCCAATATAGAAGCAGCAGAAGCAGAAATCGCAGTGGCTACAGAAGCCCGCGCAGCTGCTGTAGCTGCCCAAGCAACAGTGGTAGCCCAAGAAACAATTGTAACAACTCAAGAAGAAGAATTAGATGCCCTGTCACAGGCCATGGAAATTGCTGCGGCAGAGCATGAGGTGATTGCGACACAGCTATCGTCTGTCACGGGCGAATTGGAAGCTGTGAATGCAGAAATAGCTCGTGTGCAATATGAGTTGAATGTAGTAGCAGCCCGGGCGGCCGGCGATATATCAATCGTCGCTGCAGATGGTCGGCTGTTCGGGCCAGAAGCAATATGGCGTATATCACACGAAATAATTCCACCAACAGCTGAGCATATAGATGTTCGCGTGTATTTGCACCAATCTCCAACAGGTGGAACATGGACATGTCCACAGTCTGGCCTCCCAGGCATGCAGTTTACAGCCATAAGGTTTGGATATGACCCTACAGTGCTAAGCAACCCAAGGCCAGCTGTTCGTAATCGTCTGGACCGTTCGCTATTCGACCCGGTACAGCAAATGATGTATGATGTGTTGGTTGCCGGAGGCGCGACAGAAGAAGATATAATTGCTTCTCCAGCATTCGCAAGCGCCGTAGTTAACGATGCTTCAAACCATGAAGGCTTTATGTTTGAAATTGACTATTCATATGAATCTTTTGGTGCTGGTGGCCACGGATGGGGCCCACACATCCTTCAGTTGCGCTGGGAAGTAGCCACTGGTCATAATCCACACGGCCATCCGTTTGTCTATATCCGCTTTGATGTTGCGCCAAGCTTGGCAGTCGGAACAGTATCGCCGTTGACATTTCCGGTAGTACAGGATATGTCTGGTGGTATAACGGTTCTAACTGTACCAGGTTCTGTAACAGTAGCACAAGACACCTTTAACCTTACAATAAACAACTTCCCAACTGCAGCAGAAATGAGCGCAACCATAGCAGGCCAAACCATAAGTGGTTTGCGCGCAGCAGGTACTCCACTAAACCTACAATCCGGCTCTGCCACACCATGGAACTTCCTAGGCTGGGCAACAAACGCATCCAACTTTGCCGCAGCAGATGGTATGGTTTGGGCTGACGCAGTGAACGCAGGGTACATTGTCCCATTCACCGCAGCTAACATGCCGGCAAACGACGTTACTATCTACGCAGTATGGGGCTTCGATGTGATTGGCGGCGGCAATGTTAATATAACAGTAGAAGTCCTCAGCGACCTTAGTGGAACAAGGCTTCCATATCCAGACGCCACCCTTACAGGTTTCACAAATGTAGGAAACGCAGTAGCAGGAACATTCACCATAACAGTTAATCGTTCAAATATTGGCACGGTGTTAACTGCAGCCCATCCAGGCTTCGCACCAAATACACATGCCATCTCTGCAGACGACATGGCCTCACGTAGTATCGTGATTCGCCTAGACGTTTATCCAATACCAGACAGAGTAAATTTAACAATCCGCGTAGTAGATAGCGCCAACAACTATATAATAGGTTCAACCCTAACAGGCTATCCTGGTATCACAGGCAGCAATGGCCAATTCTCAATAGCTAATGTAGACGCAACCATTGCAGGCACTGACCTTATCGGCGATGCTACAGGCTTTAACCCTGCAACACGCAGAATAGTTTATGCAGATCTGGCAAACGGAACAATAACCATCACGTTGCACACAGGCGATGCCATCCCCGTAACTGTACGCATAGTAAGCGACTGGAATAATCTCTTGTTGCCATATCCCGGCGCAACCTTAACAGGTTTGCAAAGTGAGGGCAACGCGACCACTGGTCTGTTCACAGTCATGGTTACACCAAGTGATGTTGGTACAGTCACCCTAGTAGGCGGTCATCCAGGCTTTGTCAACCGTAACCATCCATTGACTCAAGCAGACCTCAACAGTGGTCAAATTGAAATCCGCCTGACAGAGTTTGCAGATGTAGATGTAACAGTTTACGTGTACAGCGTAAGCGGTGCGCGCCTACCATATGCAAACCTTGCAGGTGTAAATAGAATCACCAATAACAACGATGGCTCATTCGCAATCGTTGTTGATGGTAGCAACCTTGACGATATATTAACAGCAAGCCATGCAGGCTTTGCAGACAACACCCATATGATTACTCCAGCAGACTTAGTTGCGCCGCGCACAATCACCATCATACTTGGTGATGAGGACGGCTACGATGCCCACCCGTACCCACCACGCAATCCTATATATTATGAAGATGTAGACTTGCGAGTATATGTAAGAGATATCGCAGGAGATGCTATCGTTGGGTCTGAACTGACATTTGTTTCTTGGAACAATGCAGTCGTAACAGGTGCCGATGGTGTGTTCAATGTGATAGTAGATGCACGTAACCGTGGTGAAGTTCTAACGGCCGATGCCGAAAACTTCATTTCTGCCGACCGTACAGTCAGCTATGCCGATTTGGCCAGAGGTTTTATTGTAATAACCCTAACCTATGTGCCAACAGATTATTTTACCGTGACATTCAGGCATAACCCGCTAAATGGTTCTGTTGGTGCGCCTGTAGTGGTAAGCACTTTGACAGTACCGGCGGGTACGACCTTAATCGCAGCACAGGTTCCAGGCATATCAGTTGCCAATGGCTTCATATATGTATGGACATCCAACCCAGCAGGTAATACTCCAGCAGGCCATGTGGTAACAGGTAATATAGTGTTTACCGCAGTGGTTATGAGGGACACTATTGTTTGGCATCCTGTCACATTCTCGGCCGGTGTTGGCGGTAGCCTAATTGGTACCGTGGGTAATATGATTCAAGAGGGCACAGCAATTATACCAACACAAATACCAACACCAATGCCAAACCACGGTTGGTCATTTGTTGGCTGGACATCTTATACAGAGCCCGGGTATTTACCATACAACCATCTAGTAATGGGTCCAATCCACTTTGTTGCTCAGTTTGTACAGCAACAACAACGTGTAAATTTTGCGGCTAGTCATGGTGGTTACCTGGCGAACAATGCTCCTCATACAGCAAACATTGGATTTAACACTATGATTAACTTTACGCATGTACCGACACCAATTGCACTACCTGGTTATGTATTTACAGGCTGGGATGTTACTCCATTCGGCCATGTAGTAGTTGGTGATGTTGTGTTTACGGCCAATTTTGCACCTGTACCAGAATATTTTATAATATTTACTGCCGACGAAGGCGGGACATTGCGCGGCCCATTGGGTGTGCGCCTGCGCCATGGCGATATTGTAACAACAGACCATATACCAACCCCTATACCAAACCCAGGCTGGAGATTTGCCGGATGGGATGCATCTAACCCAGAAGGCCATATCGTGACTGGCGGTATAACATTTATCGCAAGGTTTGTTCAAGATGTTGTTAATGTAACATTTATCGCTGGGGAAAATGGGAGGTTTGTAGGCGAGCCGTCGGTAATAGGTCCGATTCCCGTTGACATCGACGATGTTATCACCGGCGCTATGATTCCTACACCAGAGGCAAATACAGGCTACACATTTGCAGGCTGGACTCCGGCCAACCCGGATGGATTTGTCGTAACCGAAAGTGTCGTATTTGTCGCACATTTCACAGATGGAACAGGTAATGGCGGGGAACCGCTGCCACTGGATATTGTGTTTAATATTCAATCTTCACTTGCAACAGGCACTGCGGTAGTTGTTTCCCGCCTGCCTGGTGAATATGTACTTGAAGACGAGATTAACGTACAGCTTGGCGTGCCACATGACACGATTTATTATGTAGTTGGTGCAACATTCCTAGGTTGGAGCTTGACGCCAGTAATTGATGTTCTTATGCCCGGCGAATTTGTTCCAGCAACAGTAACTCAAATCACATTGTCTAACAGCACTGTAGAAGTTTGGGCTGTTTGGGCTCAAGACCAAGTAATTGACCAAAGGCAAGATGTAAGGTTCTGGGGGATGCCAGCAGGCGATCCGGCCAACCATATTGTGGCAGTGATGCAAGTGCCTGTTGGTGCTCCTGCTATCCCGCCATCTGACCCAATTAGGGCTGGTTATATCTTTAATGGCTGGAGAAATGATAATGGCGACTCTGTAACGGTGCTTATTGGCTCAGACTTTTTTGCAAGCTGGACACCTGACCCAACTGAAGTTCTAGTTGGCCATACTGTATTGTTTGCAGTGGGCGGAGCAGATGCCCATGGTGGAATATTTATAGGTTATGGTTCACAGCTTGTACGCAGCGATATAGCAACAGGTACTCCATTTAACGCGATAGGTGTGCCTGTGCCGTTTGCACATCCTGGTTATGTTTTTGCCGGATGGACAGATAGCGACCCTGCTGTATATGCTATAACTGGTGTGGCCGTGACAGAAAATCGCGTATTTACTGCACATTTTGTGAGAAGCATGGTGGAAGTTCGCTTTATAGCTGGCCATGGTGGGCATATTGAAGGTACAAACCGCATAACAATACCCGAAGGCCAGAACTTATTTGCAGGGTTTGACCCAGCAAGACCGGTAGCAGCACCTGGCTATGCTTTTTGGCGCTGGGTACAAGTAGATACCGAAACAGAAGTTGATCATATTTACGATACAAGCGGTACCCCGGTTCTTGAAGGGCATTACCCCGGCGTAACCGCTTCCATGACCTACAGGGCGGATTTCTTGCCAGTAGGTATGTTCGGTGTAGCATTTGAAGCAGCCGAGGGCGGCATATTGTACGACAATGTACCCGCAACCGTTGTTGCAGATGGCAGATTAACAGTAGCACAATTGCCTGGCGTATTGCCATATAGGTCTGCTGCAGAAACATGGGCGTTTTCACACTGGGCATTTGAAATGCAAACAGCTAACGGTGTTGTAACTGGCACTGTAGACAGTGATGACGATATCTTGGACGTGGCAATTCTCGGCCATGCAGTGTTTACTGCATATTTTGTTCAAATATTTGAGCAGTATGTACACTTTAGAGTATATCAGTATAACGGAATAAACAATCTTGCGGGGCAGAGTACTGTCCGTAGGCATGTAGGGCATTTGCTGGATAATACAGAAATACCTGTGCCAACAGCCGGGGTAGGCCATTATTTCTATCGCTGGATGGGTTATGACTTTGAAGCATTTGATGAGCTTGCCCCCGTTGGAATGTCCGTGTTATCAAGGGAAAGAACATTCTATGCACAGTTTAACATGGCTGATGTTACTCATATGTTAACAATTAGCAACCAACCTGGAAATATTGGCCCACATATAGGCCAAACAGCAAGCGGTACAAGAGTTGAGGGCACTTCTATGATTCTTGCGCAAGGTTCTGCACCTGTACGCTGGGTATTCCTAGGGTGGGTGCGCGGAGATGTTATACCTGAAATAGGCACAAATATTGCAGACTTTGACGGAGCAGTATATCCTGCTGGCCATAGTTTTACTATGCCTGGCGAAGCTGTTAGGTTTACTGCAGTTTGGGGCGATTCTGGTGGAATAGTTGGCCAACCAGACCCACCACCGCAACAACCGCCAATTATTTTAGATCCAGCAGATCCACCAGTGTTTGTAATTCCGCAAAGCCCGCCACGTGTGCGAGAAGAGTTCATCTTAGATGACTATGATGTTCCGCTGGCGGCAATGGATAATTTCCGTGCAAGGTTTATGATTGGTTACCCAAGTGGCTATTTCATGCCGAATGGCAATATAACAAGGGCGGAAGCAGCAGCATTGTTGGTGCGTACTATGACAACAGACTTTGGCGTGTTGCCAAGGTATGCTAATGGTGCAGAAATGTTTAGCGATGTGAGCCCGGGCGCATGGTACTTCAACTATATAGCAACCGCTTTCAGGTATGGCCTGATAGTAGGCTTCCCAGACGGGACATTTAGGCCGGACCAAGCAATAACTCGCCAGGAGTTTGCTGGCATTATGGCAAGAGCCACCAATAATATTCAGGTAGGTGGCAGGTTGCCATACCTTGATGCATATGAAGTTAGCGGCTGGGCATTTAACTATGTATATACTATGCTAAGGTTGGACTGGATGCATGGTGACGCAGCGGGGACATTTAGGCCACAAAGTGCAATCACCAGAGCCGAAGCAGCGGCATTAGTAAGCCGAGCGTTAAATCGCGGCGAAGTAAATGCAAGTAGCATAGCCAGAACTCCAGATTTGCGCATCTTCCCAGATGCGGCTAATCCAGGTGCATGGCATTACTTCTATGTGATTGATGCTACAAACAGCCGTTGGTTTAGTATGGACGGCGATGTAGAAATTTGGACGGCAGTAATGGACTATACAAGATAATCAATAGGATACAAAAGAAGCCGACAGGTGACGACCTATCGGCTTCTTTTGATGCAGATAGTCAAGCATATTTTTGTATAAGTTAGCATATAGCTTTTAATCGTTAGTTGAGCTAGAAACAGTCCTGTGAAACTTGTGATTCTGCTGAATGGCGTTATCAACGCCTTCTTTTTGACCTATCGTGTTGCGTCGTTGTTTCTTCACATTACGTTAAATCTCCTTGTTTAAGAGGATTGTTTTTAATTTATCTGACGATAAAATACTCTACCGTAATTTTTACATATTTTTTATATTGTGGACAGTTTATGTTCCATATGTGCATTTTTGGTGGAGATACAATACAATTACTACAAAAAGACGTTTCCTTGTGCGGCAAAAGGAACGTTTGTTGTACAATAAATAGTAAAACTAGATGCACAAAGTAAATATAAAAAAATTGTTGACATTTGTAAGCGCAACATGGTATTCTATGTTTGAATGATGTACTTATGCGGGGGAGGTCGTAATAGGCATATATCAAGTGATTTAGTTATCTAAATTTCGTTCAAAAAGAACGATTATATATAAAAATCATTTAAGGGGGACATCAGAGATGATGCCAAAAACAAGAAGAAATCTACTAAGCATGCGCGCGATCAACAAGATTAAAGCGCTGGTAGCATGTTTAGTAATCGTTGCCCTGCTAATTGAGACGCCACTGAGTTTGTATGCGAATGCCGTACAAGCTTCTTTTGACGTTGCAGGTCAAACAGAAAGCATCCAGGCAGAACAGCCGGTGGGTGAGGCCAACGAGCCAGTAAGGCAAGTTGAAGCACCAACAGAAATGGAGGTGCAAGCTCCAACGCCTGCGGAAATAGCAGCGGCAAACGCAATAAACGTTGCGCTGGCTAATCTGCAAGCAGAGCAGGCCGCATTGGCCTCCCGCCAAACAAGCTTAGAAGTGCTTGAGGCAGGCCTAGCCTCTAGGCTAGCAGCAGTAGATGCCCAAATAGCAGCTGCTCAATCAGCGGCACAAGTTCAGCCGGTAGCCGCATCTGGCAACCCAGCAGAACTTGAAGAGGCAATCGAAATCCTAACAGATTCGGTAACAACATATGGCCAAAATATGTTGCAACTGTTCAACCAGCAATTCGCCCTAGGCCAAGAGGTTAGCACCTCAAGGCAAGCAGGTGAAGACACAGCGGCTTTGGAAGCGCAGCTGCGTGCTATCCCTGGGCAGATTGCAGAATACACAGCAAACCTAGAAGCAGCCGAAGCAGAGCTGGCAGCAGCAACAGCAGCGCTAGAGCTTGCAACAGCAGCCCAAGCTGAAGTTGAAACCCAACAGGCAGATATAGCCTCCCAGGAAGCAGAGTTAGAAGCTCTGTTAGCTTCGCGTGAAGCCACAGCAGCAGAACATGCAGTGATTGCAGCAGAGCTGGCCACAGTAACAGAAGAACTGGAAGCTATAGAAATAGAAAAGGCAGAACTTAACGAACAAGCAGCAAACATCAGCATACAAACTGCCGAGCTTTATGAAGAAGTTTATGAGGAACCTGCAGTAGCTGCAATAGAAGCATTGACAGTAGGTATAATGCCACTTTCAATTCATACTCCACCAGGAGTTGGAGCAGCTACGCATATTGTTAATACTGAAGATGGATTAAGATCCGCTATAACAGCTACAACAAACCCAACAATCATAAGGCTGACAGGAGACTTTAATGTTACTGGCGCAGTAATGACCATGGGCGGCGTAGCTGGTCGTGTGGTTCATATCTATAGCGACAGAGCAGAGCCATTCACAGTTACCAGAACAGCAGGTACAGCACGCCATATAATGTCAAGAGGCGTTACGCATATCTACAATGTTCACTTTACATCTGTTCTTCCTGCTACAGGAAACCGTGGTGGGCTAGCAGTTAACCGGGGAACATTGACAATGCACCCAGGCAGTATA